>NZ_JBFBEA010000007.1:15108-364268 GCF_040683495.1 Streptomyces sp. NPDC093544 | reverse complement strand
GACGAGCGCGTTCAGCGCGGTGCGGGGGTCTGGGGGCGGCAGCCCCCAGGAACAAGGGACGGGCAGGGGCGGAGGGGGCGAAAAAACTCCCACGCCGGCCCCGCCCTCACGCCACCCGAGGAAACCGAGCCTCCAGCGTCCACACCGCCGGATTGTCGCGGAGCCCCTCGTGGAGATCGACAAGGTCGGCGATCAGATCGTGCAGGAAGTCGCGCGCCTCACGCCGAAGCTCGGCGTGGGAGAAGGTGAGCGCCGGCTCCTCGACCCGCATCCAGTCCGCCTCGACATCCACCCACCCGAACCGCCGCTCGAAGAGCATCCGGTCCGTCGACTCCGTGAAGTCGAGCTCCGCACGCTGCGGCCGCGAGGCCCGACTCCCGCGCGGATCCCGGTCGAGCTGCTCCACGATGTCGCACAGCGCCCACGCGAAGTCCAGCACCGGCACCCATCCCCAGGCTGTGGACAGTTCCCGGTCCGCCTTGGTGTCGGCGAGATAGACGTCCCCGCAGAACAGGTCGTGACGCAGCGCGTGGACGTCCGCCCGGCGGTAGTCGGTCTGCGGGGGGTCGGGAAAGCGGTTGGAGAGGGCGTAGCCGATGTCGAGCACGTTGGTGATGGTGTCACGCCCTCGTAGGATCGCGGACGTGCCCCGACCCTCCGCCGCCTTGCCCTCCGCCGTGCCCTTTGCCCTGGCCATCACCCTGGTGCTCACCGCGTGCAGCGGGGGCGTGCAGGGCAAGCCCGGTGCCTCAGGCGTACGCGACCCGTACTTCCCGAAGCTGGGCAACGGCGGCTACGACGTCACGCACTACGGCCTGACCCTCTCCTACGACCCGGCGACCAAGCGCTTGAACGGGACGGCGGAGATCACGGCCAAGGCCACCCAGGACCTCAGCGCTTTCAACCTCGACCTGGAGGGGCTGGACGTCGACGAGGTCACCGTCGGAAGCGAGGGGGAGGGTGCGGACGCCCGCTGGAACCGCGCAGGCCACGAACTCACCGTGCGCCCGCACGACGATCTCGACAAGGGCGACACCTTCCGCACGACGGTCCGCTACTCCGGCACCCCCGAGACTCTCACCGACCCCGACGGCTCGGAGGAGGGCTGGCTGCGCACGGCGGACGGCGCCCTCGCGCTCGGCGAACCCACCGGTTCGATGACATGGTTCCCCGGCAACCACCACCCCTCCGACAAGGCGTCGTACGACATCAAGGTCACCGTCCCCGAGGGCCTGCGGGCCGTCTCCAACGGCGAGTTGAAGGACGAGACGACGCTGAACGGCCGTACGACCGCCACCTGGCACATCGCCGAACCGATGGCGAGCTATGTGGCGACGGTCGCGATCGGCCGGTACGACATCACCCGCTCCACGACGAAGAACGGCCTGCCGGTGATCGTCGCCGTCGATCCGACGCAGGCCGAGGCGAGCAAGCAGGTGCTCGCGAGCATCCCCGAGGTCATGGAGTGGGAGGAGGCCAACTTCGGCCCGTACCCCTTCTCCTCGACGGGTGCGATCGTCGACCGCGAGGAGGACGCGGGCTACGCCCTGGAGACCCAGAACCGCCCGGTCTTCCCCGGCGCCCCGGACACCGAGTTCCTCGTCCACGAACTGGCCCACCAGTGGTACGGCGACTCCGTCACCCCCAGGACCTGGCGGGACATGTGGCTCAACGAGGGCTTCGCCACGTACGCGGAGTGGCTGTGGCAGGAGGACCACGACGGCGACACCGCCGACGAGATCTTCAACTCCCTCTACAAGGGCGACTACTACGACGACCCGGAGCTCAACGAGGCGGTCTGGGCTTTCCCGCCCGCCAAGCCCTCCAGCGCCGCGCACCTCTCCGACAGCCCCGTCTACGAACGCGGCGCGATGGTCCTCCACAAGATCCGGCAGACCGTCGGCGACGACACCTTCCACGACATCATCGGCGGCTGGGCCGCCGCCCACCGCCACGGCAACGCGGACACCGCCGACTTCACGGCGTACGTCGAGAAGTCCGCGCCGGACGCCGACTTCGGCGCGATCTGGAAGGACTGGCTGTACGGGGAGGGGAAGCCGGCGAAGCCGTGAGCGGCCCTCTCAGCCGGATGTGGTGGAATCGTCCAACCCGGCGAGCAGTGAAGGTAGTTGGGGCGGCCAGATGGGCTCGGGCGAGGCGGCCAGTTCTTGCGGGGTCCACCAGTGCCAGCCGAGGATCCCCTCCTCGGCGTGCGAGACGCCGAGATGGTCGCCGACAGGCTCGCGGCGTGGTCCGCGTGCCACGTAGATGTGATCGTGCTGGCGTACGGGAACTCCGGCCCGGTTGAAGTCGTGCTCCCAGGCGCAGAGCAGGGCCCCCGGCTCCAGGTCGGTCCACCCGGTCTCCTCGCGCAGCTCCCGCAGGGCGCCCTCCCGCGGGCTCTCCCCGGGTTCGAGCCCTCCGCCGGGCGTGGCCCAGTGGATGCCCACCTCGTCGTTGTCGTACTGGAAGAGGAAGACCGAGCCGTCGGGATCGAGAACGGCGACGCGTGCCGCCGGACGCGGCGTCCGCAGCGTTTTGCGCAACACCGCGCAGGGCCGCCGGAGTTGCCGGTCCTCACGCCGCCCGATGACCTCGTACCCGAGCGCGGTCCAGAACGCGAGCCCGCTGGGGTTGCTGTCAAGAACGGCAAGCCGCACGCCGACCCGCCCCGCACCCCGGAGCCGACCCTCGACGAGCCCCACCAACTCCCGCCCGTACCCCCGGCGTTGCTCGCCCCCATCCACGAGGAGCAGACCGATCCAGGGATCCGGATCGGCCGGATCGGGGTGCTGCGCGAGCGTGATCACGACCCCGACGAGCCGCCCCCCGACGCTCCCACGAGCCAGCAGAACCTCCACGTCCGGGTTCGCCAACTCCTCGGCCAGCGCCGCCGCGACCTGCTCCGGGCGGATGTCGTCCGGGTCGGGGAAGTCCCCGCTGAGGGCGTGGAAGGCGCGGTTGGAGGCGTAGAGGGCGGTGAGTTCGGTGAGGAGGGGGGACGGGATGTCGGGGGCGGCTGGGAGAACTTCGAGGATCATGCGGGGCAGATTATTGCGTGGGTAACGGCACGGCCGCCCGGTCGGGGAACCTTCCCCGGCCGGGCGGCCGTTGACCGCTCTGGTGTGCCGCGGGCGAACGTCAGACGTTCACGCCGAAGTCCTGGGCGATGCCCGTCAGGCCTGACGCGTAGCCCTGGCCGACCGCGCGGAACTTCCACTCGGCGCCGTTGCGGTAGAGCTCGCCGAAGACCATGGCGGTCTCGGTGGCGGCGTCTTCCGACAGGTCGTAGCGGGCGATCTCGACGCCGCCGGCCTGGTTGACGATGCGGATGTAGGCGTTGCGGACCTGGCCGAAGTTCTGCGAGCGGGTTTCCGCGTCGTAGATGGAGACCGGGAAGACGATCTTGTCGATGTCGGCGGGGAGAGCCGCCAGGTTGACGTTGATCGCCTCGTCGTCGCCCGCGCCCTCGCCCGTGCGGTTGTCGCCGGTGTGGACGATGGACTTGTCCGGGGTCTCCTTGTTGTTGAAGAAGATGAAGTGGTTGTCCGAGTAGACCTTGCCCTCGGGGTTCACCGCGATCGCCGAGGCGTCGAGGTCGAACTCGGTACCCGTGGTGGAGCGGACGTCCCAGCCGAGGCCCACGGTGACGGCGGTCAGGCCCGGAGCCTCCTTGGTGAGCGAGACGTTGCCACCCTTGGACAGGCTTACAGCCATTGTTGGGAGTCCCTTCCCTCATTGCGTACGCGCACCGTGCTCGTACGTTTGGGCTTCGTACGGGCACGAAGCTACAGCTACCTGTATGAACGCCACGAGGGGTACCGAAGGTTCCTGCCGCTTTACTTTCTTTACCTTGGGGACCATTGGAGACCAGGTGCCGCTGAAAACCTGGTGACGTGGACCGGACATCCGCGCGACCATGTACCTCATGTCCGGTCCTTACGTCATTCGCGGCTCCGTCTCCCTCCCTGAGGCCGAGCTCATGTGGCGTTTCTCGCGCTCCGGCGGGCCCGGCGGACAGCACGTGAACACCAGCGACACACAGGTGGAGCTCGGGTTCGATCTCGCGAAGACCAACGCGCTGCCGCCCGTCTGGAAGGAGCGCGCCCTCGACAGGCTCGCCGGGCGGCTCGTCGACGGGGTCATCACCGTCCGCGCCTCCGAGCACCGCTCGCAGTGGCGCAATCGGGAGACCGCCGCCGTACGGCTGGCCTCCCTCCTCGCCGAGGCTTCCGCGCCCCCGCCCAAGCCCCGCCGGGCGACCCGCATCCCTCGCGGGATCAACGAGCGGCGGCTGCGCGAGAAGAAGCAGCGTTCCGACACCAAGCGCGGGCGCAACGGGCGCGACTGGGGGTAAGGCCCCCGGCCGGCAGTCGCTAGTCGCTAGTCGACAGGGTTCAGTCGATGGGGGCTCAGCCCAACTGCCGGTACTTGCCCTTGAAATGCGTCAGCGGGCCCCCGTCCGCGCTCGGCACCGTCGTCGTCAGTACGCGGCCGATGACGAGGGTGTGGTCCCCGGCGGGCACCCGCTGCTCCGTGCGGACCTCCAGGGTCGCCAAGGAGCCGCCCACCAGTAGCGCGCCGGACGCCTCTCCGCGTACGTACGGGATGTCCTCGAAGAGGAGGCGGTCGCTGATGCGGCCCTTCATGGCGAAGCGGCCCGCGATGTGACGCTGGCTCTCGGAGAGCACGGAGACGGCCCACAGGGGCTGTTCGGCGAGCAGGTCGTCCATGCGGGAGCCGTCGCGCAGGCTGACCATGACCAGGGGCGGGTCGAGGGATACGGACATGAAGGCGGTCGCTGTCATGCCGATGTCCTCGCCGCCCGGTCCTTCCGGGTCCAGCGCGGGCTCGTGCGCGGTCACCAGGACCACGCCCGCGGCCAGCCGGGACATGGCGGCGCGGAACTCGTCGTTGCTCACCCCCTCAGCATGCACGGGAGAGGTGGGGGAAGCGGCGGCGGGAGCGACAGGGGGAGCCGCAGGGGGAGTGTTCGGCACGCCGAAACGCTAGTCTCCGACCCCGGGGCCGCACATCGGTCCTCGGCCCGAGCCGAGTCCTAGGACCACCGACGGACGACCGGCCGACGGGCGCCCCACTTACGGACCGACCGGCGGCCGACCGAACCGACGGGCAACCGGCCCGGAGCGCTTACCGCGACACCCCCGCGGCACGCAACAGTCACAACCGCGCACAGCGCTTGCACAGTTCTCTAATATGCGCTCAATAGGCGCACGGAGAAACTGCAGAAACTCCACTCAATTGTTCACGTTACGCTGTGACTTGAGTCACAGGAGCCATATTTTGTTGACCCTGTGTACCGAGTGGGCAGCGCGCTGTGATTCAGTGACTGGGACGCTAGGCGAGAAGCTACCAAGCGGTAGGCCGAAGAAAACCAGGTACGCCGAAGAGAACCCTGGAGTTGCTGCGAGGTCTCGAGGGGAGGGCGAATGGAGACCGAGTCGGAGCCCTACGTCCGTCTTGCGACCCTGCGGCAACTGCACACGGTGATGGCGGACATGAACACCGCCCGCAGCCTGGCGGACACGCTGCAGACCGTCGCGGACGGAGTGGTGACCGGTCTCGGCTACGAGCTTGCGTGTGTCAACCTCGTACGCCCGGACGGCGACCTCGTGTGCGCCGCGTTCGCCGGCAACTCCGCCGCCGAGGCCCTCATCACCGGCCGCGTCGGCTCCCGCGCCTCCTGGGACCGTCGGCTGACCATGGGCGAGGCCTGGGGCGACCTGCGCTTCATACCCCACACCGAGGGCTGGGTCCTCGACGAGGACGACGTACCGCAGTGGTACACCGACGGTCCCGAGCCCCGCTTCGAGGACGAGTGGCACCCCGCCGACCGCCTCTTCGCGCCGATGTACACCCCCGGTGTCTCCGGCAACGGCTGCGGCGAGCTGATCGGCGTCCTGTCCGTGGACCGGCCGCGCAACGGGCGGCGGCCGGGCGCGTGGGGGCGTGAGGCGCTTCAGATGTACGCGTTCCAGGGCGCCATCGCCATCAGTAACGCGCGTCTACGAGCGAATATGCAGCGCGCACTTGTCCGCCTTGAGCGGGAGCAGCAGGCGCTGCGGGCCAGCGAGGAGAGCTTCCGGCAGGCCTTCGAGTACGCGCCGAGCGGCATGGCCATCGCGGAGATGGGCGGCGACCAGCACGGCCGGATCCTGCGGACCAACGACGCGCTCTGCCGGCTGCTCGGCCGCCCCGCGTCCGCGATGCGCCGCTACTCCTTCTCCGACCTCGTTCACCCCGAGGACATCGGCACGCTGCTGCGGACCTCGGCGGAGGGCGGCCGCGCCGAGCTGAGACTCTGCCGCCGCGACAACACCTACGTCTGGGTGTCACTGCGCAACTCCGTGGTCGCGGACGCCGCCGACGGCCCCCGGTTTCTGCTCACCCACGTCGAGGACATAGAGGACCGCAAGCGCCGCGAGCTCCAGCTCGCCCATCGCGCCTCCCACGACTCCCTCACCGGCCTGCCGAACTCGGCCGAGCTGCGCTCCCGGCTCAGCTCCCGCCTCTGTCAGCGCCCGCTGGCGCTGCCCCCGGGCGCGATCGAGTCCCTGGACGCGGCGTACACGCACGGGCAGCAGCAGGCCGCCATGGGGGCGCTCCCGAGCGGCGAACTCGGCCCGTACGACGGGAACGGCAACGGGGACGGACACGGCGGCGGCCAGCTCGCCTACGACGGGAACGGGCACGGCTTCGACCCGTGGCCCAGTTCCGAGGCGTACGACGCCTTCGACCACCACGTGCACACCATCGCGCCCGAGGGCGAGACGGACGACGGCACCAAGGGGCTCGCCGTCCTCTTCTGCGACCTCGACGGCTTCAAGTCGATCAACGACCGGTTCGGGCACAACGCGGGTGACGCAGTTCTCATCGAGGTCGCGCGCCGGCTCACGCACGGCGTCCGGGACGGTGACACGGTCGCCCGGCTCGGCGGCGACGAGTTCGTGGTGCTCGCCGACGGGCTCGGCCGGGCCGACGCGCAGGACCTCGCCGTCCGGCTGCGGAACGCGATCATCCCGCCCATCAGGGTCGATGGCCGTGCCGTCCGGGTGGGCGCCAGCTTCGGGATCGGGTGGGCGCACTGCGGTATGACGGCGGACGAGGTGCTGAAGTCCGCGGACGAGCGGATGTACATCGAGAAACGTTCTCGTCCCAAAGCGCATCGGCGAGCCGGATAAGTCGCAGGTCAGTGGGTTGAAGCGGTGAGGGCACCCGTTTGGCCCAGCGAGACCGGGTAGGCTCGCCATTCATCCATGCAGTGAATCTGCACCGTCCGTATCTGTACCGCACCCCGCTAGGAGACCAAGGGATGACGCCCGGCAACAACGGCGCGAGCACGCCCGAGGACGATGACCCGTTCGGCTATCTGTACGAGGACGGCCAGGCCAACGGAGCGACCCCGCCCAGTGGTGGCGGCGGCTACGGCTACCCCGGCTCGGTGAACCGGGTGCGTGCGGTCGGCGAGCGCCGTAACGGACCGCAGCAGGGCGGGCAGGCCGGGTACGGCCAGCAGGCCCCGACCGCGCAGTACGGCCAGCAGCAGGCCTACGGTCAGCAGGTCCCGCAGCAGCCCCAGGCCTACGGTCAGCAGGGCGCGTACGGTCAGCAGAACGCGAACTACGCGGCGCCCGAGACCGTTCCCGGCGGCCCGGTCACGGCCCGGCACGGATCGGTCGGTGACGGCGGCGGGCGCGGGCGCGGATCGAACGGGCCCAACACCAAGGGCCTCCTCATCGGCGCGATCGCGGTGGTCGCCGCCGTCGTCATCGGCATCAGTATCGCCATGCTCAGCAGCAACTCGGACGACGACGACAAGGCCGGCGGCGCCACGGCCTCCTCGACGCCGTCGACGTCGCAGAGTGCGTCACCGAGCGAGTCCGCCGGCGAGCAGGCCGCGGCCGAGCTGCCGACCATCGACGCGAAGGCGCTGAACCTCGGCACCGGCGTGGCGACGGCATCGGACGTCGAGGGCGCGCAGGCCGACGGCGGTGTCTATGTGACGGGTCTCAACCAGGTCGGCGCCCAGGTCACCTGGACCGTCAACGGCATTCCCGAGGACGGCACCTACACCCTCTTCACGCGCTACAGCGTGGCCGGCTCCGACGGGAAGATGACGCTCACCGTCAACGGCAAGGAGTTCGGCAGCAAGCTGAACCTGGGCAACTTCGCGCATGCCGCCGACGGTGACTTCGCGAAGGGCTGGACGGAGACTTACTCGTGGCCCACCCTCACCAAGGGCACCAACACGATCTCCGTCTCCTGCCAGGACGGCGACAGCTGCAATGTCCTGCTGGACCAGCTGCGGCTGAAGGCAGGCCAGGTCAAGGATTAGCGGTAGCTGGGCCACGCTCGCGTGACCGTGGCCAGGTACCAGTAGTTCCTCGTACGTCCGGCGGTCGAACTCGCCCGCCACGGGGGCCAGTACGGTCGCCGCGCCGCCGAGAGGGCCACGGCGCAGGCTCGGCGGTCCGGGCTCTTCGGGCCCTTCGGTGACCCGGTGGGAGGCGTGCGGGCGCAGGGACCGTACGCGATAGGTGAGGTCGAGGGCGGTGTTCAGCGTGACCGTGAGGGTCACGCCGGTCTCCCTCGACCATCGAACCCCGACAACCTGGGCTGCGAGTCAGCCCAGTTGAGGATCCACCACCCATTCGCCCCTGCGCATCACGCCCTTGAGCTCGAAGTCGGAGTCGAGGATCACCAGGTCGGCGTCCTTGCCGGGCTCCAGCGAGCCGATGCGGTCGTACATCCCCAGCAGGCGGGCCGGGTTGGCGGAGAGGGCCGCGACAACGTTCTCGACCGGCAGCTTGTCGATGGTGGCCGCGCGCTTGAATGCGCGGTCGAGTGTGAGCGTGGAGCCCGCGATCGAGCCGCCCTCGACCAGGCGGGCGACGCCTTCCGAGACCTCGACCTCCAGCGGGCCGAGCATGTAGCGGCCGTCGCCGAAGCCGGCCGCGTCCATGGCGTCCGTGATGAACGCGACCCGGCCGGGGCCCGCGTGATGGAACGCCAGCTCCAGCGAGGCCGGGTGCAGGTGCGTGCCGTCGTTGATCAGCTCGACCGTGATCCGGTCGTCCTCAAGGAGGGCCGCGATCGGGCCCGGCGTGCGGTGGCCGAGCGCAGGCATCGCGTTGAACAGGTGCGTCGCCACGGTCGCGCCCGCCTCGATGGCCTCGACCGTCTGCTCGTACGTCGCGTCCGTGTGGCCGATCGCCGCGATCACCCCGTGCTCGGCCAGCAGGCGTACGGAGTCGATGCCGCCCGGCAGTTCGGTGGCGAGGGTGACCATCTGGGCCCGGCCGCGCGCCGCGTCGATCAGCTTGCGGACCTCCGCCGGGTCCGGGTCGCGCAGCAGTTTCTCGGAGTGCGCGCCCTTGCGGCAGGGCGAGATGAACGGGCCCTCGAAGTGGATGCCCGCGAGGTCGCCCTGCTCCGCCAGCTCGGAGAGCAGCCCGGCGCGCTGGGCGAGGCCGTCCATGTCGCCGGTGACCGTGGAGGCGACGGTCGTGGTGGTGCCGTGCAGGCGGTGGGTGTGGATGCCCTTGAGGACGTCCTCGACCGTGCCCGAGGTGAAGGACGCGCCGCCGCCGCCGTGGTTGTGGAGGTCGACGAAGCCGGGGACGAGCCAGTGCCCGGACAGATCGACCGTCTCGGCATCCGCGGGAGCGCTCCCGACGATCCGCGCGCCGTCGACGATCACGCGGCCGCCGTCCACGATCCCGGTGGGCAGTACCACCTGTGCACCGGCGAAAACCTTGCTAGTGGCCATCAGGTGGTTACCTCCGAGAGGTCAGTGGGGTCAATGGGGTCAGTGGCGTCAACAGGGGCAGTGGTGGTCAGCAGGTCCCAGGCCAGCAGCCCGGCGCCCAGGCACCCGGCGGTGTCCCCGAGGGCCGCGGGGACGATCGACGGCAGCTTCTGGAAGGTCACGCGCCGCTCGACCGCGGCCCGCAGTGGTGTGAACAAGGTTTCCCCGGCCTCGGCGAGACCGCCACCGATGATCAGCGTGCGGGGGTCCAGCAGGGTGAGCGCGGTGACGAGCCCGTCGGCGAGCGCGTCGATGGCGTCGCGCCAGACCCGTACGGCCCGCTCGTCGCCGGACTCGACGGCCTTCGCGCAGTCCGCCGCCTCGGCCTCCGGGTCCCCGGAGGCCGCCGCCCAGGCCTGGCTGACGGCCGCGGCGGACGCGTACCGCTCCAAGCAGCCGTGCTGGCCGCAGGGACAGGGGGTTCCCCCGGGCCGTACGACGATGTGGCCGATCTCGCCCGCGAAGCCGTGTGCGCCCGCCTCCACGCTGCCGCCGATGCCGATCGCGCCCGCGATCCCGGTGCCGAGCGGAACGAAGAGGAAACGGTCCGCTCCCCGCCCGGCGCCGATCCGGCCCTCCGCGAGCCCGCCGGTGCGCACGTCGTGCCCGAGCGCCACCGGTACGCCGCCGAGCCGGGTGCCGAGCAGTTCGCGCATGGGTACGTCGCGCCAGCCGAGGTTGGCCGAGTACACGGCGATGCCGCGGTCGGCGTCGACGATGCCGGGGACGGCGACACCGGCGGCCGTGGCTCCCTCGCCGAAGTGCTGCTCGCCGTACGCGCGCAGCTCGGCCGCGAAGCCGAGGATGCTCTCGACGACGGCGTCGGGCCCGCGTTCGCGGCCGGTCGCCCGGCGCGCCTGGTGGAGCAGTTCGCCGTCGGCGCCGACGAGGGCGGCCTTCATCCCGGTGCCGCCCACATCGAGGGCGATGACATGTCTCACGAGGACAGTGTGGCCCGTCAACCCGGAAGAGGTCTAGTCCACTTACGTGGTGTAGACCTTATGCCGGAATATCGAACGGCGAATCGACACAGGGTTGGGGCAAAAGCGGTGCGGCGGCGTAGGACAGGAATGATCGCGGCGGTGTCCGCACTGGGCATGACAGCCACCCTCGGAGGCTGCGGAAGCTCCGGCGGCTCCGGAGACGTGACCCTGAGGCTGGTGGCCGCCGACTACGGCGACTCCGACGCCAACAGCTCCCAGAAGTACTGGGACAACCTGGTCAAGGAGTACGAGGCCGGCCATCCGGGAGTCAAGGTCGAGGTCAGCGTCTACTCCTGGACCGACGTCGACCGCAAGGTCAGCGAGATGGTCGCGGCCGGGGAGGCGCCCGACATGGCGCAGATCGGCGCGTATGCCGACTACGCCGCCAAGGGCCGGCTCTACACGGCCGACGAACTGCTCTCCATACCCGTCCAGGCCAACTTCGCCCTCCAGCTCACCGACGCGGGCGAGCAGGAACGAGCGCAGTACGGCCTGCCGTTCGCCTCCTCCACCCGGCTGCTCTTCTACAACAAGACCCTCTTCACCCAGTCCGGGCTCACCCCGCCGAAGACCTGGGACCAGCTGGCTTCCGACGCCGAGGTGCTCAAGGCCGCGGGCGTGAAGTACCCGTACGCGCTGCCGCTGGGGCCCGAGGAGGCGCAGGCCGAGACGTTGCAGTGGATGCTGAGCGGCGACGGCGGCTACACCAACAACGTCGGTACGTACTCCATCGACTCCCAGGAGAACGTCAAGACCTTCACCTGGCTCAAGGACGAACTCGTCGGCAAGGGGCTCACCGGGCCCACCGCGCCCGACAAGCTCAACCGGGCGGACGCGTTCGCCGCGTTCACGGAGGGCGAGGTCGGGATGCTCAGCGGGCATCCCACGCTGATGAAGATGGCCGCCGCGAAGGGTGTCGACTTCGGCATGGTGCCGATGCCCGGGGTCGATGGTCCGAGCAAGTCCACGCTGGGCGTCGCCGACTGGATGATGGCCTTCAAGCAGAACGGTCACGCCGAGCAGGTCGGTGACTTCCTCGACTTCGTCTACAGCGACAAGAACGTGCTCGCCTTCTCCCGCGAGTACGACCTGCTGCCGGTCACCACGTCCGCGTCCGAGGCCATGGCAGGCGACGCGGACGATCAGGACCTCGCCCCGTTCCTCGACGAGCTCACCACCGCCGAGCTGTACCCCGTCAACAAGACCTCCTGGGCCAGTGTCAACGCCGACGTCAAGGCGCAGATCGGGAAGGCCGTGGGGGGGAGCGGGAGTCCGGCCGGGGTGCTGGGGTCGCTCCAGGCGGAGGCTGACGCGGCGGACAACGCGTCGTAACTCTGATGTCAGTGGTCGGGGCTACGGTTCTGTCCATGGAATCCATGGAGGGGCTCGGTCCGCGGGAGCGGGGGATTCTTGCCATGGAGCGCCGTGGGTTCGGGGGGCCCGGGGCGAAGGAGCGGGCGATACGGGAGCAGCTGGGGTTGGCGCCTGTGCGGTATTACCAGCTGCTCAACGCGCTGATCGATGATCCGCGGGCGCTTGCGCATGATCCGGTGACGGTGAATCGGCTGCGGAGGGTTCGGGAGGGGCGGCGGGGGGAGCGGTGACGGGGGGGGGGGGTGGTTTTTCGCCCCCTCCGCCCCTTCCCGTCCCGTATCTGGGGGCTGCCGCCCCCAGACCCCCGCTTTCGGCCTGGACGGCCTCGTCCTCAATCGCCGGACGGGCTGAAAAGATCTCCAGCCCCGTTAAAGTCGCCGTATGGCCAGCCATGCGGATCCCCTGCCGATCCCCACCACCCCCGCCGGCCGCGCCGGCCTCGACGCCATCCTCGACCGCCCGGGCCACGTGGTGATCGGGCTCGACTTCGACGGGACGCTCGCGCCGATCGTCGCGGACCCCGAGCAGGCCCGCGCCCACCCGGACGCGGTCCCCGCACTCGCGGCCCTCGCCCCGAAGGTCGCCTCCGTGGCGGTCGTCACCGGCCGGCCGGCCTCCGTGGCGGTCGAGCACGGTGGCTTCGCGGGTGTGCCGGGACTGGAGCACCTGGTCGTGCTCGGGCACTACGGCGCCGAGCGCTGGGACGCGCGGAGCGGCACGGTCAGTGCCCCCGCCCCGCACCCCGGCGTCGCAGCCGTCCGCGCCGAGCTGCCGGGCCTTCTCGACACGGTCGGCGCCTGGAAGGGCACCTGGATCGAGGAGAAAGGCCGGGCCGTCGCCGTCCACACCCGTCGCGCGGCGGACCCGCAGGCGGCGTTCGAGGCCCTGCGCGAGCCCCTCACCGACCTGGCCGGCCGGCACGGCCTGATCGTCGAGCCGGGCCGCATGGTTCTGGAACTCCGCCCGCCGGGGATGGACAAGGGCGTTGCCCTCCTCGCGCACGTCCGCGAGACCGCCGCCGAAGCCGTCCTCTACGCCGGGGACGACCTCGGTGACCTCCCCGCCTTCGCCGCCGTCGACAAGCTCCGCGCCGAAGGCATCCCGGGCCTCCTGGTGTGCAGCGGCAGCGCGGAGGTCACGGAACTGGCGGAGCGGGCCGACCTGGTGGTGGACGGCCCGGCGGGAGTCGTGCAGCTGCTGAGGGCCCTGGCGGCGCGGCTCGGTTAGGGCCTGCCCTCCAACTCCCGCAACTGCTCCAGGAACCACTGCGCCGGAGGCAGCGCAGTCGCCGCGGCAGCGAGCCGCTTCGTGCGCTCCGCTCGCTCCCCCGCCCCCATCGACAACGCCTCGTGCAACGCCCGCGCCGTGCCGACCACGTCGTACGGGTTCACCACGATCGCGTCCTCGCCCAGCTCCTCGTACGCCCCCGCTTCCCGGGACAGCACCAGCACGCACCCCTCGTCGGAGACGACCGGCACCTCCTTGGCGACGAGGTTCATGCCGTCCCGGATGGGGTTGACCAGGGCCACGTCGGCGAGCCGGTACGCGGCGAGGGAGCGGGCGAAGTCGTCCTTGACGTGGAGGACGACCGGGGTCCAACCGGGTGTGCCGTAGGTGGAGTTGATGTCGTCGGCGACCCGTTGCACCTCGGCCGTGTAGTCGCGGTACACGGCGAGGTCCTGCCGGGACGGGTAGGCGAAGGCGACGTGCACGACCCGCTCGCGCCAGTCCGGCTGGTCCTCCAGGAGCTGCCGGTAGGACAGCAGTCCGCGCACGATGTTCTTCGACAGCTCGGTGCGGTCGACCCGCACGATCGCCTTCCGCGGCGCCCCCTCAGCCGTCGCCCCGATCTGCTCACGCAGGGTGGCCATCCGGTCGGCGACATCCGCCTCGTGCGAACGCTTGCGCAGGAAGTCCGCGTCCGCGCCGAGCCCGTGCACGCCGACGCGGGTGTCACCGAGGCCGCCGACCAGCTCCTGCGCGCACGCGGTGAACGCGGACGCCCAGCGGTGGGTGAGGAAGCCGAGGCGGTCCGCGCCGAGCATGCCGCGCAGCACCTGCTCGGCGATGTCGTCGGGGAGCATGCGGAAGTAGTCGACCGGCGCCCACGGCGTGTGCGAGAAGTGCCCGATCCGCAGGTCGGGGCGGAGCTCCCGCAGCATGCCGGGGACCAGGGTGAGGTGGTAGTCCTGTACGACCACCACGGCGCCCTCGGCAGCCTCGTCGGCCAGCGCCCGCGCGAAGGCCCGGTTGTAGGCCTCGTACGACGCCCACTGGCGCCGGAACTCCACGTCGAAGACCGGCTCCAGCGGCGTCTGGTAGAGCATGTGGTGGACGAACCACAGCACCGAGTTGGCGATCCCGTTGTAGGCGTCCGCGTGCACCTCGGCGTCGATGTCCAGCATCCGTACGCCGTCTTCGCCGACCCCGCGCCGTACCGCCTCGCGGTCCCCGTCGCCGAGCACCGAGCACACCCACAGGGCGCCCGCGTCCGGGCCGATCGCCGACAGGCCCGAGACCAGGCCGCCGCCGCCGCGCTTGGCCTGTAGCTCGCCGTCTTCGCGCACGTCGTAGGAGACCGGGCCGCGGTTGGACGCGACGAGGATCCGGTGGGAGCCCTGCGGGGATGCCGTGGAAGCAGCAGTCGAAGCCGTGGAAGCCATACGCCTCAATCTAGCCCGGCCCGGAAACGCTCAAACGTACGGACGGGGTGCCGCGGAGACGTATACCGCCGACGGATTACGCCGCTTTGCGTGACTGATACTCCGAGATTTCCGACATCGGAGGCCGTTCCTCCGTATCGACCGAGTACGTGCGCGGCTCGAAGCCGGACTCGCCCCGTTCGAACTGGGTGATGGCCGGCCGGATGAGGTGGCCGCGGGCGAGCCGGAGCTGTGCGGTGCGATAGATCGCGGCGGACATCCGGCCCAGCGCCTGGCCGTCCTGGTGCCGGTGCTTGCGGACGCCGACGTCGACCTGGGCGAGCGCGTCCAGGCCCACCAGGTGCAGCGCGTCGACGAGCATGCCCAGCTCCACGCCGTATCCGACGGGGAACGGGAGCTGTTCGAGGAGGGTGCGGCGGGCCGCGTACTCGCCGCCGAGCGGCTGGACGAAGCCGGCCAGCTGCGGCCAGTGCATGTTCAGCAGGGGGCGGGCCATCAGTTCGGTCACGCGACCGCCCTGACCGGCCGCAGTTCTGCCGGAGGTGGGTTCACCCGGCAGGTTCAGCGGGCGGTCGTACATCGCCTTGACCAGGTCCACGCCCGGATCGGTGAGCAGCGGCCCCACGATCCCGGAGACGAAGTCCGACGAGAACTCCTTGAGGTCCGCGTCGATGAAGCAAACGATGTCACCGCTCGTCACGAGGAGTGACCGCCACAGGACCTCACCCTTGCCGGGCACGGCCGGGATGCGGGGGAGTATTTCGTCCCGGTGAACGACCCGGGCACCGGCGGCGGCGGCGACCTCGGAGGTGCGGTCCGTCGAGCCCGAGTCGATGACGACGATCTCGTCGACGAGGGGGACTTTGCGAGTCATCAGGTCGCGGCGGATGATGGAGACGATCTCGCCGACCGTCGCCTCCTCGTTGAGCGCGGGCAGGACCACGCTCACCGTGGAGTTGGTGGATCGTTTCGCGGCTATGAGCTTCTTGAGCGGCCGGTCAGTCACGGACCAGGAGCGCGTGCTCAGCCAGCGCTCGACGTCTTCAAGCACGTGCGGCTCTCCCTTGCGTTCATTGGGATGCTTGTGCCCGTCGCCGCGGCAGCGTTTGGTGTGTCGCTGGCATCTCGCGGTTCGGACGGCTCTCTCCACCATCCAGGCCTTCGGTTACAGTCTTGAACAACGCTGATGACCATCGCATGTCGGGGGTCGCTCAGCGCACAACTGAATACCGCTCATCCAGAGGGGCAGAGGGATACGGCCCGTTGAAGCCCCGGCAACCCTCCAGCTGGTTCTTGTCACGTCGACGTGGTGAGGCTCCCGGCTCGGGAAGGTGCCAAATCCGTCTCACGGCGAAGTGCGTCGTGAGGAAGATGAGGAGAAAGGGCCTCGCCTCCATGGCTGCGCAGACAGTTGCAAGCACCACTGCAAACACCACGAACACCGTGACCTCCCCGGATTCCGCGAACTCCGTCGATCTGGGCCCCGCCGCCGCGCTTTCCTGCCGCGAGTGTGGACACCGTGTACCGCTCGGTCCGCTCTTCGCCTGCGAGGAGTGTTTCGGGCCGCTGGAGATCGCGTACGACTTCTCGGCCTACGAGACCGAGGACCTCCGCAAGCGCATCGAAGCGGGCCCCGCGAACATCTGGCGTTACGCGCCGCTCCTGCCGGTCCCGGCGGACGTCGCGGAGAAGCCGAACATCAACCCCGGCTGGACCAAGCTCGTCAAGGCCGACAACCTGGCCCGCGCGCTGGGCGTCACCCCCGGCAAGCTCTTCGTCAAGGACGACTCCGGCAACCCGACGCACTCCTTCAAGGACCGCGTCGTCGCCCAGGCCATCGAGGCCGCCCGCGCCTTCGACTTCACCACCCTCTCCTGCTC
Source organism: Streptomyces sp. NPDC093544 (assembly GCF_040683495.1). Lineage (NCBI taxonomy): Bacteria > Bacillati > Actinomycetota > Actinomycetes > Kitasatosporales > Streptomycetaceae > Streptomyces > Streptomyces sp. NPDC093544. Next base: position 347,539 of record NZ_JBFBEA010000007.1, on the reverse strand, counting down.
CTCCACCGGCAACCTCGCGGGCGCCGTGGGCGCGGCCGCCGCCCGCGCCGGCTTCCGCTCCTGTGTGTTCATCCCGCACGACCTGGAGCAGGGCAAGATCGTCATGGCCGCGGTGTACGGCGGGGAGCTCGTCGGCATCGAGGGCAACTACGACGACGTGAACCGCTTCTGCTCCGAGCTGATCGGCGACCCGGCCGGCGAGGGCTGGGGCTTCGTCAACGTCAACCTGCGGCCGTACTACGCGGAGGGCTCGAAGACCCTCGCGTACGAGATCTGTGAGCAGCTCGGCTGGCAGATCCCCGACCAGCTGGTCATCCCGATCGCCTCCGGCTCCCAGCTCACGAAGATTGACAAGGCTCTTCAGGAGCTGATCAAGCTCGGCCTTGTGGCGGACAAGCCGTACAAGATCTTCGGTGCCCAGGCGGAGGGCTGCTCGCCGGTGTCGGTGGCCTACAAGGCCGGCCACGACGTCGTACGGCCCCAGAAGCCGAACACCATCGCCAAGTCGCTCGCCATCGGCAACCCGGCCGACGGGCCGTACGTGCTCGACATCGCGCGGCGTACCGGCGGCGCCGTGGAGGACGTGAACGACGAGCAGATCGTCGACGCGATCAAGCTCCTCGCGCAGACGGAGGGCATCTTCGCCGAGACCGCGGGTGGCGTGACGGTGGGTGTGGCGAAGAAGCTGATCGAGAACGGTCTGCTCGATCCGACCCTCACCACCGTCGTCCTCAACACCGGCGACGGTCTCAAGACCCTGGACGCGGTGGCCTCGGACACCGGGCTCACCGCGACCATCCGCCCGAACCTGGACTCCTTCCGAGAGGCTGGCCTCGCGTCATGAGCGTCAACGTCCGCATCCCCACCATCCTGCGCACCTACACCGGCGGCAAGGCCGAGGTGTCGGCCGAGGGCGGCACCCTCGGCGAGGTGATCGCCGACCTGGAGCAGAACCACACCGGCATCGCCGCGCGCGTCCTGGATGACCAGGGCAAGCTGCGCCGCTTCGTCAACGTGTACGTGAACGACGACGACGTCCGCTTCGAGCAGGGCCTGGAGACGGCGACGCCGGACGGTGCGGGCGTCTCGATCATTCCGGCCGTCGCCGGAGGCTGACCGTCATCCGCCGTCACGTACGGTGATTGTAGTTACCTTGGGTAATTGCAATCACTGAGAGTTCATCGAATTGCCCCCTCCGTGAGAGAAGCGGAGGGGGCAATTCTGTATGGTTGAGCGCGGTACAGTTGGGGAAGCTGCTTCGCCTTCGAGTTGGTTTTATGCCGGGCGCATATGAGTCCTTGCCCGATGCCCGACAAGAAGTAGCCAAAGTGCCCCGCCTTTTTGAGCCGTTTATGGCATTTACGGGGCCCGACTTGCCCTGAATCTTTGCGAATTCTCCGCATATTCCCGATCGGTCGTGCCCAGAATTCTCGTCCGATTGACCTGTTGCAGAGGGCAGTTGGACAGATACATTCAGCCGCGGTCGACGCGTTCCGGCGCACACCCCCAATCTTTGGGGGGTGAGGTATGACCCGGGCCCGCGAAGTGCGGTCCTGTGCAAGGGCCAGTAATAGGGGAGTTAGGCATGGCTCAGGGCACCGTCAAGTGGTTCAACGCGGAGAAGGGGTACGGCTTCATCGCGGTCGACGGTGGTGCGGATGTATTCGTCCACTACAGCGCGATTCAGATGGACGGCTACCGCACCCTTGAAGAGGGCCAGCGGGTCGAGTTCGAGATCTCGCAGGGCCAGAAAGGGCCGCAGGCGGACATGGTCCGGCTGGCGACCAGCAGCTGAAGCACGCGCCGACTGACTGTTCTGTTCGACGTGACGAAGGGCCCGCATCCCCCGCCAGGGGATGCGGGCCCTTCGGCCTGCCCGCCCGTCCGCGCCTCCGTCGGCCTGTCCCTCTCACCTCTCTTCGCGCCGTGCGCGCCCCCCGCCCCACCTGGGGATCTTCCGGAGTCGCTTGCACTCGGTAGGGGCGAGTGCTAATCATTGGCGTTAGCACTCTGCAGGTGAGAGTGACAACGAGGACCGGGTCAGTGAGGCCCGCAGGCCAAGTGGGGCAAGGAACCACGAGGCACGCAGGCCGTCCGTCGCGGGCGCGGGCGCGGTCCGGAGCAATCCACCCCAGTCCGGGAGGACCACTTCACATGGCCAAGATCATCGCGTTCAACGAGGAGGCGCGGCGCGGTCTCGAGCGCGGGATGAACCAGCTCGCCGACGCCGTCAAGGTCACCCTTGGTCCCAAGGGCCGCAACGTCGTCCTCGAGAAGAAGTGGGGCGCCCCCACGATCACCAACGATGGTGTTTCCATCGCCAAGGAGATCGAGCTCGAGGACCCGTACGAGAAGATCGGCGCTGAGCTGGTCAAGGAAGTCGCCAAGAAGACGGACGACGTCGCCGGCGACGGTACGACCACCGCGACCGTTCTGGCGCAGGCGCTGGTCCGCGAGGGCCTTCGCAACGTAGCCGCGGGTGCCAACCCGATGGCCCTCAAGCGTGGTATCGAGAAGGCCGTCGAGGCCGTCTCCGGTGCCCTCCTTGAGCAGGCCAAGGATGTCGAGACCAAGGAGCAGATCGCTTCCACGGCCTCCATCTCCGCCGCCGACACCCAGATCGGCGAGCTCATCGCCGAGGCTATGGACAAGGTCGGCAAGGAAGGCGTCATCACCGTCGAGGAGTCCCAGACCTTCGGTCTGGAGCTTGAGCTCACCGAGGGTATGCGCTTCGACAAGGGCTACATCTCGGCGTACTTCGCCACCGACATGGAGCGTATGGAGTCCGTCCTGGACGACCCGTACATCCTGATCGCCAACTCGAAGATCGCCAGTGTCAAGGACCTGCTCCCGCTCCTGGAGAAGGTCATGCAGTCGGGCAAGCCGCTGCTGATCATCGCCGAGGACGTCGAGGGCGAGGCTCTGTCGACGCTGGTCGTCAACAAGATCCGTGGCACCTTCAAGTCCGTCGCCGTCAAGGCGCCGGGCTTCGGTGACCGCCGCAAGGCCATGCTCGGCGACATCGCCATCCTCACGGGCGGCGAGGTCATCTCCGAGGAGGTCGGCCTCAAGCTGGAGAACGCGGGTGTCGACCTGCTGGGCCGTGCCCGCAAGGTCGTCATCACCAAGGACGAGACGACGATCGTCGACGGCTCCGGCTCTGCCGACCAGGTCGCCGGCCGGGTCAACCAGATCCGCGCCGAGATCGAGAACTCCGACTCGGACTACGACCGCGAGAAGCTCCAGGAGCGCCTGGCGAAGCTGGCCGGCGGCGTGGCCGTCATCAAGGCCGGTGCCGCCACCGAGGTCGAGCTCAAGGAGCGCAAGCACCGCATCGAGGACGCCGTTCGCAACGCGAAGGCGGCCGTCGAAGAGGGCATCGTCGCCGGTGGTGGCGTGGCCCTCATCCAGGCCTCCTCGGTCTTCGAGAAGCTGGAGCTCACGGGTGACGAGGCGACCGGCGCGAACGCCGTGCGGCTCGCCCTGGAGGCCCCGCTCAAGCAGATCGCCATCAACGGTGGTCTCGAAGGCGGCGTCATCGTCGAGAAGGTGCGCAACCTGCCCGTCGGCCACGGCCTGAACGCCGCGACCGGTGAGTACGTCGACATGATCGCCGAAGGCATCATCGACCCGGCGAAGGTCACGCGCTCTGCCCTGCAGAACGCCGCCTCCATCGCCGCGCTGTTCCTCACCACCGAGGCCGTCATCGCCGACAAGCCGGAGAAGGCCGCCCCCGGCGGCGCTCCGGGCGGTATGCCGGGCGGTGACATGGACTTCTGATCGGCCTCGGGGCTTCGGCCTCCGGTTGATCACCGTCCTTCGTACCGAGGGCGGCACCCCTTCTCCCAAGGGGTGCCGCCCTCGGGCGTTTCCGGGGGTCGCCCCCGATGCGTGTCCTGGATCACATGCAGGGTGCGGGCCGGGCCGGAATGTGCTGACGGGCGGGCCGGTTGACGCTGCTGGCACGAATTAATGCGCGTGCACATATTCATCACATGTACCTATGCATGAGCATCCCGCGACCCGATATCCGTCCGACCTCTCCCCCCGGAGCCCTCACGTGACACTCGCCCCCTCCCGCGCGGCCCAGATCCTGTCCCGCCCCGTCTCCCTCAACGGCCTGACCGTCCCGAACCGGATCGTCATGGCACCGATGACCCGCCAGTTCTCCCCGGGCGGCATCCCCGGCGCGGACGTGGTGTCGTACTACGCCCGCCGCGCCGCCGCGGGCGTGGGCCTCATCGTCACCGAGGGCACCTACGTCGGCCACGACTCGGCCGGGCAGAGCGACAGCATCCCCCGCTTCCACGGCGAGGAGCAGCTGGCGGGCTGGGCGAAGGTCGCCGAGGCCGTGCACGCGGCGGGCGGCACGATCGTGCCGCAGCTGTGGCACATCGGCATGGTCCGCAGCGCGGGCGAGCCGCCGTTCGCGGACGCCCCCGCGGTCGGCCCGTCCGGCCTGCGGATCAACGGCACGGCCGGCGAGGGCAAGGAGATGACCCAGGCCGACCTGGACGACGTCATTGCCGCGTTCGCCGAGGCCGCGGCCGCCGCCGAGCGGATCGGCTTCGACGGCGTCGAACTGCACGGCGCGCACGGTTACCTGATCGACCAGTTCCTGTGGGAGGGCACCAACCGCCGCACCGACGCGTACGGCGGTGACCTCGTCGCCCGTACGAAGTTCGCGACCGAGATCGTCGCCGCGGTCCGCGCCGCGGTCTCCCCCGACTTCCCCATCCTCTTCCGCTACTCGCAGTGGAAGCAGGAGGCGTACGACGCCCGCCTCGCGGAGACGCCCGAGGAGCTCGGCGCCCTGCTGACCCCGCTCGCCGAGGCCGGAGTGGACGCCTTCCACGCGTCGACGCGCCGCTACTGGGAGCCGGAGTTCGAGGGCTCCGACCTCAACCTGGCCGGCTGGACGAAGAAGCTGACGGGCAAGCCCACCATCACCGTCGGCTCGGTCGGCCTCGACGGCGACTTCCTCCGCGCTTTCGCGGGCGAGGGCTCCAAGGCGGCAGACCTCGACAACCTCCTGGACCGCCTGGAGCGCGACGAGTTCGACCTCGTGGCGGTCGGACGCGCCCTCCTCCAGGACCCGGAGTGGGCGGCGAAGGTACTGGACGGACGACTCGGGGAACTGGCGGCGTACGACCCGACGGCGCTGAAGTCACTCAGCTGAGGTTCTGCTCCGCTTGTAGGTCTTGTACGTCGAGGGCGGCATCCTTTTCCTGGGGGGTGCCGCCCCTCGGCGTTGAGGGGGCGGGTCAGGTGCTGCGACCGACTTTCAGCACGTGGATGGTGACGGTGGTGCCGTCCGGCCGGTACAGCACCCGCCAGGTGCTGATGTGCAGCCGGTGGTAGCCCGAAGCGCCCAGGGCGCCAGCCTCTTCCGGGCGTGGGTCGTCGGCGAGTGCGCGCACTGCCGCAGTAGTCGCCTTGGCGCCCACGGGGTCGACGATGCGGAGCCGCCGGAACTCGTCATGGCGTGCTGCTCCCACACCACTGCGTAAGTCACGAAGCGGCCTCCCGGCGGTCCTCTTCCTCCAGCTGTGCCATGAACTCGTCATGAGACATGGATGGGCCGGATGGAGCCGCCTCACGCGCCTGTGCTTCAGCGATGTCCGCCTCGTCGCGCAGCCGCTGCAGTTCTTCCAGCTCGCTTACGGGGATGAGCGCGGCAGCGGGCTTGCCGTACTCCGTGATCAGGATGTGCTCCTGGCCGTGCCGGACCCGGCCGACCAGCTGACCGAGCTGATTGCGGGCTTCCACGAGCGGATACGTCTCCATGCAAAAACTGTACACACCCGCGAGTGTGTGCGGTGGGCTCACTGACATCTGCGGGCGGGTGGTCAAACGCGTGGCCTTTCTCGTCGGTCGACCATCGCTGCGCGGGCTGCGGCTGCGTGGGCGTGAACTGCGGAGGTTGGCAGAGGGGCGGTATGCCGGGGCGGGGCCGCCTCACCCCGGCATGCGCCGCAGACGCCGCCCGGCAGGGCCTCCGGGCGGCCCGGTGTGCCGCACTTCGCGCACTCCATCACCCGGAGGGGCTGGCGTGGGGGCGGGACGGGCTCGGGCGGGAGCTTGGAGGTCAGGCGGGTGCGGACGAGGGCGGCCGGACTGTGGACCGGGTTGGGGAGGCCTGAGGTCAGCGCCTGGAGTACGTGGTCGTCGGTGGCGCCCCTCACGAACCACTCCGTCAGCAGGGGCGCGAGGTCCGCGCAGGACGCGGCCGACAGGGACAGCGCCGGGGTCGTGCGGCCCAGCGCCGCCAGCAGGATGTAGGCGCGGGAGCGGGTCGGGGCCGGGCTGTCGGGCTGCTCCCGCGGTACGTCTCCCCTCGTGAACGCCGCCCACCAGTCGTCGTCCCGCTCCGTGCGTGAGAACCACGTTCGGGTGATCCAGCGCGGACTGCCCGAGTCGGCCAGGTGTTCGCGGCCCCGGCGCAAGTGCCCTGCCCGTTGAAGGTTGTTGAGAGCTGTGCGCAGGGCGCATTGGCCGTACGGGAGTGTCTTGGCCAGCGTCTTCACGGAGATGTCGGCGCCGCCGGGGAGGCGGTCGATGTACGCGGCGACTGCTGCTTCGCGGGGCGGGAGGTGCGCGAAGTCGTGAGCCGTGCGGGGGAGTTGGCCTGGGGCGGCGTGTTTTCCGTAACCCGGGTTGGCCATGGGGTGCGGGAGTGCGTGCGCGGGCAGGAGGGCAGGACTAAGCTTGGCGTCAGCCATGGGATCGAGGCTCGATTCGATCTTGTTGGTCAAGCCCCCGCGGGTGTTGCTAGCACCTGGCGGGGGCTGTTTGCGTATTTGGGCACGCTAATCCCTGGTGACTGTCCGTGGCAAGCCGGTCGCGCCAAGTCAACTCACGGGGAGGGAGGGCGGGTTGGGGCCCTCCACCCATTCCTTGCAAAGAAGGCTCGGAGCTGGGCGCTTGAGCTTCGGGGCGCGGCCGACTACTCGGCGCTGGAGTTCTTCACGTCCGTCACGAACGCCGACCACGCCTCGGCCCGGAACACGAGCTTCGGGCCGAGGGGGGCTTTGGAGTCGCGGACGGGGACGAGGGTGGGATGGCCGTCGGCGACTTCGAGGCAGTCGGCACCGTCGCCGCCGCTGTAGCTGGACTTGTACCAGGCGGCAGTGCTCAGGTCGTACTCAGGGCTGTGTCGCTTCATGTGCGTAATCCTCTGCCACTGACTCGACCAGGGCCAGGGATTCTTGAGGGGAGAGCGCACTGGCCCTGAGCAGGTCGAAGGTCAGCTCATGGCGTGTGACGGCGGCTGGGTCGTCCATCAGCTGTCCAACGCCCACGCCCTCGACATAGGCGAGGGGAGGCGCGTCGGGAAAGTGCATGAGCTTGATGCCACCCGGTAGGGATCCGACCGCGCCTGCGCTGAACCGGAGTACCTGCATGAGGATCCGGCGACGACGTGCCAGGTCTGCCACATGATGGAGGATCTCTGCCATAACCTCCGGTCCGCAGACCGGGCGACGGAGGGCGGCCTCGTCGAGGACCACCCACAACAACGGGGTTGTTGGATCGTCCAGGAGGCGGGTGCGCTCCATCCGGTTCGTCACCAGCTCATCGACCTCGGTGTCCGGAAGGGTTGGCCAGTAGGTGCGGAACAACTCCTTTGCGTAGCCCGGCGTTTGAAGTAGGCCGGGGATCAGTGTTGGGGTGTACTGCCTGATCGATGTGGCGAGCGACTCCGCTTCCACTGCTTCAGTGAAGTGGTTCGGGTACCTGGATTTGGCGGAAGCCGCGCAGTTGCGGGTGAAGAAGCCGTTCGTGCCCAGGATCTCGTCAATCTGGACGGCGTATTCGAGGTGCATGCGCCGTGTCCCGGCCTCCAGTTGGCCGATGAACGAGCCGCTGACGAAGAGCGGTTCGCCCAACTTGGTTTGGCTGAGGCCGGAGCTCTCCCGCGCATGCCGCAGCTCGGCGCCCAGCAAGGCGCGTGGTGACGACGACGGGTCGAGGTCCTTCGGTCCTGCCACGGCAACTCCCTGTCCGACAGCCGATGTTGTTGGGGCGGCCTGTCTGGCCAGGTTAGAGGCGTAACGGCCACGCTGTGTTGCGAAGAGTGAACTCTGCGTGGAGGTGAAGGAATGCTGCGGTCGACGGAAGAGGTCGTCGCCTCGCTTCGGGACGCGCTCACGGGCGTGGGTGTCGTCCTGCCGTCCCTGTGTGTCGACCCCGTGACCGGCGCGAGCGACGAGCCGTTCGCCCTGGTCGTCCTGGGGCGCTGCAACGTACGTACGGCCGAGAAGTTGGCGTCCGTACTGCGCGGGGAGCGGCCGCCGGTCGGGGCGCACGTCGTGGACGTACGGGACGGGCGGGTGGGCGAGGTGATGGGGCATGTGGGCGGGAACGCGCAGTTGCGGCCCGTGGGCGGGGGCCGGGAGTGGGACTGCCCGCCGGAGTCGACCGGGCCCGCGGCGCAGGAGGAGGTGTTGCGGGCCCGGGTACGGGAGAGGAACCGTGCGGCACGCCTCCCCTGAATCACCGACCCACGATGCGAAGCAGCCGTCCGAGACCGCGGTCAGGGCGGCGTACGCCGACGTGGTGTCGGAGTAACGCCGCCCTGGGCGGGACGAGTTGCGGGAGGTGGCCCGCGCTGCCACGGCGGTTACTTCGGGTCGCTGTTGAACTTCGAGGTCGACCAGAAGTAGCCGAGCGCGGTCAGCGCGAGGCACCAGGCGATGGCGAGCCAGCCGTTGTTGCCGATCTCGGTGCCGAGGAGCAGGCCGCGCAGGGTTTCGATGGCCGGGGTGAAGGGCTGGTACTCGGCGATCGGCTGGAACCAGCCCGGCATGGTGTCGGCCGGGATGAAGGCGCTGGAGAGGAGCGGGAGGAGGATCAGCGGCATCGCCATGTTGCTGGCCGCTTCGGCGTTCGGGCTGGCCATACCCATTCCGACCGCGATCCAGGTGAGTGCCAGGGCGAAGAGGGCGAGTAGTCCGAAGGCCGCGATCCACTCCAGGACCGTGGCGTCCGTGGATCGGAAGCCGATGGCCACGGCAACCGCACCGACGAGGACCAGGCTGGCGAGCACCTGGAGCACGCTGCCGACGACGTGCCCGATGATCACGGACCCGCGGTGGATCGCCAGCGTTCGGAAGCGGGCGATGATCCCCTCCGACATATCGGTGGCGACGGACACCGCCGCCCCGATCACGGTGGATCCGATGGTCATCATCAGGATGCCCGGGACGATGTAGGCGATGTAGTCGGAGCGGTCGGCGCCGCCGATGCCGGCGCTCATCACGTCGCCGAAGATGTAGACGAAGAGCAGGAGCAGCATGATCGGGGTGAGGAGAAGGTTGAGGGTGAGGGAGGGGTAGCGGCGGGCGTGCAGGAGGTTGCGGCGGAGCATGGTGGTGGAGTCGCGTGCGGCGAGGGAGAGGGCGCTCATCGGACGTTCTCCTTGGGCTGGTTGGGCTGGTTGGGCTGGTTGGGGAGGGATGTGGGGCTGGTGAGGGCGAAGAACACGTCGTCGAGGTCGGGGGTGTGCACGGTCAGTTCGTCCGCCTCGACGTCGGCGGAGTCCAGCCAGTCGAGGATGGCGCGCAGTTCGCGCTGGGTGCCGTCGCTGGGGATGGTCAGGGAGAGCGCCTCGTCGTCGCGGGTGGCCTCGCGCAGGGCGGAGGCGGCTGACTGGTAGGCGCCCGGGTCGGTGAAGCGGAGTCGCACATGTCCGCCGGGGATGAGCCGCTTCAGCTCCTCGGCGCTGCCCTCGGCGGCGATCTTGCCGTCGTTCAACACGGCGATGCGGTCGGCGAGTTCGTCGGCTTCTTCCAGGTACTGGGTGGTGAGGAAGACGGTGACGCCGTCGGCGACGAGTTCGCGGATGATCTGCCACATGTTGTGGCGGCTGCGCGGGTCGAGGCCGGTGGTCGGCTCGTCGAGGAAGATGATCCGCGGGTTGCCGACCAGGGTCATGGCGAGGTCGAGGCGGCGCTTCATGCCGCCGGAGTAGGTGGAGGCGGGCTTCTTCGCGGCATCGGTGAGGTCGAAGCGCTCAAGGAGTTCAGCGGCGGTGCGGCGGCCTTCGCCACGGGACAGGTGGTGCAGGTCCGCCATGAGGAGCATGTTCTCCTCGCCGGTGATCAGGCCGTCGACGGCGGAGAACTGCCCGGTGACGCCGATCGCGGCACGCACGGCCTGCGGGTCGGCGGCCAGGTCGTGGCCGCCGACGTGCAGTTCGCCGGCATCGGCGGTGATGAGGGTGGAGAGGATCTTCACGGCGGTGGTCTTGCCCGCGCCGTTCGGGCCGAGCAGGGAGAAGACCGTTCCTTCGGGGACGGACAGGTCGATGCCGTCGAGCACGGTCTTGTCGCCGTAGGACTTGCGCAGCCCGTTCGCCGCGATGGCCAGCTTGGTCATGATGAGTGCTCCTTCTAGGGGCTGCGTGGCGCGGTCAGAGGCTGCGGGCGCTGATGTCGCCGTGGGAGGTGGTGGCGCGGATGTCGAGTTCGGCGGTGCCGTCGTTCTTGAGGGTGTTGCTGACGCGGCCGTAGCCGGTGCCGGCGTCCAGGGAGGCGGAAACCCCGGCAGCGGCGGCGACCGAGATGTCGCCGGACCGGGTGCGCAGCTCGACCGTGCCGCGTACGGCCTCGATGATCCGGATGTCGCCCCTCGCGGTGCTGATCTCCGCCGGGCCGTTGAGCCGGCCGACCTCGACGTCGCCGTCGATCGCGGTGAGGCGGACGCCGGCAGCTTCGTCGATCTTGATCTGGCCGTAGGCGCCTTCGAAGGCGATGTCGCCGAGGCGTCCGACGCCACGGAGCTCGGCGGCGGTGGACTTCGCCTCGATGCGGGAACCGGCGGGCAGCTGGATGGTCACCTCGACCGATCCGGAGGGGCCGAGGATCCGGTTCTTCGCCGGTGCGGTACCGATCCGCAGGACGCCGTCGTCGTAGGCGACCGTGATCTGCTCCGCCGCCTTCACATCGCGGCCCTTCGAGGCGTCCGCGGGCAGGACCTCGACCGTGGTGTCGGCCCGGTCGGCGGCGATGAACTGGACGCGTCCCGCGGGGATGTCCAGGACGGCGGCGACCGGGGTGGGGGTGTCGAACTTCTGCATGATGCTCTCCTTCGGTTCGTTGTTTCCGATGAAGGAAAAGCTACGTTGCGTTCAGGGATCCTTCAACATGCGCGTTGCGCATGATTGCTATAAGAGCAGGTGAAAGCTGAGTAATCGTTGCAACGATCCTCAAGGCTAATGCAACGCGCATCGCGTGCGCGTTGCAATGAATTGAAGGTGAACGCTATGCTGGAGGCATCAAGGAGCACGAAGGAGACCGCAATGCCCGGAGGCAGGCTCACTCAGCAGGAACGCCGGCAGATCGCGCTGGGGCTGGCCGACGGCCTCGCCTATGCGGAGATCGCAAGGGGCCTCGACCGCCCGACCTCGACGATCACGCGTGAGGTGATGCGCAACGGCGGCCCCACGGCCTACCGCGCCGACCTGGCCCACCGCGCCACCGAACACCGCGCCCACCGGCGCACGCAGCCGGCGCCCCGAGCTGCCGAGGCGCCCCCGCAGGCCTACGGACGTGACGCCGAGGCCGTGCGTGCGTACGAGGAGACGTTCACCACCGTCATGATGGCTTCGGGGATGACCACGATGACGGCCCGGGTGATGGCCTGCCTCACCCTCACCGACTCGGGCAGCCTCAGCGCGTCGGAGCTCGTCCAGCGTCTCCAGGTCAGCCCGGCTTCCATCTCCAAAGCGATCGCGTTCCTGGAGAGTCAGGGCTTCGTCCGCCGGGAACGCGACGAACGCCGGCGTGAGCGCTATCTCGTCGACGACGACATCTGGTTCGAGTCGATGATGGCCAGCGCCCGGTCCACCGCCCAGATCGTCGAGACCGCACGGCAGGGCGTCGGCGTCCTCGGCCCGGGCACCCCCGCCGCCACCCGCCTGGAGAACGTCGCCCGTTTCCTCGACTTCGTCAGCGAAGCCATCACCCGCGCCGCGGAACAAGCCCGCGAGATCCTCTACACGAAACCCGGAACGACCTCGGACGGCACGACCGGGCCGCGTTCGGATTAGGCCGCCGGACGGGCGCGGGGCGCGGTGTCTACAGGTTGCCCATCGGTTCGATGTCCACCTTCACCGGTGTGCCCCAGATACGCAGCACCTCGTAGTCCGTGAACTCGTGGATCAGGCGGTAGGCCATGCCGGGGCGGGGGGTCTTGCGCTCGGCGGCGAGGTAGCGCTCGGCTTCGATGCGGTCGCGGCGGGGGGTGCCGCAGAGTTGCCAGGCCTGGCCGTTCCAGACTTCCGGGAGCCACCGCTGCTGGGGCTGGGGGCGGTCTTCGCGCAGGCCGTAGCGGGACTTCGTGCGCTCGGGGGCCTCTTCCGGGCCGGAGGGACGGCCGTGCGAGTAGGTGTCGTTCACCCGGGAGCGGCGGGCGGTGCGGCGGCGGGTCTCGCAGAGCAGGCAGAGGTCGGCGGCGGCCTTGTCGACCGGGCCGTTCGGGTGCTCGGAGCAGCGGGTGGTGGGCGCGGCCGTCGTGACCGTCTCGTCCAGCAGGTCGAGGGCGCGCTTCAGGTCGGCCTTCACCTCGTGCAGCTTCGTGTCGGGGGTGTCCGAGTTCAGCGCGTCGCCGTGCTCGCCCAGCACGCGCAGGGCGCGGCCGAGGGCGGTGAGCTGTGCGTGGTTCACGGTGTTCGATTCCCTCCCCGGGCGATTTCCTGACCTTCCGAAGGGTCGCACACGCCACTGACAGCGCCAGTGACAGAGCCAGTAGCGCTGCCACTGACAGTGCCACTGACAGTGCCAGTGGCAGCGCTACTGAGGGCGCCTTTGAGCGTCGGCCCGAGACCGAAGACGTACGTCGCCCCGAAGCCCACCACGTAGCCCGTCAGCAGTCCGCCGGCGTAGATCGCGGCCGTCATGGCCAGCCCCCCGCTGCCTGCCAGGAGCGGGAACAGTGCCCATCCCGACGGTCCGATCGCCGTTGAGCCCACATGGTTGCCGAGCATGGCGAAGAAGCCGATGAAGGCGCCGCCTGCCGCGCCGCCCGCGCAGGCGGTGAGGAAGGGGCGGCCCAGGGGGAGCGAGACGCCGTAGATGAGGGGTTCGCCCACGCCCAGCAGTCCTGCCGGGAGCGCCGACTTGATCGTCGTACGCATGGAGTGGTCGTGGCGGAGGCGGACGTAGACCGCCAGGGCCGCGCCCACCTGGCCCGCGCCCGCCATGGCGAGGATGGGGAGCAGGACCGTGTAACCCTGCTGCTCGATGAGGGTGGTGTGGATGGGGATGAGGGCCTGGTGCAGGCCGAGCATCACGAGGGGGAGGAAGAGGCCGCCGAGGATCAGGCCCGCGAAGGCGCCGGTGGTGGTGAGGAGCCAGTTCGCGGCCGTGCCGATGCCGGTGGAGAGCTCGCCGGCCGCGTACATGAGGGCGTACAGGGTCACCAGGCCGGTGACCAGGACCGTGAGGGTGGGGGTGACCAGGACGTCCAGGGCCTCGGGGACCCAGCGGCGGCACCATTTCTCGACGTACGTGCCGAGCAGCGCGGCGGCCAGTGCGCCCAGTACGCCGCCCTGGCCCGGCGCCAGTGTCATCCCGAACGCCGTCACCTTCGCGACCCCCGCGTACACGATGATCGCTGCCACCGCGCCGCCCAGGATCGGGGTGCCGCCGAACTCCTTCGCCGTGTTGTAGCCGACGAAGACCGCGATCAGCGCCATGAAGCCGGAGGCGATGGCGGCGAGGGCGGGGGTGAGCGCGCCCAGCCAACCCAGGTTGATCAGCAGGCCGTTGAGGCCCGCGATGATTCCGCAGCCGATCAGGGCGGGGATCAGCGGGACGAAGATGTTCGCGATGCGGCGGAGCAGGAGCTTGCCGGGGGTGGCGTTGCGCTGTCGCCTCGCCTCCTTCAACTCGGCGCCGAGTGAAGCCAGTTCGTCGGCCGTTGTGGTCAGCAGCGCCTCGAACTCCGGGGTCACCCGGGCGACCGTGCCCGGGCCCAGGACGATCTGGTACGTGTCCTCGTCCGCCACCACGCCCAGTACGGCGGGGAGGGCTCTGAGCGGTTCCTCCTGGACCAGGGTCCGGTCCCGCAGGCCCACGCGGAGGCGGGTCATGCAGTGGGCCACGGAGGTGATGTTCGCGGGGCCGCCGAGCAGGGGGAGCAGGGCTGCCGCGGTGGCGGCGGGGGAGGTGGGGTCCTTCGGTGTACGCACCCCCCGAGGGTGCTGGTCAGCGGGGCGCCGCCGCGAGCGCCGCGCGCAAGTGGCCGTGGCTCTCCTCCAGAAGGCGGGCGGCCGTCGGCCCGTCGACGCCGCCCAGGATGGTGAGGATCGCGCTCTTCACCTCGTCGTCCGTGGCGGCCAGGGCCCGTTCGATCTCGTCGTCCGTGGCGCCTGTGGCGAGCGCGACGATACGGCGGGAGCGGGCGCGGAGCTTCTCGTTCGAGGCGCGTACGTCGACCATCAGGTTGCCGTACGTCTTGCCGAGCCGGATCATCGTGATCGTCGAGAGCATGTTCAGGACCAGCTTCTGGGCCGTGCCCGCCTTCAGCCGTGTCGAGCCCGTCAGCAGTTCCGGCCCGACGACGACCTCGATGCCGTGGTCGGCGGCGGCCGCCAGCGCGCTGTCCGCGTTGCAGGACAGGCCGATCGTCAACGCGCCCTGCTTGCGGGCGTGTTCGACCGCGCCGATGGCGTACGGGGTGCGGCCGGACGCGGAGACCCCGACCACCGTGTCGTCGGGCGTCAGGGCGAGATCAGCGAGGTCCTGCGCCGCCAGCTCCCTGGAGTCCTCCGCTCCCTCGATCGACGTGACCATCGCGCGCGGGCCGCCCGCGATCAGGCCCACCACCTGGGACGGGTCGGTGTTGAACGTGGGCGGGCACTCGGACGCGTCCAGGACACCGAGCCGGCCCGCCGTGCCCGCGCCCGCGTAGATCAGGCGCCCGCCCCGGGCCATCCGTTCCGCGATGTCGTCGATCGCGGCGGCGATGAGCGGGAGCCGCGCGGCGACCGCCGCCGGGACGGTCGCGTCCTCGCCGTTCATGAGCCGGGCGATCTCGACCGTGGGCAACTGATCGATCTCGGCGAGCTCGGGGCGGAACGCCTCGGTGGTGAGGGTCTCCAACTCGGCGCGGAGGTCGCGGTAGTTGGCGTTGGAGGTCATGAGGAGCGGCTCTTTCCGGTGCGGGGCGGTGAGGAGGCGCCCTTCAGGGGCGCGGGGGAACGGCGCGACCAGCCACTGGCGGCCCGCAGCCTTCCTGACTACATCCAGCTTCCTGACTGCATCCTGACTACATCCAGCTTCCTGACTACATACAGTCTCGGTTCGCCGTGGCGCGTCAGCGAGTCAGCGCGACCGGCCGCGAGGACTGTGCCGGTGCGCCAGAGCCTCGTACGAGGCCGACAGCGCCGGCGCCGCCGTCTCGTACGTCCGCTGGGCGACCCCCACGAACAGGCAGTCCACCACAAGCAACTGGCTGGTGCGTGACGACATGGCCGCGGGCCGCAGCTCGCTCTCGCGGGCCGTCGAGGTGGTGAGGATGTGGTCCGCGTACTGCGTCACTGGCCCGTCCGGGCGGCCGGTTATCGCGACCGTCGTCGCGCCGTGCTCGAAGGCGACCCGGAGGGGTTCTATGACGTCGCCGGTCGAGCCGGAGTGGGTGATGGATATCGCCACGTCCTTGGCGCGCAGCTGCACCGCGTTGGTGACGGCGAGGTGCGGGTCGCTGTGCGCGTGGGCTATGAGCCCGATGCGGAGCAGCTTCTGGGCGAGGTCCTGGGCGACGAGGCCGGACGCCCCTTGTCCGTAGATGTCGATACGGCGGGCTGTGGAGAGCGCGGTGACCGCCGCGCTGAGCTGGGCCATGTCGAGCCCGGCCGCGGTGTCGGCGAGGGTCTGCTGCTCGTCGTAGGCGAGCTTGGCGACCACGTCGGCGATGGGGTCGTCGACCGCGATGTCCGCGGTGACGGCGGGCGCGCGGCCCGACTGCTGCTGGGCGGCGAGCCCGGCGAGGGCGAGGCGCAGGTCGCGGTAGCCGGGGTAGCCGAGGAGGCGGGCGGTGCGGACGACCGTCGCCTCGCTGGTGCCGGTGAGCTCCGCCAGGCCGGTGACCGTGAGGGCCGCGCAGCCGGCCGGGTCGGCGGCGACGGCCTCCGCGACCCGCTGCATGGAGCGCGTCATCGACGGGGCGAGCGTCCGGACCTTCGCCGCGAGGGCGGCCGGGGCGGGCGGTGCCTCACCGGCGAAAATTTCCTTCACTTCATGGGTCACGTCTGAAAGATATTTTCCGCTGGGGCATACGGTCAAGGGTGCGCACAATAGGTGCATGAACCCCATCGGCGACCCCATCGGCGACCCCATCGGCGACCCCACCGACGATCCCATCGGTGATCCCACCGACGGCCCCGGCGGCGGCCCTGTCAGCCCTCTGGAGCAGGCCCTGCACGCGGCTCGCGCCCGCGTCCTCGCCGACCTCGCCGCGCGCGAGGTCGCCGACGCCGATGTCGTCTCGCTCGTCGAGGAGTCGGTGGTGCAGCGCCGCTGGTGGGTCGAGCAGTGGCCGGACGGCGCGGAGTACGTGGCCGGGCTCGTCGCCCAGGACGTACAGGACGGCCTCCTCGAACGGCACGGGCGCTGGCCGCTGTGCCCCGTCTGCGGCTCCGGCGACCCGCACGCCCTGGAGGTCGAACCCGAGCTGGGACCCGACCCGCACTGGGTGTGCCACCAGGCCGGCGTGAAGGTGGCGTCGGTGGGGTTGCTCGGCACGGCGAGCGGCGGGACCCCGCCCTCGTGACCGTCTACATCGATCCGCCCACGTGGCCGGGCCACGGCCGCGTGTGGTCCCATCTGATCAGCGACATCTCGTACGACGAACTCCACGCCTTCGCCGACGAGTTGGGCGCTCCCCGGCGCGCCTTCGAGCGCGACCACTACGACATCCCCTCGCACCGGTACGAGGACGCCGTGCGCGCCGGCGCGGTGGAGGTCAGCAGCCGCGAGGTGGTACGACTGCTGTACGGGGCGGGGCTGCGCAGGGCCAAGAGGTGGGCGGGTCCGGGGAGTTCGTAGCCCCGGACTGTTTACGGGCCCGGCGGGCTCAGTTCAGTAGCTCGTACGCGAACTGTTCCTCGTCCTCGCTCACCTGCGTGAACCCGGCGCGTGAGATCACGCCCTGGGACGGGATGTTGACCCGGTCGACGGTCGCGAACAGCGCCTGTATGTCGTCACGCGCGAGGGCCCATCCGGACAGCGTGCGCAGGGCCTCGGTCGCGTAACCCTGTCCGCGGGCGCCCTCCGCCAGGTCGTAGCCGATCTCGGCGCGGCCCTCCTCGTCCGGGGCGCCGTGGAAGCCGATGCCGCCGACCGCGCGCCCGTCCTCCGTCCGTACGAGGGCGAAGAGGCCCCACTCAGGGCGGTGCACCCCCGCCTCGTACGCCTTCAAGACCATCCCGGCGGCGTCCCGCGTGCCCTCGAAGGGGCCGCCCTCGATCCACTCGAAGCCGCCCGTGCCGCCGGTGCGCAGATCGGCGGCGGCCGCGGGCGTGACGCTCTGCAGGGTGAGCCGCTCGGTGGCGATCACCAGGTTGTTGTACCAGGTCCACTCGGTGACGGGGGCGCGGCCGGGCAGGTCGCCGCGGCCGGTCGCCCAGAGCAGGGTGCGCCAGTGGTCGGGGCCTGGCCTGACGTGCGGGAAGATCCGGGTGAGCACGTCCTCGCAGAGCTCGGCCGGGGGCTCGTACGGGATGCCGAGGCCCTCGGCGATGTCGTGCGTGTGCAGCAGGACCTCGGCGACGCCCATCGCGGCGAAGCCCTCGCGGTTCGCGCTGCGGAAGGGGGAGGGGTGGAAGGCGCGCACCTCGCGAGGTGCCGTGCGGATCGCGGCGGTCAGCAGGGCGCCGGTCGTCTCGATCACGTCGACGACACCCGCGTTGTCGGCGCCGTGGGCCATGACGAGCTCGAAGGGGATGAATCCCGGGGCACGCACGGCCAGCCGGCTCGCGTACATGATGAGATCGAGGCAGATGTGCTCGGCCGTCCTGCGGCAACTCCAGTCCAGACGACCCGCGTTGACGCCCTCCCAGTCCCGCCCGGCCACCGACCGCAGCAGCGCCGCGCTGCCCGCCACGGCCTCCGACACCTGATCCCCGCCCATGTCTCGCATGCGGGTGAGGATAGGCGCGATCAGGCTTCGGTACGCACCGGATTGTTCGGGGCGAGGGTCCGGTCAGCCGGAGCCCAGTCGTGTGAGCTCCGCCCGGAGGTTCTCCCGTGCCCGCTCCTCCCACTCCCGTTCCCCGTGCGGGGTTCTGAAGAGCCTCGGCAGGTCGAGGAGTTGGCGCAGGATCGCTGCCCTGCCCGTGCGGAACGCCTCGTCCGGGACGAAGGCGTACTCCTCGCGGACGGCCGCGGTGTAGTCGGCGTACGCCGGTGGGGCCGATGCCAGGACGGCCAGGTCGGCGTCGCAGAGGACCTGGCCGTTGCGGTCGTCGTCCGTGGGGGCGTGGCCGACCGTGAGGCGGACCAGGCGGGCCACCTCGGCGGTGCCGGGGGAGGGCACCCCGGCTTCGGGGAGTGCGCGTTCGGCCAGGCGGGCCGAGCGTTCCTCGTTCTCGGAGCGGTCCGGGAGGTAGACCGCGTCGTGGAACCAGGCGGCCAGGCGTACCAGGTCCGGGGTGTCCGCGTACTCCTCCAGCGCGTCGATGTGGTCGAGGACCGCGGTGAGGTGGGTGAGGGTGTGGTAGCGGCGTTGGGGCTCCTGCCAGCGGGTGAGGAGGTTGTCCGCGTACGGGGTCGGGTCCGGGGTGCGGTCCGGGGCACCGGGGGAGCGGGAACCTTCCAGGGCGCGGGTCCAGCGGGTGCGGAGGGCGTCGAGGTCGTTGAGGGCGTCGGGCATGGGGTCATTGTGCGGGTGGCGGGTGGGCTGGGGTTGGGTTTGTTCGCCCCCTCCGCCCCTGCCCGTCCCTTGGGTCTGGGGGCTGCCGCCCCCAGGCCCCCGCTGTCGGCCTGGACGGCCTCGTCCTCAAACGCCGGACGGGCTGAAAGATCCCCGGCCGGGGCTGGAAGATCTCCGGCCGGGGTTGGAAGATCTCGCGTACGCTGGATTGGACTAGACCTGTAGCCGCCCCCAAGGGAAGAGGTCCGATGAGCAAGCGCAAGCGTGCACTCCTGGAGGTGATCGCCCTCGGTGTGGAGGACGCGGTTGCCGCTGAGGCCGGAGGTGCGGACCGCCTTGAACTGGTCACCGACATGGCCGCGGACGGGCTCACCCCGGCCGTGGAGACCTTCACCGGGATCCGGGCCGCGGTCGACGTCTCGCTGCGCGTGATGCTGAGGCTCTCGGACGGGTTCGCGGCGGGGGATGTCGACGCGCTCGTACGCGTCGCGGGCGAGTTGCGCGGCGCCGGGGCCGACGAGTTCGTGCTCGGGTTCCTCGACGAGCACGGCGGCCCCGACCTGGCCGCCGTGGAGCGGATCGTCGCCGAGCTGGACGGCTGCCGCTGGACCTTCCACCGCGCGATCGACCGCGCCGCCGACCGCGACGCCCTGCGCAAGCCGCTCGCGAACCTGCCCGGCCTCGACGCCTACCTGACCGCGGGTTCCCCGGTCGGCGTCGACGACGGCATGCCCACCCTCCTCGCCGAGGCCGCGCGCAGCGGTGAGCCCGGCTACGAGCCGGAGATCATGGTGGGCGGCGGTCTGCGGCTCGACCACGTGCCACAGCTGCGTGCCGCGGGCGTCGACGCCTTCCACATCGGCGGGGCCGCCCGGCCCGGCGGCTGGACCGGACCGGTCTCGGCGGCGGCGGTACGGGAGTGGCGGCAGGTCCTGGACGCTTAGGGCCTGTCCGGGGGGTGCCGTTCGGATCAAGTGGTCGAGCCGGCGGGGCTGTTGGTGACCTCCGGTGCCAGGTGCCGGGGGTCACGCGCCCGCGCCCGTTCCCGCGTGGTGACCGCGGCCACCACTGTCGCCAGCACCATCAGGCCCGCTCCCACCAGCAGGAACCAGCGGTCGCCGAACAGCGCGATCGCCAGACTGCCGGTGCCGCCCGCCGCCGCCATGCCCAGGTAGAGCGCGCTGCTGTTCAGGGACACCAGGACGGGTGCGTTGGGCGGATCGAGGGAGGCCACGCGGGTGATCAGGGCGACCGCGATCCCCCAGCCGACCAGCGGAGTCAGCGCGGAGGCGACGAGCGCCGTCGGCATGGTGCGCAGGGTCCAGGGCGAGGCGGCGGCGAGGACGACGTACGCCGCGCTGCTCGTCAGGATCACCACCCGCGGCCCCCACTTGTCCACCAGCCGTCCGCCGATCGAGGAACCGCCGACGGAGGCGATCCCGGAGACCAGGAGCAGGAGCGTCAGCCGGTCCTGGTCTCCGCCGGTCGCCGCGTGCGTGGCCACGGTGTAGTAGATGAACGACGTCTGGATGGCGAGGAAGACCAGGAAAGTGGTCAGCGCCGCGCCCAGTACCCGAGGGTTGGCGAGCGGTGTCACCCGGTCCCGCAGGGTCAACGCGGCTGCCGGCTGCGGGAGTTCACGCAGCATGAGACCAAGGCCGGCGAACGCGGCCACTCCGAGACCGGTCACCAGCCACATCGTCAGCCGCCAGTCCGTACGGCCGATCCAGGTGCCCAGCGGCACCCCGAGCGCGGTGGCGACGGTCAGCCCGCCCATCACCACGGCGATGGCCCGGCCACGTCGCTCCGGCGGCACGAGCCCGGTCGCGACGCCGTTCGCGGTGGGGGTGTAGAGGGCGGCTCCGGCGGCGGCGAGTACCCGGGTGGCGAGCAGGGTGCCGTACGAAGGGGCCAGCGCCGTGAGGCAGTTGGCGAGCGTGAAGACGGTGAGCGCGACGAGCAGGGTGCGGCGGCGCGGCCAGCGGGCGGTCGCCGCGGCGAGAACGGGTGCGAGTACCGCGTACGTCAGGGCGAAGACGGTCACCGCCTGTCCGGCGACCGAGATGGAGACGTCCAGATCGCGGGCGATGAGCGGCAGGATGCCTGCCATCACCATGCCGTCCGTTCCGACGGCGAAAGTGCCGAGGGCGAGCAGGAGCAGTCGTAGGCGCACGGGGTCCCCCCAAATGATCCGCAACGATCCGCAACGATCCGCAACGATCCGCAACGATGTGCAATCAGTGCGATGATGGTTTGACGTTGGTCAAACAATAAAGACTGTTGGATGATTGTCAAACGGTATGAGGAGAGGAGCCCCGGCATGGGCGAGGAAGGCGAGCGGCTGCCGCAGCCCGACGTGGACGACATCGAGCTGGTCAAGGTGCTGCACGCGCTCGGCGACCCGGTGCGGCTGTCGCTGTTGAAGGTGTACGCGGCCGGTGTGCCGTACAGCTGTTCGCCCGACGCGCTCGGCATCGGGCATCTGCACAAGTCGACCGTCTCGCACCACATGCGCATCATGCGTGAGGCCGGGATCACCTCGACGCGGGTCGTCGGCCGCAACCGTTATGTCCAGCTGCGGCGCGACGATCTCGACGCCAGGTTCCCCGGCCTCCTGGACGCGCTCCTCGGACCCCCTAAGTGAGCTGGGCGGGCAGCGGCGCCGCGTGCGTCACGATCAGGCCCGACACGGCTCGGGTCAGGGCCACGTACAGGCGGCGCAGTCCGGTGCGCTCGTCGGGTTCGCCGTCGACCACGGCCTGCGGCTCGTCAAGGACCACATAGTCGTACTCAAGGCCCTTGGCGAGCGAGGCGGGCACGAGGGTGAGGCGGGTGTCGGGGGTCGTCTCCTCACCGGGGCCGAGGTAGGTGATTCCGGCGGTCGCCAGTGCCTCGGCGAGTACGGGGATACGGGCGTCGGCCGCGATCAGGCCGGTCGAGCCCTCCTTGCGGAGCAACTCCTCGCAGGCCGCGACGACTTCGGCGTCACCGGACGTCGTACGCACATCGAAGAAGCCCGGGTTCTCGCGCACCGACGCCACCGGCGTCAGCCCCGGCGCGATGTGCGGCAGCAGCCGGGACGCATACGTGATGACGTCCGTGGGGACACGGAAACCCGCCGTCAGCTCCTCCACCACAGCCTCGCTCTTGCCGAGATGGCCGAGCGCCTCGGTCCAACTCCGCGTCGCCCAGGGGGTCGTACCCTGCGCGAGGTCACCGAGCACGGTCGCCGAACCAGTGGTGCAGCGCCGCCCCACCGCCCGGTACTGCATCGGCGACAGGTCCTGCGCCTCGTCGAGGACGACATGCCCGAGCGAGTGCGTCCGCTGGACGAGGTCGGTCGCCTCGTCGATCAACACGGCGTCCGCCAAAGCCCACTTGGCGGCCTTCACGGACCGCGCCGGCTTCTGCCAGAGGATCTCCTTCTGCTCGTCCTCGTCGAGGATTCCCGCCGCGTGTACGGCGAGGAAGTCCGCGTCGGAGAGCAGGCGCAGCACGAGCTTGGCCGGGTCGACGGGCGGCCAGATCGCCTTGACCGCGGCCTTCACGGCGGGGTTGCGGGCGACGGCGTCCTGCACCCGGTCGTCCGGCGCCTCGCCCGAGCGCTCCATCTGGACCAGCACGACGTGCGCGATCCGCTGCGGAAGGGCGTCGCGGGCGGCGCCGTACCGGATGTCGCGGTCGAGCAACTCCCGGACGATCTCCTCCAGTTCGTACGCGGGTACCCGCCAGCGCCGTGAGCCCCGTACGACCATGACCGGCTCGGTCGGCAGGGTCACGTGCGAACGGACCGCCCTGCGCAGCACCTCGGCCATCCGGGCGTCGCCCTTGATGACCGCGGCGGTGGCGCCGTCCGTGCCCCGGATCTCCACATGCGCGACGAGGTCGTCGACCGTCGCCTGCTTGACCTCCAACTCGCCAAGCGCGGGCAGCACTTGCTCGATGTAGTGCAGGAAGGAGCTGTTCGGCCCGATGACGAGGGTGCCGGTACGGGCGAGCCGCTCACGGTGGGCGTACAGCAGATACGCCACGCGGTGCAGGCCGACGGCCGTCTTGCCGGTGCCGGGACCGCCCTGCACACAGACGGAGCCGGAGAGCCCCGATCGTACGATCTCGTCCTGCTCCGGCTGGATGGTCGCCACGATGTCGCGCATCGGGCCCACACGCGGGCGCTCGATCTCCTGCTGGAGCAGCTTGCTGGTGGCCGCCGCCTCGGAGGGGTCGGAGAGATGCTCGTCCTCGTACGCCGTGAGGTCACCGCCCGTGTAGCCGAACCGGCGGCGCAGCGCGACATCCATCGGGGTCTTCTTCGAGGCCCGGTAGAACGGCTGCGACACAGGGGCGCGCCAGTCGATGACCATCGGGTCACCGTCGGCGTCGTGGACGTGCCGCCGCCCGATGTAGAAACGCTCGCCCTCCGCGCCCTCCGCCTTGTCGGCGCCGGGTGAGTGCAGGTAGTCGAGCCGCCCGAAGAACAGCGGGGTGTGGCTGAGGTCGGCGAGGGCCTTGATGCGCTCGTCGATCTGGTGCTGGAGGACGGCCGCGTTCACCCAGTTCGCGGTGACGTCCTTGATGTCGAGGTTCTCGGCGTCCTCGCGCATCGCGCGCAGGGCGGCGCGGGAGTCGCCGAGCTGGGTCCGCTCGCGTGAGAGGGGGTCCTGAGGGTCGCTGTGGGTGTCGGAAGGGGTGGACACGGGGGTTGCCTCCGGGGACCTGCTGCCTGAGTGAATCCGAAAGCCGCCCGGTTTCCGTCCGGGCAGCGGCACTCCACGACGGGAGGCGGGCAAGAGCGGAGATTCTAGGCGAGTGGGGGATCTCGGGCCAACCGTTTTTCCGCGGCCTCGGGGGTACGCCTGCGTCTCGGCCTCGGAGGTAGGCCCGCGACTCGGCCTCAGGGGCAAGCCCCGTAGGACCCTAGGGGTCGGGGTCCGTCCTGAGGCGTAGGAGGGGCGGCCCACAGGTGTACGAGGGGGCCGCCGAGGTTCGGTCGGGAGGCCGACGCCGTTCGGGGGCGTGAGTTCCACCATGGATATATGAGCGCAGCTACCTTCACCCCAGGCCCCTCCGCCCGCGCCGGCGCCACCGCCGCCTCCGGAACCCACCAGCGCCACCGCGTGGGCGACGCCCTGCGCGCCGTCAAGGTGTTCGCGGGCGCCGCCCTCAGCGTGGTCCTCCTCGGCGAGTACGGAGAGGAGGCAGGCGTACGGCGTCGCTGAGCCGCATGTCCGCATTGCGTCAATGAGTCGGTGAGCCGTACGTCCTCCGCATCGCGGCGGTGAGCCGTACGTCCTCCGCATCGCGGCGGTGAGCCGTACGTTCTTCGCGCCGTGTCGGTCAGTCGTACGTCCTCCGCACCGCGGCGGTGAGCCGCGTGCCGGGCCGAACTGCCCGGACACTAGGGTCACTCCGTGCTTCAACGGAACGTGATCGATCACTCACCCACCGAAGTCGCCTCCGGGCGCGCCCTGCTGATCGTCTCCCTCGCCGCCTTCTCCGCGCTATGTGTCGCCGCGCGCGCCCCCATGGCCGACGTGCTGGTCTACCGGGCCGAAGGCGCGGCCGTGGCGAACGGCACGGATCTCTACGGGTTCACCGTCACCCAGTGGCGGTTGCCCGCGACGTACCCGCCTTTCGCGGCGCTCCTCTTCGTACCGACGACCTGGCTGCCGCTGGCCGCCCTCAAAATGGCTTTCGTCGCCGGGAGCGTGGCCCTGCTGGCCGCGCTGGTCCGACTCTCCTGCCGACTCGCGGACCTGCCCGCGAAGACCCCCGCCGTCTGCACCGCCACCGCCCTCGCCCTCTGGCTCGAACCCGTCTTCCAGACCGTCCTCTTCGGCCAGATCAACCTCGCCCTCGCCGTGCTGATCCTCTGGGACCTCACACGGCCGACCGGCGCCCGCGGCAAGGGAATCGCGCTCGGGATCGCGGCCGGGGTGAAACTGACACCGGCCCTCTTCATCGCGTACCTGCTGCTCAGGGGCCGCCGACGGGAAGCGGCCACAGCCGGGTCGGCCTTCGCCGGGACCGTACTGCTCGGCGTGCTCGCACTCCCTGCCGCCAGCGTCGACTTCTGGACCCGGCGGTTGTACGAGACCGGCCGCGTCGGCAAGGTGTGGATCGTCGACAACCAGTCGCTTCAGGGGCTGGTCGCCCGCGCCCTGGGGGACCCGTCACCGGGCCTCGCCTGGGCGCTGCCCGCCATGGCGGTCGCCTGCGCGGGCCTCTGGCTGGCCCGCCGCGCCCCCGAGGACCGCTGGGGCATCCTGCTCACCGCCACCACGGCCCTCCTCGTCTGCCCCATCAGCTGGTCGCACCACTGGGTGTGGTGCGTACCGCTGATCACCGTCCTCTACGCCGAACACCGCCTCCAGCTGGCCGCGGCGGTGACGGCCGTCTTCACGGCCCGCACCCTCTGGCTGGTCCCCCACCAAGGCGACCTGGACCTGCGACTCCCTTGGTGGCAACAGCCATTGGCCTCGCCGTACGCCCTGCTGGGCCTTGCACTGCTAGGCCTCGCCCTACGGGGAACAGCCCTACGGGGTCACAGGAACAAGCTCAGTGACGGTCCAGGAAACTGGTCAGAACGCGGTTCCAGGCGGCGGGCTGCTCCCAGTGCGGGTTGTGGCCCGCCTCGCTGATGACGTGCGTCTCGACGTTGTGGAGATGCTGGGCGATGAGCCGCTGGACGGAGGGCGGGGTGTAGAGATCCGCGTCGCTGGTGATCAGCTGGACCGGCAGGGTGATGGACTCCAGGGCAGCCCACGTGACCTTGTTGGCCGATGCCTGGGTGAACCCGTCGCCCGCCCGGGACCGCGCGTTGATCGCCTGCCAGGCCGTGACGCCGGCCGGATTGCCGCCGCGGTAGGAGGGCCCCAACTCCTGTACCTCGACCGGCAGTTCACTGAACGGGGCAGGCCGGAGAGAGGCGGAGAGCTGCGCGTAGTCGGTGTCGGTGATGCCGACGACGCTGCTGGAGACGGTGAGGCTGCGCAGCCGGTCCGGGTGGGACAGGGCGTAGTCCACCGCCACCGCGCCGCCGCCGCCCGTGGCCGCGAGATGGAAACGGTCCAGACCGAGGTGGTCGGCCAGGGTGTGCAGATCCCCGGAGGCGGTGTCCGCCTCGGCCTGGTTTCCGGCCACCGAACGGTATGAGCCACGTCGCGAGTAGCCGATCGTCCGGAACCCGGCGCGGGCGAACACCGGCTGCTGGTAGGGCCAGCTCTCGCCGCTCCCGGAACCCGGGTGCAGCAGAACAACGGCCTCCCCGCTGCCGCCGGTGTCCCAGCACCACAGGCTTCCGTCACCGACGACCGGGACCTGGCGCTCGGTCACCGGCACCTGTTCGGGCACGGGCACCGGCTCCCAGGGCACGGCCCCGGCCCGGCCCGTAACCTGATCAGCGGCCACGGCCCGCCCGGTGCCCAGCCCGGCGACCGTCAGCGCGGCCAGCGCCGTGGCGCCGCCGCCCATCAGGCCGCGGCGGCTCGGACCGCGTCCGGGGACCGCACGCTCTCTGCTCATCGACTCTCCTCGGTGCGTACCGCTGTCGGTACCTGCCGCGGGGCACCATCGATGCCCGCTTCGGACCAGCGACCGTAGTGCCGACGCTCATGAACCGGCTGTGAACGCACGACGGAGAAAATCGGTCAATGCCTCCTGGACACAAGGCATTTGAGTCATATCGACAGCGCGCTCAGTTGTCCTTGTCCGCCGCCAGCAACTCATCGGCGTCCATGATCCGGTAGGCGTACCCCTGCTCCGCCAGGAACCGCTGCCGATGGGCGGCGAAGTCCTGGTCGATGGTGTCGCGGGCGACGACGGAGTAGAAGTGCGCCTTGTGACCGTCGGCCTTCGGCCGCAGCACGCGCCCCAGCCGCTGGGCCTCCTCCTGCCGGGACCCGAAGGTGCCCGACACCTGGATGGCGACGGTCGCCTCGGGCAGGTCGATGGAGAAGTTCGCGACCTTGGAGACGACCAGCACGCTGATCTCGCCCTCGCGGAACGCGCCGAACAGCTTCTCGCGCTGTGCGTTGCTCGTCTCGCCCTTGATGACGGGCGCGTTCAAGTGCTCGCCCAGCTCGTCGAGTTGGTCGATGTACTGGCCGATCACCAGGATCTGCTGCCCCGCGAACCGCCGCACCAGCGCCTCCGTCACCTTCCGCTTGGTCGCGGTCGTCGCACAGAAGCGGTACTTCTCCTCGGTCTCGGCGGTGGCGTAGGCGAGCCGCTCGGTCTCGGTGAGATTGACGCGGACCTCGACGCAGTCGGCGGGCGCGATGTACCCCTGCGCCTCGATCTCCTTCCACGGCGCGTCGAACCGCTTCGGCCCGATGAGGGAGAACACGTCCGACTCACGGCCGTCCTCCCGCACCAGGGTCGCCGTCAGACCGAGCCGACGGCGTGCCTGGAGGTCGGCGGTGAACTTGAAGACGGGCGCGGGCAGCAGGTGCACCTCGTCGTAGAGGATGAGTCCCCAGTCGCGGGAGTCGAAGAGCTCCAGGTGCTGATAGACACCCTTCCGCTTCGTCGTCAGCACCTGGTACGTCGCGATGGTGACCGGCCGGATCTCCTTGCGCGTACCGCTGTACTCGCCGATCTCCTCCTCGGTCAGCGAGGTCCGCTTCACCAGCTCGTGCTTCCACTGCCGGGCGGAGACGGTGTTCGTGACGAGGATGAGGGTGGTGGCCTTGGCCTCGGCCATCGCCCCGGCACCGACGAGGGTCTTGCCGGCGCCGCAGGGGAGTACGACGACCCCGCTGCCGCCGTGCCAGAAGTTCTCCACGGCCTGCCGCTGGTAGGGCCGCAGCGCCCACCCGGTCTCGTCCAGCTCGATCGCGTGCGCCTCGCCGTCGACGTACCCGGCGAGGTCCTCGGCCGGCCAGCCGAGCTTCAGCAGCGTCTGCTTGATCTGCCCGCGCTCGGAGGGGTGCACGGCGACCGTGTCCGGGTCGATCCGGTGGCCGACCAGCGGCGCGACCCGCTTCGACCGCAGGATCTCCTCCAGGATCGGCCGGTCGGTGGTGGTGAGGACCAGGCCGTGGGCGGGGTGCTTGCTGAGGGTGAGCCGCCCATAGCGGTCCATCGTCTCCGCGATGTCCACCAGCAGCGCGTGCGGCACGGGATAGCGGCTGAACTCGACGAGCGCGTCCACGACCTGCTCGGCGTCGTGCCCGGCCGCCCGCGCGTTCCACAGCCCGAGCGGCGTCACCCGGTAGGTGTGGATGTGCTCGGGCGCCCGCTCCAGCTCGGCGAACGGCGCGATGGCCCGACGGCACGCGTCGGCGTTCTCGTGGTCGACTTCGAGCAGGAGTGTTTTGTCGCTCTGGACGATGAGAGGTCCGTTCACGCCCGTACCTTTCTGCGCGGCGGCACCCATGCGCGGGTGCTTGGCCAAACGTCCAGTGTGCATCACCGGCGGGCGATCATGTGCGGGGGCTGCTCGGGCTTGTCCGCCGCTTAAGCCGGCGGCTGCCCGTCGGCCAGTTCCGCGACTCCCGTGACGCGGTGCAGGGGGTACGTGCGGACTTCGTCCGCGGTGTGGTCGTACGCCGTCACGAAACCGCCCTCGACACGGATCGGGGCGATGACCCGCTGGGTGGCGGTGCCCTCCGCGTTGACGTAGCCGATCCAGAGGGCCTCGCCGGTCATCACGGCGGCCTGCACGGTGGCGAGGGTCTCGGCGGGGCTGGTGCGGGGGAGGTCGCCGCTGCCGGGCCGGCCGTCGGAAGTGGGCTTGCGGGGCGTCGTGGACGCCAGGTCGCCGGCGCGGATGGCGCGGACGGCGGCGCCGAGGAGGGTGGCGTCGGGGACCGGCGGACCGTCCGGGACGGGCGCGGGGGCGGAGCGCGGCGGGGTGCGGTGGGCGTGCGCGCGGGTGATCAGGACATCGCCCTCCGCGGACTCGGCGGCAGGCGCGAAGCCCATCGCGCGCAGCCCTTCGAGGAGGGCCGCCGGTTCGGCCTGCGCGGCGAGCACGGTCGGCGCGAGGCGTCTCAGGCGCATCCCCTGCGACCGCTTGTCGGCGAGGATCTCGTTCAGCATCGAGTCGTCGTCGCACCGCACGTACGCCGACGCCGAGCCGATCCGCAGATGACCGTGCCTGCGCGCCACGTCGTCGATCAGATACGTGAGCGGCTGCGGGACCGGCGTCCGCGAGTGCGCGGCGAGAAACGCGTGCAGGTCCGACGCCGACCGGCCCGCGTCCAGCGCCCGCCGCACCGATCCCGGCGTGAAGCGGTAGACGGTCGCCCCGCCCTTCGACTCGACGTCCGCGAGGACGCCGAGCGTGTCGGCGAGCGGGCGTTGCAGCGGACCCGGCGCGACCGCGGTCAGGTCCGCCTGGAGGAGGACGTGCTCCAGCGGCTCGGGCAGGAGGGGAGCGAGGAGCCGGACCGCCTGGGCGGCGGCAGCGGCCTGTTCGGCGGGGGAGCGGGGGGACTCGGAGGTGGGGTGGGGGCGCTTGTGGACGGAGAGCTTGGCGCCGGGGCCGGGGCCGGGGCCGGGGCCGGGGCCGGGGCCGGGGCCGGGGGTGTGGGCGGGGGTGGAGTCTGTGCCGTGGCCGGCCGCGGAACCGGTGCCGTGGCCGGTCGCGGCACCGGCGTCCTGGGTGGCCGCCGGTGGCAGGCCGAGCAGCGCCCGCCCCTGCGCCGACAGCGCCCCACGGCCCGTCACGCCCAGCGACTCCGCCTCGGACAGGGTCCATCGGGCGAGCCGGGTGCGCAGGTCGTCCGTCGGCTGCGGGCTTCGCGGGGGCCGCTCCCACTGGAGGCGCGCGAGGACGGAGGCCGCGGTGGGGGAGGCGCCCTCGGGGAGGGCGGCCAGCAGGGCGAGGACGCGGTGGCGGACCTCGGAGGCCGCGGAGCGGTCCAGACCGGGGCCGAGCGCCGACAACGTACGGTCCTTCGCGTCCCGCCCGCCGACCAGGCCCGGCGCACGCGTCGCCGTCAGCCACGCCGAGGCGAGCCGCACCCAGCGCTCGGCGGCGGGCAGCTCCAGCCACTCGTCGTACCCGGGCGTCGCCGCGTACCGCTCCTCCGTCGCACCGTCCGACGCCAACAGGCCCGCCGCGTAGGCGAGTTCGACCCAGAACGCGGCCACCGGCTCCGACACGTCCAGCGCCACCGCCGTCCGCTTCAGATCCCGCACACTCAGCCCGCCCGCGCGCAGCACGGCCGGACCGCCCTCGTGCCAGTCCTTCAGCAGCTCCTCGACGGTGGCGAGTGCCGTGTACGCCTGGCCCGCCGCGGTGCTGTCCACAACCTGTGGACGGTGCGTCGCCGCCGACTCGACGGTCGGCCCCACCGGCTCCGTCTCCCGGTGCGCGCGGCCCGCCCGCAGATGCAGGGCCACCTCCCGGGGCAGTACGACGGTGCCGGGCCCCGTCGGCAGCAGCAGCCCCCGGGCGATCAGCCAGCGCAGATGGCGCGCCGGCTCGGCGGTCACCTGTCCGTACGGTGGCCCCCACACCAGCCGGGACAGGACGTCCACGGACTCGGCGGGGGCGCTGTCGAGGAGCGCCGACATCTTGCTGCGGTCCGTGAACAGGCCGGTCAGCGCCGCCACGGCCGATACGGAGTCATGGGTGCTCGGCAGCCCGGCCGCGGTCACGATCTCCTGGATCCGCCCCGGCGACATCCCCGCCGTGGCCTCCGCGACCGTTGGGCCGAGGCCCGTCGGGGACGGGTGCTGCGGGGACGGCGCGAGCAGCTCACGGGCCGTGCGGACGAGCCGCAGCCGGTCGTCGGGCCCCCAGACGAGGGCCTGCTCGCGGAGCGTGCCGAGGGCGCGCGGGAAGGCCCCGGTGACCGCCGGGTCGCGGTCGTCGCCCGCCAGCAGGGCAAGGAGATCGTCGTACACCGCCGGTTCGGGCGCCACGGCCAGCGCCTCCGCCGTCTGCAGGGCGAACCGGTCCAGGCGCTCCAGGGCGCGCACGACCGACGCACGGGTGCCTGCCCGGGTGGCCAGCTGTGTCAGGTCCGTGGGGACGGGGGTGATCAGGTCCGGGCGGGCACGGAGGAGCGCGGACAGCGAGGCGTCGTCGCGTGTCCGGAGGGCTTCCGCCAGCGAACGCGGAGCGTTCCCCGCGGGGGCGGGGTCCGCGGTGGGGTGCTCCTCGGTGCTCATCCGGCCAACGGTAGCGGGTTTCGCCTCCTGTGCCCCTGACCTCCCCGACCCCGGGCTCCGTGCTGGGCCCTGCTCCCGGCCTCTTCCGGGGACGCCGGAAGCGCCGGATCCCCCGGGGGCGGCCGGTGCGGAAAACCCGGTACCGTCGTGACCACGGAGTATCCAACGCGTGCGCCCCGGAGGGGACTTCGTGGGGATTGAGAGCGACCAGCTGGTCTACGACTACCTGAGCCGGGTCGGAGACCTGGCTCAGCAGCGCCAGGTGCCGTCCGCGACGCGTATGCGGCTCGTGTCGGAACTGCGCAACGAGATCGACCGGCGCAGGGCGAAGACGACCGCGGACAGTCCCGCCGCCGTCCGCCGGATCCTCGACCGCCTCGGCACCCCCGACGAGATCGTCGGCGCCGCGGGCGGGGGCACCCCGGGGGAGGTGGCCGGCGGGACGGGGACCTGGGCCGCCGTCCCCACCCAGCGTCAGGCCGACGCACCGCAGCCACGCCCCAAGGGCCTGCGCCGCGTCGTCCCGAAGCCGCGTCCCGCGGAACAGGACACCGACGAGGACGTTCCGTCCCCGCCGCATCTCGCGAGTGCGGACGAGTTGGGCGACAGCGCCACGCAGCCGGACTGGTGGCGGGTGGACAGCAGCCTGTTCGGGCCCGGGGAGAGCGTGCACGGATTCGTGGGCGGTGTGGAGATTCCCGAAATACTGAAGCCGCCGCCCGAGAAGAAGGACGAGGGAGCGGGGGCGGTACCTGAGGCGGAGGGCAAGGGTCCGGGCAAGGCCGACGTCGTGGACGAGCCCGTGGTCGAGCCGGTGGTCGAGGCCCGGCGGCGCCGTTTCCTCCGGCTCCCGCGCCTCGGTGGGTGGAGCAACCCGCTCCTTCTGCTGGCCGCCGCGCTCCTCGTTGCGGGTGCCGTCCTCGGCAACCTGTTCGTCCTCGTCCTCGGCTGGGTCATCGCGTACGCCTCCCGGCGGCTGACCCCCGCCGAGGTGAAGGGCGCCGTCCTCGTCCTGCCCGGGCTGGCGGCCACCGGCGGCATCGTCTGGCTGTGGGGGCGGGTGAACGGCCGCTGGGGCGAGCCGATCCCCGAGGGGCACCTGAGCGACGCGATCGCGCAGACCTGGCCGTGGGTCGTGCGGGCGGCGGCGGTGGGGTCGGCGTTGTATTTGGTCTGGCGGTCGCAGCGACGGCGGTGACGGGTGGTGTTTTTCGCCCCCGGCGCCCCTTCCCGTCCCATACTTCCGGGGCTCCGCCCCGTTTCAGCCCGTCCGGCGTTTGAGGACGAGCGCGTTCAGCGCGACAGCGGGGGTCTGGGGGCGGCAGCCCCCAGGAACAAGGGACGGGCAGGGGCGGAGGGGGCGAACAGCGTCCATCAGCGGCTCCGCCGCGGGCCACCCCCAACCCCCTGGGCACAATGACCCATATGACATCGCGCCCCCGCACCCCCTTCACCGTCGGCTTCGACCTCGACATGACGCTGATCGACTCCCGGCCCGGGATCTACGCCTGCTACGAGGCGCTCTCGGCGCGGACGGGGACGTACATCGACTGCGACCTGGTCATCACGCGGCTCGGGCCGCCCCTGGAGGACGAGCTCATCAACTGGTTCCCCGCGGACGAGGTCGCCGCCGTGGCGGACGTCTACCGCGAGATGTACCCGACGTACGCGATCGCGGCCACCCCCGCGATGCCCGGCGCCCGCGAGGCCGTCACGGCGGTACAGGCGGCGGGCGGCCGCGCGATCGTCGTCACCGCGAAGTGGGAGCCCAACGCCAAGCTGCACCTGAAGCACCTGCGGATCGACGCGGACGCGGTGGTCGGCAACCTGTGGGCGGAGCAGAAGGCGCAGGCGCTGCGCGAACACGGCGCGAGCGTGTACGTCGGCGACCACACCGGCGACGTACGCGGCGCGCACACCGCGGACGCGTACTCCGTCGCGGTCGCCACCGGCCCGTGCGACGCCGCGGAACTGCGCGCGGCGGGCGCGGACGTGGTGCTCGCCGACCTGACGGAGTTCCCGTCGTGGCTGACGGACTACCGAGAGGCGCCCTCGCGCGCCTGACGGACTACCGAGAGGCGCCGTCGCGCGCCTGACGGCGTCCCGCGGCGAGCGACTGGAACACCCCCGCTCCGGCCACCAGGAAGCCGACGCCCATGAGCATGCTCAATCCGAACATGTATGTAGGGAAAGGCGTCGTATCGAGCAACAGCGGGGCCACGGTGACCAGAGTGGCCACGGCGCCGAGGAAGAACACGATGGCACCGGCACGGATCAGCCGGTCACCGGGTTCGACGGAATTCGCTTGGGTTTTGTCACGCACCCGACCAGGGTAGTTCCCAGCGCGAAGGAACAATCCGGCGACGTCTTGTCAGCAGCCGCCGGACCATTAGCCTTGGTACCGGCGGGTCCGACGACCCGCTGTAGTGCTATCCAGAGCTGTTTCCGAGCAGTTGCCGCGAACGAGCCGAGCAGTTGCAAAGCACTACCCAGCAGTTTTCAGAGCAGTTTCCCGACGAGTACGAGGACGAGGACAGACGTGCCTACCGGCAAGGTCAAGTGGTTCAACAGCGAGAAGGGCTTCGGCTTTCTCTCCCGCGACGACGGCGGCGACGTCTTCGTTCATTCCTCGGTCCTGCCCGCCGGAGTCGAAGTCCTCAAGCCCGGTCAGCGCGTCGAGTTCGGCGTCGTCGCCGGCCAACGCGGCGACCAGGCGCTTTCGGTGGTCCTCCTGGACCCGACCCCTTCCGTGGCGGTCGCGCAGCGCCGTAAGCCGGACGAACTGGCGTCCATCGTCCAGGATCTGACGACTCTCCTCGAAAACATCACGCCAATGCTGGAGAGGGGCCGTTACCCCGACAAGGCCTCCGGCAGCAAGATCGCGGGCCTGCTGCGAGCGGTCGCCGACCAGCTCGACGTATAAACCCGAATCTCCTCGCAAACCCGTATCCACATCCCACATCCCACATCCCACATCCGGCATCCAGTGGGAAGTTCAGCGTGGTCCAGCGGTCCTGCGGTCTACGGGAAGTTCAGCGCGTCCGGGCCGAGGGGCGGCACCAGCCCCTCGGCAGCCGCCCGGGTCAGCAGTCCCCTGATCGCGGCGTATCCGTCGTCGCCCAGGTCGGCCGTGAACTCGTTCACGTACAGGCCGATGTGCTGGTCGGCGACGGCGGGGTCCATTTCCTGGGAGTGTTCCAGGACGTAGGGGCGGGAGATCTCCGGGTCGTCCCAGGCCATCCGGACCGACGTACGGGCCGCCGCGGCGAGCGCCGTCAGCCGCTCCTCGCCCAGCGAGCGCTTGGCGATGATCGCGCCCAGCGGGATGGGCAGGCCGGTCGTCCGCTCCCAGTGTTCGCCCATGTCGGCGAGCTTGTGCAGCCCGTAGTTCTGGTACGTGAATCGCGCCTCGTGGATGACGAGTCCCGCGTCGACCTTCCCGTCCCGCACGGCGGGCATGATCTCGTGGAACGGCATGACCACGACTTCGCCGACTCCGCCGGGGAGCGTGTCCGCGGCCCAGAGGCGGAAGAGCAGATACGCCGTCGACCGCTCGCTCGGCACCGCGACCGTACGGCCCGTAAGGTCCGCGTCCGCCTCCCTGGTCAGCACCAGAGGGCCGCAGCCCCGGCCCAGCGCGCCCCCGCAGGGCAGCAGCGCGTACTCGTCGAGGACGTACGGCAGCACGGCGTACGACACCTTCAGCACGTCGAACTCGCCGCGCTCGGCCATGCCGTTGGTGATGTCGATGTCCGCGAAGGTGACGTCGAGCGCGGGCGCGTCGGGCACGCGGTCGTGGGCCCAGGCGTCGAAGACGAAGGTGTCGTTCGGGCAGGGCGAGTACGCGATCTGCAGGGGCTCAGTTCGTGCGGTCATGGGGCTCATGTGGGTTCCAACTCTCCAGTACGGGCGCGAGCTTCCCGAAGGCCTCGGTGAGTGTCGTGAGTGCCTCGCCGACGCGCCAGGCGGCGCGGTCGCGCGGGCCGACGGGGTTGGAGACCGCGCGCAGCTCCAGCACGGGCACGCCGTGCGCGGCGGCGGCCTCGGCGACCCCGAAGCCCTCCATCGCCTCGGCGAGGGCGCGGGGGTGGCGTGCGCGCAGTTCGGCGGCTCGGGCGGCGCTGCCGGTGACGGTGGACACGGTCAGGACCGTCCCCGCGCGTCCACCTGTGGCCGCCACGAGGTCTCGTACGAGTGAGGGGGGCGGACGGTGGCTGACGGCCCCGAAGCCGAGTTCGGTGACGGGCACGAAGCCGTCCGCGGTCTCGGCGCCCAGGTCCGCCACCGTGATCTCGTCGGCGACGACGAGGGAGCCGACGGGCGCGTCGGGCTGGAAACCGCCGGCGATGCCCGTGGAGATGACGAGGTCGTACGGGGTGTCCGCCAGGGCGGCCGCGGTGAGCGCGGCGGCGGTGGACGCGGCGGCGAGAGCGGGGCCGACGCCGGCGGCGAGCAGGTCGTGGGCACCGGCTCGGTGGAGGGTCACTCCGGGGAGCGGGACCTCAAGCAGGGGCCGGTGCGCGAACGCCCGCGCCACCGCGTCCCGTTCGACCGGGACCGCGGTGGCTACCAGGACACGTACAGCGGGTACGGAAGGCGTGGTCAGGAGTCCTTCTTGAGCGTGAAGGACCACAGACCGGTGACCGTCGTGTCGCCCTCCTTGATGGAGACGAGCGTGGAGTCGCCGCTGGCGCCGTACTGGGCGTTGAAGAACACGCTGCCCGGGATCGTGCGGTACGTCTTCTTGCTGGAGTCGGTCAGCGCCTGACCGTTCATCAGGATCGTCCAGCCCTTGTCCGCGATGTCGGGGTCCACACCGAACCGCACGGTCTCGTCGGGGTCGACCTTGATGGACTTGATGCCCTTGGCCTTGAGGCACTTGGCCAGCTCATCGGCCTTCACCTCCTTGCCGTCGTTGTAGCAGTCGGTCTCGGAGCTCACCGAGTTGTCGCCGACCGTGATGGTGGCCAGCGGCGTCGGCTTGTCACAGGCGGACAGGACGAGAAGTCCGGCGGATACGGCTCCGACGGCGGCGACGGCGCGACGGCGGCGCGCGGCGCTGAATCCAGAGGTCATGGGCGAAGGTTATCGGGCAGGCCCACCGCTTCCCCCACGTGGGGTACGGCGTGCCGCGTCCGGCGCGCACGGCGTACCGCGTCCGGCGCGTACGTCGTGCCGAGTCTGGCCCGTACGTCGTGCCGAGTCCGGCGCGCTTGTCGCGGTTATTCCACGCGTGGCCGCGAGGAGCCACCGCGCCGGGCCGCCCCGATCAGCCCCCGCACGGTGGTGAGCCAGCCGGTGGCGACGATCGCGGCGGCCACGGAGAGGCCGAGCGTGCCGTTCAGGGGCAGTGCCATGCCGATACCGCCGCCGATGACCCAGGCCATCTGCAAGATGGTCTCGGAGCGCGCGAAGGCCGACGTACGGACGAGTTCGGGCACGTCCCGCTGGATCAGCGCGTCCAGGGACAGTTTGGCGAGGGCCTGCGCGAAGCCGGCGATCGCGGCCAGACAGGCCACCAGGACCGCGCCGAAGAACACGGCGGCGATGACCGCGGCCGCCAGCACGAACGCGACGACCGTCACGATGATGATCTCGGGAGCGCGCGATTTCAGCCAAGCTCCGACCGCCGTGCCGAGCGCGTTGCCCGCGCCCGCCGAGACGCCCACTATCGCCAGTGAGGCCGCCGCGCTGGCCCCGGTCAGCGGGTGCTCGCGCATCAGGAAGGCGAGGAAGAAGATCAGGAAGCCGGAGAGGCCGCGGAGGGCGGCGTTCGCCGCGAGGGCGTGCGTGACGGCGGTGCCGACGGTACGCAGCCCGGGGCGCGGGACCTTCTTCAGGTGCGGCCCGTGCAGATGCTCCGGGTCCGCCGCCAGCAGCGCCTTGTCCTCGCCCTTGGCCGAGTCCACCTTCGGCGGCAGCGAGAACGACAGGAACATCCCCGCGATGAAGATCACGAAGGCGCCGTAGAGCGGATAGCGCGGGCCGAGCGCCTGCAGCCCCGCCCCGATCGGCGCCGCCACACCGGTGGCGAGCAGCCCGCCGAGAGTGACCCGGGAGTTCGCCTTGACCAGGGAGAACCCCGGTGGTAGCAGGCGTGGCACGACGGCGCTGCGCACCACTCCGTACGCCTTCGACGACACCAGTACGCCCAGCGCGGCGGGATACAGCTCGATGCCACCGGTCACCACCGCGCCCGACAGCAGCAGCGCGAGGAAGGCCCGGGCGAGCATCGCGCCCGCCATCGCGGCGCGGCGGCCGTGCGGGAGGCGGTCCAGGAGCGGGCCGATCACGGGGGCGAGGAGGGTGAAGGGCGCCATGGTGATGGCGAGATAGAGCGCGACGCGGCCGCGGGCCTCGTCCGTGGGCACCGAGAAGAAGACGGTGGAGGCCAGGGCGACGGTGATCATGACGTCGCCCGCGCCGTTCACCCCGTGCAGCTCGATCAGTTTTCCGAGCCCCGACTCGCCCGCCCCGTGCGCGTGCGTCGCCTTGCGGATGCCGCGCGCCGTCCCCGTCACCGGGAAGTGCAGGGCACGACCGACCGCACGGACGGACCCGCTCACCCGGGCCGATCCGCCACCTCGGCTACTCCCCTTGGAGCCACCGATCCCGGTGGCTCCGTGGGGCGACCTTGCGGCTGCCACCCCGTCATAGTGCCCCGAGATGGGCGTGCGTAGTGCGGTTACCGCGCGTATGGGGGCCGAGTGGGGTGGGGTGGGGGTGCTCGGGGGGTTGGGTTTTTTCGGTGCTTTCCAGCCGACCGAGACGGGCGCGTGGGTGGGAAAGACCGCTGCGGAGCGGCGGGGAATCGGCCGCGGAGCGGCGGGGGATCAGGGCCGCGGAGCGGCGAAAAACCCGGCGCGGAGCGCCGAAGAGGCCCGCCGGTGTGGGCCCAGGGGCCAGGAGAAGGTAGCGTGCGTAGCGCGCCAGTGGCGATTGTTCTCGGCCGCGCGCCTCTCGGTCATCCCGCAGAATGGATGGCGTAGGTGCGCCCGAGTGCGATCGGGCGCGGACGTCGACGCGGTCCTCCGGTCCGCTCCGTCCGCACCCCCGCCGTGGAATGGCGCACCCGTGAGACGGCGTAGGAGAGAAGCGATACCTGTGAGCGCAGCGACCACGCGAAGCCGCACCCCCGACCGCCTGTGCGCCGAGGCGGTCGACCTCGCCCGTGCCGCCGCCGAGGAGGCAGCCGCACCCGGCGTCGTCGGCGAGCATGTGGAACTCGTCTCCGAAGGCGACCGGGTCGTCACGCACTTCTTCGAGTGCAAGGAGATGGGCTACCGCGGCTGGCGCTGGGCCGTGACCGTCGCCCGCGCCTCCCGCGCGAAGCTCGTCACCCTCGACGAGACGGTCCTGCTGCCCGGCCCCGACTCCCTCCTCGCCCCCGAGTGGGTGCCGTGGAGCGAGCGGCTGCGCCCCGGTGACCTCGGTCCCGGTGACCTGCTGCCCACGGACGCCGAGGATCTGCGCCTGGAGCCGGGTTACACCGGTGAGGACGAGCCCCCGCCGAACTCTCCCCTCTCCGAGGAGATGGCCGAGCTGGTGGAGGCGGAGGACGCCGAGGTCTCGGGTGTGACGCCCGCGGGCCTGCTCCTCGCACCGATGCGCGGTTCGATCGCGTCGGTCGCCGAGGAGCTGGGGCTGCGGCGTGCGCGTGTCCTGTCGCGGTACGGACTGCATGTCGCGGCGGACCGCTGGGAGGAGTCGTACGGGCCGAAGACGCCCATGGCGCAGGCCGCGCCGGCGGCGTGCGTCAGCTGTGGGTTCCTCAACCGGATCGGGGGCTCGCTCGGTCAGGCGTTCGGAGTCTGCGCGAACGAGTTCTCGCCGGCTGACGGGCATGTCGTCTCCCTCGCCTACGGCTGCGGCGGCCACTCGGAGGCCGCGGTCATGCCCGCACCACCGCGTCCGGCGCCGCACGTGATCGACGAGACCCGGGTGGACCCCTTCCCGCTGCGGCCGGCGGCGGACTCGGGGTCGGTGCCGGAGGTCTCGGACGAGGCCGCGGCGGAGTTGGGGCACTCGTAGGTCGGGACCGTGGGCGTGCGCGTCCCTCCCGGCCGGAGGTTCAGAAACCCATGTAGGTGATCTGGACGACGTAGACGCGCTCGCTACGCACGACGACCTGATACGTGAACATGCCGCCTGGCACGATGACGTCGCCGCCCTTCGGGTCCGTTCCGGCGTAGGCACGGCCGTGGACGTGGAGCGACTCAGCAGCTCTGACGAGTTCAGCCGCCTTGCTCCGTACTTCGGAGAGGAAGGCGGCGGGGGCGGTGCGGGCGGCTTCCTCGGCGCCGAAGGCGTACTCCCACTTCCAGGTCACTCGCGTACTGCTCTCATGGCTTCGTCCAGGAGAGCGCTGAGCTCCTTCAGGGCTTCCTTGGCGATTGCCGGATCCTCGTGTTCCAAGTTGCCCTTGGCCCGGGCGTGGCGAGAGGACAGGTCGGGGCGGCGTGCGATCTCGATGTCTCTGGCCCAGATCAGGACCCAGCTCCGCACCGGGCTGAGGGACTGCCACTCGACTGCCTTGGCGAATGCCTCGTCCTTCATGGCCTGCATCTCTTCCAGGCGGCCGGGATCGACGATGGCCAGGGCCGCACGGAGGGCGTCGGGGGCCTGCTCGGGGCGGGGGATCAGCTCGTGTCCGTGATCGGCCTGAGTGCTCATGGTGTCCTCCAGGGGATGCCCGGGCCAGGGTATCCGTCCGGGGTGACAGGAGGCTGGGGAGCGAGAGAGACGGGAGCTTTTCATCGGACGGCTGTGGGAACAGGAGCCCGGCATTCGCGGCAGCGGCCGGGGGTGGGGGAGCGGAAGGCGTGGTCGCAGCCGTCGCAGTTCTGGAGCGGATGCCGTACGTCCGGGGGTGGGGCCGGGGCTCGGAACGGCGGCAGGGGTGGCAGTTGGGCGGCCAGGCGGTGGGCGAGGAAGGCTGCCGGGCGGCGTAGGTCCTCGGGCGGCAGGTCCGCTGCCAGGGCGTGGCGTACGGCGGTGGGGGTGAGGTCGCGCTCCAGCCAGGCGGCGACGCCGGGCGCGAGGTGTTCGGCGTCGGTCGCGGAGAGGAGCAGGCGGGGGTCCTGGCGGCGGAGGCCGGACAGGAGGTCGGTGGCCGTCTGGAGGAGGGTGGGGGAGGAGTAGGCGGGCTGTGGGACGGGCGGGAGCTTCTTGCGGGGCGGGGCGGCGTCCGGGCGTCGGCGCGGCGGCTTCGGGGCGTCGGAGGCCTGGTCGCGGTGCCCGGGCCGGTTGCAGGACACGGTCCGGGTGACGATGCGGCCGCCGGGAACGCGTTCGCGGGTGCGGCGCAGATAGCCGTGGGCTTCCAACTCCCGCAGGGCGGCGGCGATACGGGCCGGACTCTCCGGGAAGCGGGCCGCGAGGGTCTTGATGTCGGCGGCGGCGCCGGTGGGGAGGGACTGGATGTGAACGCCCAGTCCGATCGCCAGGCCGGAGAGTTCCGGGTGCTGGGCCAGGTGGTTGCCGATCACTGTGAAGCGCTCGGTGTGGCGGGCGTTGTCGTGAATCACTCCGGAGTGGGGGCGATTCCTGGCCCGAGTACGGGACTGGGGGCGCGCGGGGGCGCTAGGGTTTTGCGTGTCCATCGGGAAGGGGTCTGTCTTCCTTGGTGGTCAGGCCCTCGCATTGGGATGCCAGTCCCGGCGAGGGCCGTTGTATGTCCGCAGTGGTCTGCGGTTGTCGCGCTGAGCGTAGGGCAGGCAACCGGGGGCGAATCCAGCCGAGTTGGTGATGTTCACTCTCGCGAGTGAGTTTGCGCTGCGGGCGGGAGGGGTGGGGCTTGGTGGTGGTCCTTTCTCCCCAGTGGTCCTTGGGAAAGACCGCCCATGTCACCGGAGCTCAGAGGACTGAGCTTCGGTGGTGACGGGGACGGGAGGGCGACTTCGGCCCATACGGTCTTGCGAGGGTGCGGACCCGTGTTCGTGCCCCAGCGGTCGGCGAGGGCGCCCACGATGAGCAGCCCCCGGCCCGACTCCGCGTCGGCGGCGGGGTGTTGAGCGTGCGGGGCGCGGTCGCCTCTGGTGTCTGTGACCTCGATACGGAGGGTGTCGCCGACGACGTAGAGCGTGAGCCGGAAGTCCCGGCCCGGGACCCGGCCGTGCGTGACCGCGTTCGCCGCCAGTTCCGCCACGATGTGCGCCGCCGGGTCCAACGGGAGCCCCCAGTCGCGGAGTTGCTCCGTGGCGAGCAGGCGAGCGAGACGGGCTCCGCGTGGTGTTGAGGACAGAGGCACGCTGAAGTTGCGGATGAGGGTGGAGGTTTCCTGGTTCACGTCACTCAGCGTGGCCGCGCACGCTTACCGTGAACAGTGACGACGCCGATGCGTACGGTGACTGTCCGGAGCTTGTCCGGTGGTGTCCGGGCTGTCGGGGGCGGTCGTGCGGGTAGGGGCGTTGCGGCACGGTCGTACGACGGAGGGGTGCGGGATGTCGGTGGACACGGGCGCGGGTCGGCTCAGGACCGAGGCGGACGAGCCGGGTTGGGAGGTGGATCCGGACGACGAGTGGGGAGTCGCGGTCATCGCCACGGTGGGGCGGCAGCTCAAGCTGCGGCGCGAGGCGGTGGGGATGCGGGCCGCCGAGTTCGGGGAGGCGGTCGGGTACGGCGAGGACCTGGTCTACAAGATCGAGGGAGGGAAGCGGATCCCTCGGCAGGAGTATCTGGACAGGGCGGACGAGGTGTTGGGGGCGGGTGGGCTGATCGCGGCGACGTGGGAGGACGTCAAGAGGGTCCGGTATCCGAAGAAGGTGCGGGAGCTGGGCAAGTTGGAGGCCATGGCGGTCGAGATCGGGGTGTACGAGTGCAACATCATCGCTGGACTGTTGCAGACGCCGGATCACGCGCGGACCGTGATCGAGGCAGCACAGCCGCCGTACTCGCCGGACGACGTGGAACGCATGGTGGCTGCTCGTCTGGCCCGACAGTCAGTCTTCGAACGGGACCCGGCTCCTTCCATCCACTTCGTCCTGGAGGAGGCGCCGTTGCGTCGACGGGTCGGGGGCACAATGGTGTGGCGACAGCAGCTCGAACGTCTGCTGGAGGTAGGGCGGTTGCGCTATGTCACGCTTCAGGTCATGCCGACGAACACAGAAGCCCATCCCGGGTTGGACGGCAGGATCGAGTTGTTGAAGTTCCCGGAGGGGACGGCAGTGGGGCGAGCTGACGGTGCGTACAGCGGTCGCCCGACTTCAGAACCGAAACAACTCCGCATCCTTGAACTGTGGTATGGCATCATCCGGGCGCAGGCACTCACCCCACGGGAGTCCCTGGTCTTCATCGAGCAATTGCTGGGAGAAACATGATCCGCAAGGCCTCCACCGGGGACGCCTCCGAACTGGCGTGGTTCAAGAGCAGTTACAGCAGCGGCAACGATGGAAACTCCTGCGTGGAGATCGCGCTGGACTGGTTCAAGAGCAGCTACAGCGGCGGTACCCAGGGAGACTCCTGCGTCGAGATCGCGGTAACCCCCCGCACCATCCACGTCCGCGACTCCAAGTGCCTCACCACCGGCCCCCAACTCGCCCTCACCCCCCAGGCCTGGGCCGACTTCGTGCCGTACGCGTCCCGGGGCCCCCGGATCTGACCCGCGCGCTCCGGCCCGGACGCGTACACAGCGACCGGATATAACATCCCCCCGCCCTCGTGCGTCTGCCATGCAGGGCCTTGAAAGCGGGGGAGTTGCGATGGACGACGGGATCGAGCGGGAGTACCGCGGGCGGCGGGTTGTGCCGG
The DNA here is from genome assembly GCF_040683495.1 of Streptomyces sp. NPDC093544. Lineage (NCBI taxonomy): Bacteria > Bacillati > Actinomycetota > Actinomycetes > Kitasatosporales > Streptomycetaceae > Streptomyces > Streptomyces sp. NPDC093544. Next base: position 304,795 of record NZ_JBFBEA010000007.1, on the reverse strand, counting down.
CGGCGTACGTCAGTCTGGTGGCCGTGGCGGTGATAGCCACCGTCGGAGTGCTGAACGCGACGACGTTGTCCGGACAGAAGGCCTCGGGCCTGATGGTCCCGGCGCTCTGGCTGTTCGGCGGTGTCCGGGTGGCCCTGGACCAGTGGCGGGCGCGGACGTTCGTCACGGCCGACGGAGTCACCGTACGAGGGCCGTTGCGCACCCGCACCTGGGCCTGGACCGAGATCTACGGCATTCGGGTCGAGAACAACAGGCGGGGCAGCCCCCACTGGCAGGCGTATCTCTACCGCACCGACGGGCGCCGGGTTAGCCTTCCCCACCTCGACGAGCTTCAGCGGGACGACCCGATCGCCGAGGCCGCTGACCTGTGCGCCACCGCCGTAAGGCTCGGGCTCACGTCCCTTGAGACGCGGCCCGAGGTGGAGGAGCGCGTCCGGCGAGGGGCGCGACGGCGCACGGCGTGGCAGCGGGCGTTGGGCGCCAGCCTGGTCGTCGTGGTCGCCCTGTTCGTCCGCGACTTCTGGATGATTTTCACCGACCGGCCCACGCTCTCGTTCCTGCTCCTCCTGGGCATCCCCCTCTTCTGCCTCCCCGTCTTCTTCCTCCTCCTGGACCGCCTCGGCGAGACCCTCGCCGCCCGGCGTTCCCCGGGTCACGCCTGAGGACGCAGCGGTTTGACCTCGGCGTTCACGAGACCGACGAGCGGGTTTTCCGAGCCTGGCCTCGTGAGAGACCGCACCCGCGCAGGGCGTCCGCCCAGCGCGCGGTACCTTCATGCGGCGACGGTCGACCCCACCGGGCAGTCGCGGTACCGCAAGAGGAGAGTGACCACCGTGAGCAAGTTCGTGCGGCCGGCAGCTGAGGGCGCGGACCCGTTCGGGACGGCGCGCCTACGACGCGGGGTACTGGACGCCTGGGCGACAAGCCCGGCCCGGTTCCGCGAGGACGCCAACGCCGAGGAGGACCTGGTACTCGGCGGATACCGCGACCGCCTGGTCGTCGAGCTCGCCCAGAACGCCGCCGATGCCGCGGCCCGGGCGGGAGTCCCCGGCCGCCTCGGTCTCACCCTCCGGGATGGCGTACTCGTCGCGGCCAACACCGGCGCCCCCGTCGACGCGACGGGCGTCGAGTCGCTCTCCACGCTCCGCGCCTCCGCGAAGCGGGACGCCGACGACACAGCCGTCGGCCGCTTCGGCGTCGGTTTCGCCGCGGTCCTCGCGGTGGCCGACGAACCCGCGGTGGTGGGCCGGCACGGTGGCGTCCGCTGGTCCCTCGCCGAGGCCCGCGACCTGGCCTCGGAGACCGCCCGCCACAGCCCCGGCCTGGGCGACGAGATCCGCCGCCGCGACGGCCATGTGCCCCTGCTCCGGCTGCCGTTCGCGGCTGAGGGCACGGCCCCGGACTCGTACGACACCGCCGTGATCCTCCCGCTGCGGGATCCCGCGGCGCAGGACCTCGCCGAACGCCTCCTGCGGAACGTCGACGACGCGCTGCTCCTCGCGCTGCCCGGCCTCGAAGAGGTCGTCGTGGAGATCGGCGACGGCGAGGTGCGCACCCTGCGCCGTCGCGCCGACGAGCACGGCGCCGTCATCGAGGACTCCCGCGACGGCACCACCCGCTGGCGCACCGTCTTCCACCACGGCGCCCTCGAACCCGCCCTGCTCGCCGACCGCCCGGTCGAGGAACGGCTGCGCCCGCACTGGTCCGTGACCTGGGCCGTCCCTGTGGACGCCGAAGGCGCTCCGGCCAAGCCCCGCACCAGCCCCGTCGTGCACGCGCCGACGCCGAGCGACGAACCCCTGGGCGTACCGGCGCTGTTGATCGCCTCCCTCCCGCTCGACACCACCCGCCGCCACGCGGCCCCGGGCCCCCTCACCGGCTTCATCGTGGAGCGCGCGGCGGACGCGTACGCCGAACTGCTCGCCGCCTGGAGCCCGGTGGCCACGGGGATCATCGACCTGGTGCCCGGCCCGCTCGGCAAGGGCGAACTGGACGGCTCCCTGCGGCAGGCGATCCTGGAGCGGCTGCCGCGCACCGCGTTCCTGCCGCCCGCGGCCCCGCCGGACACCGCCGCCTCGGAGACCCCCGCCGACTGGCCCGATGCCGACACCGGCGTCGGCATCGGCACTGGTGTCGCGGACAACCCCGCCGCCCTGCGTCCCCGTGACGCCGAGGTCGTCGAGGGCGCCGGCGCCGAGACCGTCCAGGTACTCGCCGAGGTGCTGCCCAGCCTGCTGCCCGCCGGGCTCGAACGCCGGGCGGAACTGCGGACGTTGGGTGTCGCCCGGGTCCCGCTCACCGAGGCCGTGGACCGGCTGGCGGGTCTGGAGAAGGACCCGGGCTGGTGGCGGCGGCTGTACGACAGCCTCTCCGGCGTCGATCCCGACCGGCTCTCCGGGCTGCCCGTGCCGCTCGCGGACGGCCGTACGACCATCGGCCCCCGGCAGGTCCTGCTGCCCCTCGCCGACGACGCCCGGACCGCCGCCCCGGACACCCTCGCCAGGCTCGGCCTCAAGGTCGCCCACCCGGACGCCGCCCACCCGCTCCTGGAGAAGCTGGGCGCCCTTCCGGCCACACCCCGCGCGGTTCTCACCACCCCGCAGGTGCGCGCCGCCGTAGCGGCCTCGCTGGACGACGAGGGCGTCGGCTGGGACGAGGACACCCCGGACGCCGAGGAGCTGGCGGACACCGTCCTCGCGCTCGTCCGCGCCGCCGGTCTCGAACCCGGTGACGAGCCCTGGCTCGGCGCCCTCGCCCTCCCCGACGAGGAGGGCGAGCTGGTGCCCGCGGGCGAACTGGTCCTGCCCGGCAGCCCGTTCGCCCAGGTCATGCGCGAGGACGAACTGGCCTCCGTCGACGCCGAGTTGGCCGACCGCTGGGGCGAGCAGCCGTTGGCCGCCTGTGGCGTCCTCGCCAACTTCACCCTCGTACGCGCCACCGATGTCGTCCTCGACCCGGACGAACTGGAGCCGCGCGACTCCGACTTCGCGGAGCCTGATGACGCGGGTCTCCTCGACGCCGTCGACGTGTGGTGCGAGGACGTCCTCGACCGGCTGCCCGACACACCTGTGCCGCCCGTCGCCACCGAGATCGTCGCCGTACGGGACCTGGATCTCGTCGACGACGACCGCTGGCCGCAGGCCCTCGCCCTGCTGTCGCAGCCGCCGCTGCGGGACGCGATCACGCAACCGGTGCGGCTGTTGCTGCCGGACGGGACGCACGAGATCGTACGGTCGTACACGGCTTGGTGGCTGCGTGGACATCCCGTCCTCGACGGGCGTCGCCCGGCGGGGCTGCGGTCCGCCGGCGGTGACCCGCTCCTGCACGGTCTCTACGACGCCGCCGACGCGAGCGGTTTCGAGGACGAGCAGGTACTGCGGGCGCTGGGCGTACGGACCTCCGTCGCCGCCCTCCTCGACGAACCCGGCGGCGCGGCCGAGCTCCTGGACCGCCTCGCCGACCCCGACCGCGAGGTCTCCGGCGCCCAACTGCACGCCCTCTACGGCGCCTTGGCCGACCTCGACCCCGAGCAGGTCACCCTGCCGGACGAGCTGCGGGCCGTGGTCGACGGGCAGGTGACCGTCGTGGACGCGGCGGACGCCATGGTCGTGGACTCACCTGACCTGCTGCCCTTCACGAGCGGCGTGCCGCTGCTCCCGGTACGGCCGGCGCGGGCCGCCGAACTCGCTGAGCTGTTCCAGGTGCGGCGGCTGAGCGAGTCGGTGACGGGCGAGGTCGGCTCCGAGGGCGCCGAGCACGACGTACCGGAGCCGGTGCGGGTGCTGCTCGGTCCCGCCACCCCGGCGTCGTACACCGAGCACGAGGAACTGCTCGTCGACGGCGTCGAGTTGGACTGGCTCCGCACCCGGGACGGGGTGCTGCACGCCGCCACCCTGGAGGGCGTCGCCGCCGCCCTCGCCTGGGCGGCAGGACAGTGGCCCCGCCGCTTCGAGGTCGCGGCCCTCCTGGAGGACCCGTCCCGCACGGAGGAACTGGAGCGGGACCGCTGGTTCGACTGACCGCGATCGCGATCAGCAGGCGCGACTGCTTTGCCATCTTGCGCACAAATCCCTCACCAGTCGTACAACTATTCACCTCCGTTACCCGTCTGATCATGTGAGCCAACAGGTTCACATGATCATTTGGGTCCCGTGCCGACGACGAGCCGTAGGGAACGACCAGCGCTCGGGGCCCCTTCAACGTGGGGAACACATGCGTATACGAGCCACCGTGGCCGCTGTCACCGGCGCCCTGGCCCTCTCCGCCCTCGTCATCCCGGCAGCGCAGGCCGACGCGCAGGGTGGCGTGAGCCTGGACCGGCCGAGTGCCGCGGAGCGTTTCGGTACCCCGTCCGCCAAGTCGGGGTTCAGCACGGCCGCCGCCGCCTTCACCTTCTCCAACGTCTCGGTGAACGCGAACAAGAACGTGGTCGTCGGCACCACCGCCGCCAAGACGTTCACCGTGTCGCTGACCGCCAGCCACGCCAGCGGCATCGCGGACGCCTACATCGACCTGTGGCACGGAACGAGCGTCGACAGCGACTTCGACGGTTGGCTCCCGCCGAACGAGGAGGCGGCCAAGTGCACGGTCGTCAACACCACGACGTCGAGCTGCAAGCTCACCATCACGGCCACACCCGGTTTCAACACGGAAGACGGCATCGGCGACCTGTACGCCAACGCGCTGGCCGGTAACTGGCACGTCACCGTGGGCGCCCTGTCCAATGACGGCGAGATCTACTGGAACGACTTCTACAAGACTCAGAAGGTCCAGCGGCTGTCGAAGCTGACGGTCAACGCCGCTCCGGAGCCGGTGAAGAAGGGCAAGACCATCACGGTCACCGGCAAGCTGACGCGCGCCGACTGGCAGACCGGCAAGTACGCCGGCGTCAGTGGCCAGTCGGTGGGCCTGCAGTTCCGCAAGGCGAGCAGCAGCACCTACACGAGCGTGAAGGGCATCAAGTCCACCACGGGCGGCGCCCTGAAGACCACCGTCAAGGCGTCCGTCGACGGTTACCACCGCTTCTCCTACAAGGGCATCACGAGCACCGCCACGGTCACCACCGCCGGTGACTACGTCGACGTCAAGTAGTCGAACTCGCACAACCTGAAGTACTGGAAGTGCCCTGCGAGCGGCCCCTGGGTTTCCCCCGGGGGCCGTTCGTCATTCGTAGGCAAAATCCGCAACACCCGTACAACCATTCACATCCTTTCGCGCATCTCATCATCCGAGTCAACTGACTCCGACATCACTTGGGCCCCAGGTGTGACACGAGCCGTAAGGACGACCACCGGCGGGCCCCTTTCTCCACTTGGGGATCGCATGCGCATCAGAGCCACCGTGGCCGCCGTCTCCGGCGCCCTGGCCCTCTCCGCCCTCGCCGTACCCGGCGCGCACGCCGCCGACTCCGGCTCCACCTCCACCTACCGCGCGGACGCCGCCAAGGTGCGGGAAGCCGCCCACACCGCCACCTCCGGCAAGAGCGCGTTCAGCGCCTCTGCCGCCGCCGTGGACGAGCCGTACGTCCTCGACGCCACCTTCTCCAACGTCAAGGTGAACAAGGGCAAGTCGATCGTCGTCGGCGCCACGACCCACGTCACCGTCCCGGCCACGTACACGCTGACCCACGCCGCCGACGTCGACATCACCGCCGCGGACTTCTTCAGCGGCCCCTACATCTACAAGGGCTCGTTCGACACGCCGGACAACGTGCAGTTCGGCGACGACCCGGGCACCTGCACCCCCACCTCGTCGACCACCGCCTCCTGCGTGGCCGACATCGACATCTACGCCAACGAGGGCTACCTGATCAACTCGGACGCCGGCGCCTGGAAGGCCGCCGGCCTGGCCTACGCGTACAACGGCCAGGACCCGTCGAGCCCCAGCTTCGACATCACCAAGGTCGGCGTCGCCGACCAGGGCGGCTTCACCTCTCCCAAGGTCCAGCGGCTGTCGAAGCTGACGGTCAACGCCGCGCCGGAGCCGGTGAAGAAGGGCAAGACCATCACGGTCACCGGCAAGCTGACGCGCGCCGACTGGGAGACGAACAAGTACGTGGGTCTCAGCGGCCAGACGGCGACGCTGCAGTTCCGCAAGGCGAACAGCACCACCTACACCAACGTCAAGGGCATCAAGTCGACCGCGGGCGGCGCGCTGAAGACCACCGTCAAGGCCTCGGTCGACGGCTACTACCGCTTCACCTACGCGGGCATCACGTCCACCGCGGCCTCCACCGCCACGGGTGACTACATCGACGTGAAGTAAGCAGCCCCGCCACTACGCGGGAACGCGGCGGTCGACCCATCTCCACGTGAGTTCCAGGGCGACCGCCGCCACCGCCGCGATACCCACCGCGATCCACGGCATCGTCACCCCGACCAGCTTCAGCGCGAAGAAGTTCTGCAGCCACGGCACGACGAGCACCAGCAGGAACGCCCCGCCCATGGTCGCGACCAGGGCGATCCGCCACCATGTGTAGGGCCGGGCGACGATCGCCAGCACCCACATCGAGATCAGGAAGAGCGTCAGCGTCGCGGCGCTCGTCTCCGCGCTCAACGCGCCCGACCCGGTGTAGCGGTGACGGGCGATCAGGTACGTGATGAAGGTCGCCACCGCCGCGATGACGCCCCCGGGGATCGAGTACCGCATGACCCGCCGTACGAAGTTGGGCCTCGCTCGCTCCTTGTTGGGGGCGAGGGCGAGGAAGAACGCCGGGACGCCGATCGTCAGGGTGGACAGCAGGGTCAAGTGGCGTGGCAGGAACGGGTATTCGACCTGCCAGCACACCACCAGGATGGCCAGCAGCACCGAGTAGACCGTCTTCACCAGGAAGAGCGTCGCGACCCGGGTGATGTTCCCGATGACCCGTCGGCCCTCCGCGACCACCGAAGGCAGCGTCGCGAAGCTGTTGTTGAGCAGCACGATCTGCGCCACCGCGCGGGTCGCCTCGGAGCCCGAGCCCATGCTGACCCCGATGTCGGCGTCCTTCAGGGCCAGTACGTCGTTCACGCCGTCGCCGGTCATCGCCACGATGTGCCCGTTCGACTGCAGCGCGCCCACCATGTCCCGCTTCTGCTGCGGGGTGACCCGGCCGAACACCGTGCCCTCGTCCAGCGACTTCGCCATCTCAGCCTGCTCGGAGGGCAGATGGCGCGCGTCCACGACCGCGCCGCTCAGCCCGAGCTTCCCGGCCACCGCGCCCACCGACACCGCGTTGTCGCCGGAGATGACCTTGGCCTTGACGTCCTGTTCCGCGAAGTACCGCAGGGTGTCCGCCGCGTCCGGGCGCAGCCGCTGCTCAAGGACGACCAGGGCGGTGGGCTTCGCGCCCTCCTTGACGGTGGGATCGTCCAGGTCCTTCGTGGCCCGGGTGAGCAGCAGCACCCGCAGCCCCGCCTCGTTCAGCCGCGCGGTCTCGGCGAGCGCCGGATCCTGGTCCGACAGCAGCACGTCCGGGGCGCCGAGCAGCCAGGTACTCGACTCGCCGTTTCCCTCGCTGAACGACGCCCCGCTGTACTTGCGGGCCGAGGAGAAGGGCAGCGACTCCGTGCAGCGCCAGTCCTCACTGTCCGGGTAGGCGTCGATGATCGCCTTCAGGGACGCGTTCGGCCGCGGGTCCGACTCACCGAGCGAGCCGAGGACCTTCCGTACGTAACTCTCGTCGCTGCCGCCCAGGGGGCGCACCTCGGTGACGTCCATGCCGCCCTCGGTGAGCGTGCCCGTCTTGTCGAGGCAGACGGTGTCGACGCGGGCGAGCCCCTCGATGGCGGGCAACTCCTGCACCAGGCACTGCTGTCGGCCGAGCCGGATGACTCCGATCGCGAACGCGACGGAGGTGAGGAGGACCAGTCCCTCCGGGACCATCGGGACGATCCCGCCGACCGTCCGGGCGACGGAGCCCTTGAAGTCGTTCTGCTTGACCACCAGTTGGGTGATGACCAGGCCGATCGCGCTCGGGATCATCATCCACGTCACGTACTTGAGGATCGTGGAGATACCCGTTCGCAGCTCGGACTGGACGAGCGTGAACCGGGACGCCTCCTCGGCCAGCTGCGCCGCGTACGCCTCCCGGCCCACCTTCGTCGCTGTGAACGCGCCGCCGCCCGCGACCACGAAGCTGCCCGACATCACCTGGTCGCCGGGCTGCTTGACCACCGGGTCGGCCTCACCGGTGAGCAGCGACTCGTCGATCTCCAGGCCGTCGGCCTCCACGCACGTACCGTCGACGACGATCTTGTCCCCGGGCCCGATCTCGATCAGGTCCCCGAGCACGATCTGCGACGTACTGACCTCGGCGGCGACCCCGTCCCTGCGTACGGTCGGTTTCGCCTCGCCGATCACCGCGAGCGAGTCCAGGGTCTTCTTGGCCCGCCACTCCTGGATGATGCCGATCCCGGTGTTGGCGAGGATCACGTACCCGAACAGGCTGTCCTGGAACGGTGCCACGAACAGCATGACCAGCCAGAGCACGCCGATGATCGCGTTGAACCGGGTGAAGACGTTGGCGCGGACGATCTCCCGCACGGAGCGGCTGCTGCGCACGGGTACGTCGTTCACCTCACCGCGCGCCACCCGTTCGGCCACCTCGGCGGCGGACAGCCCCTGCGCCCGCTCGGAGAGGGAGGCGGGCATGGGCACAGGGTGAACGGGATCGAGTTCGGCGCCCGCGTCGATGTGCGTCATGCGTTCGACGGTACGTGCGGATATACGGCTTCACCCGCTGAGTGCCCCAAAGATCCGACCTGGGGAGGACGGGGGCGGCGGTCAATGATGCGGTGGTTGTAGGGGTTTTAGTTGGCTACTCCGCAGTTACGGGGGGCTGCCGCTGACTACTCCGCAGTTACGGGGGCTGTGGCTGACTACTCCGCGGTGGTGTCGGCTTCCGCGGCGCGCTTGAGGGCCGCCTCGCGCCCCCGGACGTACCAGATGCCGATCAGCCCGAGACCCGCGCCGGCCAGGCACGTCCACACCCACCAGGTGTGCCCACGGTCGTCGAACCAGCCGTAGAACGGCAGCTGCACCAGGAAGAGGACGAACCAGAGAATCGTGAGGCCGGTGATGGTGGCGACGACGGGCCCCTCCAGGGGCTCCGGCGCCTCGTGCTTGGGGGTCCACTTCGCCATGGGGACAGCTTACGAGCACCCCGCGCGGCTCTCCGCGCAGGTCGGCGGACACCCTTGTATACCAAGGGTCTACGCGCGGAGATGGCGATTTAGGACTCATATGTTCATACTGAAACCGCCTGAGTCTGGCTCTTTCTGTTCGTACGAAACACCAACGGAAACACTCAGGAAACCCACTGGTGATCACGCGACAGCCAGACTCGATCAAGTTCCCAGCCCGGCGCCGTCCCGCCCGGCGCCCACCGGCCCAGCAAGGCCCCCGTACGTATGAGGTCACGCATGTCCACCTCGGCCCTCACCAAGGCCCCCACCCCTGAGCAGCCGGAGCCCCGGCCCGGCCAGGGCGCCCTGGACCGCTACTTCAAGATCTCCGAGCGGGGCAGCACGCTGCCGCGCGAGATCCGCGGCGGTTTCGCCACCTTCTTCGCCATGGCCTACATCATCGTGCTGAACCCGATCATCCTCGGCAGCGCGAAGGACATGTACGGGCACCAGCTGGACAACGGCCAGCTGGTCACCGCGACCGCGCTGACCGCGGCGTTCACCACGCTCCTCATGGGTGTCATCGGCAATGTGCCGATCGCGCTGGCCGCCGGTCTGGGCGTGAACACGGTCGTCGCGCTCCAGCTCGCCCCTCGGATGTCCTGGCCGGACGCCATGGGCATGGTGGTCCTCGCGGGCCTCGTCGTGATGCTCCTGGTCGCCACCGGTCTGCGTGAGCGCGTGATGAACGCGGTGCCGCTGGGCCTGCGCAAGGCCATCTCGATCGGTATCGGCCTGTTCATCATGCTGATCGGCCTGGTCGACTCCGGCTTCGTCTCACGCATCCCGGACATCGCGCAGACCACCGTCCCGCTCCAGCTCGGCGGCGATGGTCACCTCAACGGCTGGCCCGTCCTGGTCTTCGTCCTCGGCGTGCTGCTCACGCTCGCGCTGATGGTGCGCAAGGTGTCCGGCGCGATCCTCATCTCGATCGTCACGATGACCGTCCTCGCCGTGATCATCAACGCCGTCGCCAAGATCCCGTCCTGGGGTCTGACCACCCCGGAGTGGCCCGGCAACCCGGTCGCCACCCCGGACTTCGGGCTCGTCGGCAAGGTCAGCCTCTTCGGCGGCTTCGGCAAGGTCGGCGTGCTGACCGGCGTCCTCTTCGTCTTCACCGTCCTGCTGTCGTGCTTCTTCGACGCGATGGGCACGATCATGGGCGTCAGCGACGAGGCCAAGCTGACCGACGCCCAGGGCAACATGCCCGGCATCAGCAAGGTCCTCTTCGTCGACGGCATCGCGGTCGCTGCGGGCGGCGCCACCTCCTCCTCGGCCACCACCTGCTTCGTCGAATCCACGGCGGGCGTCGGCGAGGGCGCCCGCACCGGCTTCGCCAACGTCGTCACCGGCGCGCTCTTCGCCGTCGCGCTCTTCCTGACCCCCGTCGCCACCATGGTCCCGTCCCAGGCGGCCACACCCGCGCTGCTCGCGGTCGGCTTCATGATCCTGGCGGGGTCGATCAAGGAGATCGACTGGGCGGACCACACGATCGCCATCCCGGCCTTCATCACGATGGTGATGATGCCGTTCACGTACTCGATCACGAACGGCATCGGTATGGGCTTCATCACCTTCGTGGTGCTGCGCCTGACGGCAGGACGTGGCCGTGACATCCCGGTCGCGATGTATGTGGTGGCGGCGGTGTTCGGGTTCTACTACCTGATGCCGGCGCTGGGTCTGACCTGAGCCTTGTCCGGACGGGGGGCACGTGATCCACCGGCTCACGTGATCCACCGGCTCACGTAACCCCGTAGAACTTCTCCGTCTCCTCGACCGCGGTCTGGAACCGCTCGTCGAAGTCGTCGCGAACGAGCGTCCGGACCACATAGTCCTGGACGCTCATTCCGCGTTTGGCGGCGTGGTGTCGGAGCCGGTTGAGCAGCTCCCCGTCTATCCGCAGGCTGAGCACGCTGGTCCCCATGGAGTCGAGGGTCGCGTTCCCCCGTGGGGTGAGGGGTCACTTTCCGGATCTGACTCACTCATATGAGTGACGTGAAGATTCAGTTTGCGGTTTCGCGGGCACGGCGGTGGTCTTTAGGGAGAGTAATGAGTTACGCTAAGGAACATGCCTGACCTTGCCCATGGCGACGATGCTGCCGCCGTGAACTCCCTCCGCTCCGCAGTCATGCGGTTGTCGCGCCGACTCAAGCACCAACGGGTCGACGAGTCGCTGAGCCCCACCGAGATCTCGGTGCTCGGCACCCTCGCCCGCTGTGGCAATGCCACGCCGGGTGAACTCGCCCGCAAAGAGCATGTGCAGCCGCCCTCGATGACCCGCATCGTCGCGCTGCTCGAAGCCAAGGGACTGGTCAGGCTGGAGCCGCACCCCGACGACCGGCGCCAGAAGGTCGTCACGCAGACCGACAAGGCCGAGGCCATGCTCGAAGAGGCCCGCCGCAAGCGGAACGCGTGGCTGGCCGGCCTGGCCGAGGGCCTCGACGAGGACGAGTGGGCCAAGCTCCGCGCGGCCGCTCCCGTCCTGGAGAAGCTCGCACAGATCTGAATCGCAGCCGCAGGGGTGACGGCACGACGATGTCCGCCACCCTCCACCACCGGAGGACGACGATGTTCGCCATGACAGGACGATGCCGTCCGTCATGACAGGTCGACGCCGTCCACCACCTCAGGACGACGACGTCCACCGTTCAGGACGACGCTGTCCGCATATCCCTACGCCTAGGAGGCGAGCCCTTTTGAGTTCGGGACCCGGAGCAGACTCCGCCCCCGCACCAGCCACCCACGACTCCCCGCCCACCCCCTCGTCGATGTTCAGCTCGCTGAAGGTCCGGAACTACCGCCTGTTCTTCATGGGCCAGGTCGTCTCCAACACCGGCACCTGGATGCAGCGCATCGCCCAGGACTGGCTGGTGCTGAGCCTGACCGGCTCGTCCGCCGCGGTCGGTATCACCACCGCCCTGCAGTTCCTGCCGATGCTGCTGTTCGGGCTGTACGGCGGCGTCCTCGTCGACCGACTCCGCAAGCGCCCGACCCTGCTGGCCACCCAGACGGCCATGGGCGTCACCGGCCTCGCGCTCGCCTTCCTCACCCTCTCCGGCCACGTCCAGGTCTGGCACGTCTACCTGGCCGCCTTCGCCGCCGGTCTCGTCACGGTCCTCGACAACCCGGCCCGCCAGTCCTTCGTCTCCGAGATGGTCGGCCCGGACCAGTTGCAGAACGCGGTCAGCCTGAACTCCGCCAACTTCCAGTCCGCCCGCCTGGTCGGCCCCGCCGTCGCGGGCGTGCTGATCACCGGCGTGGGCACCGGCTGGGCGTTCCTCTTCAACGGACTGTCGTTCGTGGCCCCCGTCGCCGGCCTGCTGATGATGCGCACCCGCGACCTGCACATGGTCAAGCGAGCCCCGCGCGCCAAGGGCCAGCTCCGCGAAGGACTCCACTACGTCGCCGGCCGCCCCGAGCTGCTCTGGCCGATCGTCCTGGTCGGCTTCATCGGCACCTTCGGCTTCAACTTCCCGGTCTGGCTCTCGGCCTACGCGGACGACATCTTCCACGCGGGCGCCGGCGCGTACAGCCTCTTCAACATCCTGATGGCGGTCGGCTCCTTGGCCGGCGCGCTGCTCGCCGCCCGCCGCGGCACGGCTCGCCTGCGCGTCCTGATCGCCGCGGCGGTGGCCTTCGGTGCCCTGGAGGTGGTGGCGGCCATGGCCCCCTCGCTCTGGCTCTTCTCCCTCCTCATGGTCCCGATCGGCCTCTTCGGTCTGACGGTCAACGTCACCGCGAACACCTCGGTCCAGATGGCCACCGACCCCGCCATGCGCGGTCGCGTCATGGCCCTGTTCATGATGGTCTTCATGGGCGGTACGCCCCTGGGCGCGCCCCTCGTCGGCTGGGTCACCGACGCCTACGGCGCGCGCATCGGCTTCGCCCTCGGCGGGCTGATCTCGACGCTTTCCGCGGTCACCATCGGCCTGGTCCTGGCCCGCCTCGGCGGCCTGCGCCTCTCCCTCGGCTGGAACCGCGGCCATCCCCACGTCCGCTTCGTACCGAAGGAGCAGCGGGAGCCGCTGACGGCGGCGGCGTGACGGGGGTGACGGCATGAGACTCTTCGCGGCTGTGCTGCCACCCGAGGGCGTGGTGAGTGAACTCGGCTCGGTGGTGGACGAGTTGCGGCGGCTGCCGGGTGCGGAGGGGCTGCGCTGGACGGGCCGCCCGGGTTGGCACTTCACCCTTGCCTTCTACGGCGAGGTGGACGAGGACGTCGTACCGGCCCTCTCGGAACGGCTGGCCCGCGCGGCTCACCGGAGCGCTCCCTTCGACCTTTCCCTGCGCGGTGGTGGCCACTTCGGTGGGCGGGCGCTGTGGGCGGGGGCGTCGGGAGACGTCGCAGCCCTGCGGCTGCTCGCCGACCGGGCGGAGGCGGCGGCCAGGAAGGCGCGCGTCCCGATGGGGGATCACCGCCGCTACCGGCCGCACCTCACGGTGGCCCGCAGCGGCTCCGACGCCGACTTCGCGGCGTACGTCACCGCCCTGGACGCCTTCGCCGGGCGCGAGTGGACGGTGGGGGAGCTGTGTCTCGTACGCAGCGACCTGCCGAGGTCGGGGGTGCCGGGGGAGCAGCCCCGCTACGAGACGGTGGCACGGTGGCCGCTGGGGGCGGGCGCGTGAGGCCGGCCACTGGGGGCGGGTGCCTGAGTTCGCCGCTCGGGGCAGGCGCCTGGAAGCTGGCCACTGGGGCGGGCGCCTGAAGTTGCGCTGCGGCGGCCGGATAACCTCGACGCCGTGGACCCCAAGACTCGTAACCGGATCATGGCCGGCGTGCTCGTGCTGATGTTCGTCGTGGTGGCGCTGGCGGCGGCGGTCGGGCAGTAGCCCGCCGCCGCCCCCTGTGCGTTGCCCTCACGGGCCGTGCGCGGTGCCTTTGAGGGCTGGGCTACCAGGCGAACGCCTCCGGCGACGGCCCAGGACCCGGGAAGATCTCGTCGAGCGAGGTCAGCAGCTCCTCGCTCAGCTCCAGCTCGACGGCGCGCAGCGCGGACTCGAGCTGTTCGGCGGTGCGCGGGCCGACGATGGGGCCCGTGACGCCGGGACGGGTCAGCAGCCAGGCCAGGGCGGCCTCGCCGGGCTCCAGGCCGTGCTTCTCCAGCAGATCCTCGTACGACTGGATCTGCGCGCGTGAGGTCGGGTTGGCGAGGGTGTCGGCCGCCCGGCCGCTCGCCCGGCGTCCGCCCTGGATCTCCTTCTTGATGACTCCGCCGAGCAGTCCGCCCTGGAGCGGCGACCAGGGGATGACCCCGAGCCCGTACTCCTGCGCGGCCGGGATGACCTCCATCTCGGCGCGTCGCTCGGCGAGGTTGTAGAGGCACTGCTCACTGACGAGCCCGATGGTGCCGCCGCGTCGCGCCGCGATCTCGTTGGCCTGGGCGATCTTGTAGCCGGGGAAGTTGGAGGACCCGACGTAGAGGATCTTGCCCTGCTGGATAAGGGTGTCGATCGCCTGCCAGATCTCCTCGAAGGGAGTGTCGCGGTCGACGTGATGGAACTGGTAGATGTCGATGTAGTCGGTCTGGAGCCGCTTCAGGCTGGCGTCCACAGCCCGCCGGATGTTCACGGCGGAGAGCTTGTCGTGGTTGGGCCAGGAGTCGCCGTCGGCGGCCATGTTCCCGTACACCTTGGTCGCGAGCACGGTCTTGTCCCGCCGCTCGCCGCCCTTGGCGAACCAGCTCCCGATGATCTCTTCCGTATGGCCCTTTTTCTCGCCCCAGCCATACACGTTCGCGGTGTCGAAGTAGTTGATTCCCGCGTCCAGCGCCGCGTCCATGATGGCGTGGCTGTCGGCCTCGCCGGTCTGCGGACCGAAGTTCATGGTGCCGAGGACGAGCCGGCTGACCTTGAGTCCTGTGCGTCCGAGCTGCGTGTACTTCATGACTACCAAGCCAACGACGTGGAGTGCGCTCTAAGCAAGGGCAGGGGGTGGGGTGGGGTCAGTCGCGGGGGAAGTCTTTGGTTTTGAGGGTGAGGCCGACCACGGTTTCGGTGAGGTCCAGAGAGTCACCGAAGGAGAGCTTCATCTCGGTCGCGTACTCCCCGTCCTTGGGCTGGGTGTATACGTGGCACCTTCCCTGGTAGGGGTCGGCGATGACATAGACGGGGACCTCGGCGCGTGCGTACGCGGCTTTCTTGAGACCGTAGTCGTTGGCAGCGGTGCCCTTGGAAATGACCTCGGCCACGAAAACGACGTCCTGATACCGCCACAGACCCCTGTCGTTCTTCTCAGCGTCTCTGGCGAGGAGCGTGACGTCGGTTGCGAAGCCGTTGAGGTGGCCGGGGTAGTCAATGCGCACGTCGGACTTCACGCGCTGGCGCGGGTACTTGTTCCGCAGCTGATCGTAGATGGCTGCGATGATCTCCCAGTGGGTGTCCCGCTGCGGCGACATGAAGATGTTTCCCCCGACGATCTCGACCCTGTATCCCTCGGGGACGGGCATCCTCTCCAGCCACTCGAACATCATGTCGAGCGAGAGCTCGCCAATGCTGTCGGCCATCTCGATCCTGTCTTCAAGGACGGTCATCGTGGCGCTCCTCCCCGGCCGCAACTCGGTCGAGCGCAGCCGCGCGGTACAACGATACGCACGGTGACTGGCTACGGCGCTTTTCAGTCGAGGGCGGCGAGGAAGATGGTCCAGGTGGTGGGGGTGACGGAGAGGGTGGGGGCGGTGGGGGTCTTGGAGTCGCGGATGTGGATGGTGGCGGGGGTGGTGGCTATCTCCAGGCATTCGCCGCCCTGGCTACCGCTGTAGCTGCTTTTGAACCAGTTGAGGTCGGTGCTCATAGTTCGCCTGCCACCTTGTCGATCAGCTTCGCCGACTCGTCGGGGTTGAGAGCCTGAGCCCGCAGAATGCCATATTGCGCGAACAGGTCGCCCAGGTTGGGATGTTGATCCACGAAGTAGCCGCCGCCCGGGCCCTCGACGTACGCGAGCGGCTGCCGCTCGGCCGTCTCCAGCAAAATCATGGGTCCGTTCAATCCCGCATGGACCTCTCGGTCATGGGGCATGACCTGGATCTCGACGTTGCGCTGTTTCCCGACCTCAAGTAGGTGCTCCAACTGCTCCTTGAGCGCTTCTCGACCCCCGATGGGACGGGTGAAAGTGTGCTCGTCCAGCACAAAGCCGACGAGTGGCAGGGGCTTGCGCCGCAGGATGTGCTGACGGTCGAGTCGGGCGATTACCCGAGCCTCGACCTCGTCGTCTTCGAACGGTGGGCAGTGCGTGTTAAAGATCGCCCGCGCGTACGCCTCGGTCTGGAGCATCCCGGGGATCACATGGTTGGCGTACATGTTGATGGTGACAGCCTGTGCCTCCAACTCCGCGTAGTCCTCGAACCATGACGGAAACCGGCTGGCCTTCAGCTCCCGCGCCGCGGTGAGAAGTGCACCTTGTGCACCCAGCTTCTCGTCCGCGATCTGTACGAGTTGCCCCTTCGGCGGTCGCTCCCCCCGCTCCACCATGGCTACTTGGGACTTGGAGTACCCCACATACTTGGCCAGCGCCTCCTGAGTCACCCCGGCCCGCTCGCGGAAGAACCGCAACAACGAGCCGAACATCTCCAGGTTTCCCGACCGTTGATCACCCGCGTGCACAGCGACCTCCCCAAGTACACAACCCCGCACTGCCCTTGCGAACCCCTGGTCACAGTATGTGACCGCGCGGAAGCATTTGCCGCATGAACACCGAACCCTTCCCCCCGGACGTCCACTCGTGGATCCCCGCCACCGGCCACGCCCTGCGCCACGCGGGCATTCACTTCGACGCCGTACGTATCGCCGCACCCCTCGCCGAGCGCGTCGCTTCTGAGTTGATGCGCTGTACGGACTTCGACGCGGGCCCGATCGTCCGCGAACTCACCGGCGAGCGAAGCCACTACTTCCTGTTGCCCCCGCAAACCGTGTCCCCGTACGCATGGCCACCCGGCGTACGCGCGCTGACCCGCGGTGACAGGGGGCTCGCGTACGTCGGCGTGCCGGCGCTCACCGGTATCACGTGGCCGCTGGACTGGCGGTCGACGCCTACAGTTGAAGCCCCCTTTGTGGAGCGGGAGTTGATGCGGGAAGTGGTGGGGAGGGTGGCCGGGGTCGTGACGTGACCGTGGGGCCGCCCGCTTCTTGGTCAGTGTCGTGCTTGCGCGTGCCGAGTAAAGGGCGCTCCGCTGCGCTACGCGTCGGCTACGCCGATCGGCCTCCGGCCGACCCTTGACCAGGCCCGCTCCAGCACGGAGGAGAAGCGAGCGGGCGGCCCGGGGGTGAGGGGGCCCCGAGGTGGGCTGGAGAGGCCGTGGGTGGGGTGTTGCCCGGGTCGGTGGAGCGCGATCGCGCCTCGCCTGCACGCCGGGTCGGTTCGGCGGCGAGCGGTGGGTGGGGTGCGCGGGCGGGGAGGTGAGGGGATTGGCAGATTCGTACCGGGATTGGGCGGCGTCGGGGCGTGTGGGGTGGGACGAATCTGCCAATCGGGGGTGGGCTGGCTCCGAATGAGGGGCTGTTGATCGGTGGCCGGGCGCTCTGGATTCAGAGGTCGGCTGTCGGCCACGAGGACTTCGAGTTCGACTCGATGCAGGCGGAGGAGGGGCTGATCCGCATCGTGAATTCCGATGACGGATGGCGGGTCGGCTCCATCTTCACGCCGGACTTCTGGACCTCTCACGTCACTTGGGATGTTTTGGTGACGGCGATCAAACAGTTCGACCGCTCCGTGCGCGAGGGCGTTGCCGCGTTGGGTATCGAGCCTGCCTTCATCCCGGAGCCCTGACGGCTGTCCCAGCCCTGTTGCCCATGGATGGGTCGCGCTCCAGGACCGTGGGCGGTTGCTTCCGGGCGGAACTCCGCCGCACCTCCGACGGCCGGTGCTTTCGCCGTATGGCGGTAGAGGCGGTGTGGGCGCGGGGCAGCTGCTCGTCCCTCCCGCCCGTTCAGGCGGAGTAGGGCTCGCCCAGGTCCCAGGCCTGGTACATCGCCTCGGCGAAGACCTCGGTGATGCGGTGCTCGCCGGTCTCGTTGGGGTGGGTGCCGTCGTAGGTGTCGAGGTTGACGTCGTACGGGGATGGAGGCGAGGTCAGGAGGAGGGGGGAGCGGGGTTCGTCGAGGTCGGCGACGGTTTTGGCGAGGAGTTCGTTGAAGGCGGCGACCTCGGCGGCGAAGGGGGCGTCGGACTCGACGCGGATGTTTGCGATCACCGGGAGTACGACCATGCGGATGCGCGGGTTCGCGGCGCGGGCCTCCGCGATGAAGGCGCGGGCGTTGTCCGCCGTCTGCGCCGCGTTCGTGTAGAAGCCCAGGTCGATGAGGCCCAGGGAGACCAGCAGGATGTCGGCGCGCTGCGAGCGGACCGCCTCGCGGATCAGCGGGGTCATGTGGAGCCAGCCCTCGCCCCAGCCGGCGAGATGGGCACGGGGGAAGTCCGGGTCCGCGTACTCGTAGGAGTCGGGGGACTCCGTCGCCTTGTCGTAGAGCGTCTCGCGCGGGCCGACGATCCGGAACGGGCCCGCGTACGTCTCGCGCAGGTGCTGCCACATCCGGTAACGCCATGTGTGTTCGCCGGCGCTTCCGATCGTCATGGAGTCGCCGACGGGCATGAACCTGAGCATTCGCTCATCATGAACGATCGGTGCGGGTGCCATGGGGGGTGGGAGTGTGAGGCTGGACACGCCTCACGGGGGGGCGGGTGTGAGGCTGGACACGCCCCGTGGTCGGGTGGGTCATCGTGGAGGTCGAAGTGAACGACTGTCCGGGGTGGCAGGCTTGGGGCATGCGTCGATCGTTTGCGTTTCTTGCCGGGGTCCTGCTCGTGGGTGTGTTCGCCGTGCCCGTGCCCGCCTCCGCCGCCGACGGCGACGAGGGGTTCACGATCAAGGACCCTCGCATCACGGAGTCCAGCGGGCTTGCCGCCTCCAAGCAGCACCCCGGGATCTACTGGACGCACAACGACCAGGACACCGGCGCCTACCTCTACGCCGTCGACAGCCGCACCGGCGAGACCGTCGCGACGATCACCATGACCGGAGTGGGCACCCCGCGCGACGTCGAGGCCATCTCGATCGGCCCGGACAACCAGATCTACGTCGGTGACATCGGCGACAACGACGGCGTCGTCTGGGACTACGTATGGGTCTATCAGCTGCCCGAGCCCAAGGAGCTCAAGGACCAGACGATCCGCACCACGCAGTACGTGGTGAAGTACTCCGACGGACCCCGCGACGCCGAGTCGCTGGTCGTGCACCCCAAGACCGGGCGGGTCTACATCATCGACAAGCAGGAGGACGGCGGGCACCTCTACGAGGGGCCTGCCAAGCTCTCCGCCTCCGGGACCAACGTCTTCAAGCCCGTCGTCCCCGTCGACCTGTGGGCCACCGACGCCGCCTTCTCCCCGGACGGCCAACAGCTCTCCGTACGCGGCTACTTCGGCGGGATCGCGTACGACTGGAACGACGGGAAGATCAAGAAGCTGGGGCGGATCAGTGTGCCCCTCGGGCAGGGGGAGTCCGTCAGTTACTCCACCGACGGGACCAAAATCATGCTCGGCAGCGAAGGCGCCGGGAGTTCGGTCGTGGCGGAGGACGCCCCCGGGGACACCGGTGAAGCATCGTCCAAGTCGCCGTCCGGGAGTGGGAGTTCGGCGGCGCAGGGTGGCGACAGTAATGGGTTCAAGGTCGGCGCTCTTGCCATTGCCATCGGGCTCGTCGTCGTCCTCGGGTTCAAGCGGTTGCTGCGGCGGTCGTAGGCGTCATCCTTTGCCGCGCTGGGCGACGAAGGTTTCGAGGCCGTCCAGGATGCGCTGTAGGCCGAACTCGAAGTGGTCGAAGTCGGGGCCGAAGGCGTCCTCGCTGAGGGAGGCGAGGAAGGGGTGGTTGCCGTCGCTCATGACCTTCTCGAAGACGGGGATGTGAGCCTGCCAGAATTCCGCATCCGTCAGGCCGGTTCGGCGTTCCGCCTCCTCGTGGTGCACCTGGGTGCGGGCCGCCCCGACGACGTATCCGTCGATCATGATGATCGCCGAGACCAGCTCGGGATCGGACAGGCCCATCGGCTTGATGCGGGAGAGCATCTTCTCCATGCCGTCGAGGGCGCTCGGGCCGAGGATCGGGCGGGACTGGTTGACCTGGAGCAGCCAGGGGTGGCGCCGGTAGAGGGCCAGGGTCGCGCGGCCCAGGGCCTCCAGGGCTGAGCGCCAGCTGCCGTCGCCGAGGTCGGCGGGGTTCTCGGACGGCCTCTGGACCCGGTCCAGCATCAGGTCGAGCAGCTCTCCCTTGCCGGGGACGTAGCGGTAGAGGGACATCGCGCCGGTGCCGAGTTCGGTGGCGATCCGGCGCATCGAGACCGCCTCAAGACCCTCGGCGTCCGCGACCCGGATCGCCGCCTCCACGATCCCCTCCAGCGTCAGACCCGGCTTGGGTCCGCGGCTGGGGCGCTTGCCGGTGTCCCAGAGCAGTTCGAGGGTGCGCCCGATGTCGCCGCTGCCGCTGGTCTCCGTGCTGCTCGTCATGGGTGCAGCTTAGTTCCGGGAGAAAAACTGGGTACGGTGTACGCGTAATCGGGTACGGTGTACTCGGTTAAGGGGAAGGGGACCCATGAACGACGGTTACGCGGTGCGGGCAAAGGGCCTGGAGAAGCGGTACGGAGACAAGCGCGCCCTCGACGGATTCGACCTGGCGGTGCGGGCGGGGACGGTGCACGGCCTGCTCGGGCCGAACGGCGCGGGCAAGACCACCGCCGTCCGTATCCTCGCCACGCTCCTGCGACTCGACGGCGGGAGCGCGACGGTGGCCGGCCTGGACGTGGCGCGGCAGCCGCGGGAGGTACGGGCCCGGATCGGGCTCACCGGTCAGTACGCGGCGGTGGACGAGGTGCTCACCGGGCGGCAGAACCTGGAGATGTTCGGCCGGCTGTTCCATCTGGGCGGACGCAGGGCGCGGCTGCGGGCGGGGGAGCTGCTTGAGCAGTTCGACCTCGTCGAGGCCGCCGACAAGGGAGTCGGGAAGTACAGCGGCGGCATGCGGCGCCGGCTCGACCTCGCCGCGTCGATGATCCTCACCCCGAGCGTGCTGTTCCTGGACGAGCCGACGACCGGGCTCGACCCGCGCGGCCGGGGTGAAGTCTGGGATTCCGTAAGGGCGTTGGTGACCGGTGGCACGACTGTGCTGCTGACCACGCAGTATCTGGAGGAGGCCGACAAGCTCGCCTCGCACATCACGGTGATCGACCAGGGCCGGGCCATCGCGGACGATACGCCGGACGGGCTGAAGGACACGGTCGGCGGCGACCGCATCGAGGTCGTGGTGAGCGAACGCGCCGACATCCCGAAGGTGGTGAAGGTCGTGGCCCGGGTCGCGGACGGCGAACCGGAGTCGGACGAGACCGAACTCCGCGTCCACGCGCCGGTGACCGACCGGGTGGCCGCGCTCACCGACGTGGCGCGCACCCTCCAGGACGAGGGCGTCGCGGTCGAGGACATCGGACTGCGCAGGCCGAGCCTCGACGACGTGTTCCTGCGCCTGACCGGGCATCGGACCGAGAGCTCTCCCGAGGACAAGAAGGCGGCGGCATGAGCGCGCTGGAGCTGACCGAACCGAGCGGTCGCGGTCGTACGTACTGGGCACTCGTCGACTGCTGGAACGTCGTCCGGCGCGGACTGACCCACTATCAGCGCCAACCCATCAACATCGTCTGGCAGTTGGGCTTCCCGATCCTCTCCGTGCTGCTGTACGGGTACGTCTTCGGCAGCGCGATGAAGGTGCCCGGAGGCGGGGACTACAAGGACTTCCTGATGCCGGGCATGTTCGTGATGACGATGGCCTTCGGCTTCATCAACACCGCGACGGTCGTGGTCTACGACGCGACCAGGGGCGTCATCGACCGGTTCCGCTCGATGCCGATGGCGCCGTCCGCCGTGGTCTCCGGTCGTGGGGTGACGGATCTGCTCGGTGCCTGCGCGGAGTTGACGATCCTGATGCTCACCGCGGTCGCCATGGGCTGGCGGCCCGACGGCGGATTCGCCTTCCTGGCGGCCTTCGCGCTGCTGCTCTGGCTGCGCTTCGCGCTGATCTGGCTCGGCGTGTGGCTCGGGCTGATGGTGCCCAACCCGGAGGCGGCGGGCGGGCTGTTCGCGGTGGCCTTCCCGCTGACGATGATCTCCAGCATCTTCGTCGCGCCGCAGCTGATGCCGGACTGGCTCGGCTTCGTCGCGGCCTGGAACCCGATCTCGTCCACGGCGGCCGCCGCGCGTGAGCTGTTCGGAACGCCGGTGGGCAGCGGGGACTCGTGGGTCGAGCAGCACGCGCTGCTGATGGCGGGGGTGTGGCCGGCGATCCTGACGCTGATCTTCCTGCCGCTGGCGGTGCGCAGGTTCAGGAAGCTCAGTCACTGACGAGAGAAGGGCGCCCGGGCACGATTCACGTGCCGGGCGCCCCTCTCCGCCGTAGAAACGGTTACAGCTTCTCGATCACGTAGTCGATGCTCTTCGTCAGCGCCTCGACGTCCGCCGGGTCGATGGCCGGGAACATCGCGACGCGGAGCTGGTTGCGGCCGAGCTTGCGGTAGGGCTCGGTGTCGACGATGCCGTTGGCGCGCAGGACCTTGGCGACGGCGGCGGCGTCGATCTCGTCCGCGAAGTCGATCGTGCCGATGACCTGCGAGCGCTTGGCCGCCTCGGCGACGAACGGGGTCGCGTACTTGCTGTCCTCAGCCCAGCTGTACAGGCGGGTCGAGGAGTCCTTCGTACGGGCCGTGGACCAGTCCAGGCCGCCCTGGCCGTTGATCCACTCCAGCTGCTCGTTGAGCAGGAAGAGGGTGGCGAGGGCCGGGGTGTTGTACGTCTGGTTCTTGCGGGAGTTGTCGATCGCCGTGGGGAGCGAGAAGAACTCCGGTACGTGGCGCCCGCTCGCGTGGATCCGCTCGGCGCGCTCGATCGCGGCCGGGGAGAAGACGCCGATCCACAGGCCGCCGTCGGAGGCGAAGGACTTCTGCGGGGCGAAGTAGTAGACGTCGGTCTCGGCGATGTCGACCGGGAGGCCGCCGGCGCCGGAGGTGGCGTCCACGAGGACGAGGGAGCCGTCGTCGGCGCCGGCCACGCGCTTGATGGGGGCCGCGACACCGGTGGAGGTCTCGTTGTGGGTGAAGGCGTAGACGTCCACGCCCGCCTCGGCCGCCGCCTCGGGGTGCGTGCCGGGGTCGGAGGAGATCACGGTCGGCTCGGCCAGCCACGGGGCGAGCTTGGCCGCCTTCGCGAACTTGGAGCTGAACTCACCGAAGGTGAGGTGCTGCGACTTGTTCTCGATGAGCCCGTGGGTCGCCACGTCCCAGAACGCGGTGGAGCCGCCGTTGCCGAGGACCACCTCGTAGCCCTCGGGGAGCGAGAACAGCGCGCTCACGCCCTCGCGCACCTTGCCGACCAGGTTCTTGACCGGGGCCTGGCGGTGGGACGTACCGAGCAGAGAACTGCCGGTCGCCGCCAGGGCGTCCAGCGCCTCCGTACGCACCTTGGAGGGGCCCGCGCCGAATCGACCGTCGGCGGGCTTGATGTCAGCGGGGATCTCGATATCAGCCACGCCCGCGAGCCTAGCCCTTTCCGGAAACGTGGGTGAAACCTCGTCCGTCGGGTGAGACAGGTGGCTGAGATTCAGCCCCTCCGGCGTTTGAGGAGCTGGGTCTGGGGCGGAGTCCCAGGAAGAAGGGACGGGCAGGGGCGGAGGGGGCGAGGAAACTACGGAGTCTCCAGCCGTACCGGCAGCCCGAACAGGTCGTTCTGGGTTACTACCGGCTTGTTGCGGAGTTCGGTTGGCGGGACTGCCAGGTCGAGGTCGGGGAAGCGCTCGTACAGGGCCGGGAGGGCCACTGCTGCCTCCAGGCGGGAGAGGGCCGCGCCGGGGCAGACGTGTGGGCCGTGGCCGAAGGAGATGTGCCGGTTCGGGGAGGTGCGGGCGATGTCGAAGTCGCCAGCGGTCGGGCCGTGGGCCTGCTCGTCGCGGCCTATCGCGCCGTAGGAGACGATCAGCGCGTCCCCCGCGGCGATGACCTTGTCGCCGACGGGAACGTCCTCCGTCGCGAAGCGGATCAGGACGTGCGAGGTGGGCGTGGAGTAGCGGAGCGTCTCCTCGACCACCGCGGACCAGCCGGCCTCGCCGGAGAGGACCTGGGCGCGCTGCTCGGGGTGGAGCGACAGGTTGACCACCGTGTTGACGATGAGGGAGATCGTCGTCTCGTGGCCCGCCGCGACCATCAGCTGGAGGGTGGAGACGATCTCCGCGTCGGTGAGGTGGTCGCCGTGCTCGGAGGCGAGGATGAGCGCGGACGTGAGGTCGTCGCCCGGGGCGGCGCGCTTGGCGGCGACCGTCTCGGCCATGATCCCGGCAAGCTCGGTGAGCGTGGCGATGACCTCCGCGGGCGGGGTCTGCGTCGAGAAGAACTTCTCGAAGAGCTCCTGGATACGGGGCAGCCTGGCCTCGTCGATGCCCATGAGGTCGGCGATGACGAACATGGGGAGGGGATAGGCGAACTCGGCCTTCAGGTCGACGGTGCCATCCGACTGAACAGCAGCCAGGTTGCCCTGGACAGCAGTCAGGTTGTCCAGCAGCTGTTCCGTCCGCTTCGCGATCCGCTCCCGCATCTGCTCCACCCGGCGCGGGGTCAGCGCCTGCGCCACCAGCGTCCGCATCCGGCGATGGTCCGCGCCGTCCACCGTGAGCATGGAACGGCCGGGGTTCACGAGCCCGATCAGCGGCCAGTCCGGGGCTATCTCGCCGCGCTGCCAGGCACCCCAGACGTCGATGTCCTTCACCAGCCGGGGGTCGGACAGCAGCCTCTTCGCCTCGGCGTGGTGCGTGACCGCCCACACCGGAACACCACCGGGCAGGTCCACGGCGGCGAGCGGCCCCGCCGCGCGCAGCCTGGCGCTCTCGCCGGCGAGGTCGGTGACGAAGGGGTCCAGGACGATACGGGTCTCTTCGGGACGGGTCTCTTCGGTGCCGGCGGTCGTCATGCGGGGGTCCCTCCAAGGGCCGGGGTGGGAGTGAAGCGCACGGGCAGTTCGGTCAGGCCCCGCAGCCACGGGGAGGGCCGCCGGGCCAGCGACTCGGCGGGCACGGCCAGGTCGATGTCCGGCAGCCGGTCCAGTACGACCTCGATCCCGGTCCGTGCGATGACCTCCGCGATCTCCTGCGCCGGGAACGGACAGCGGTGGTCGCCGTGGCCGAAGGAGAAGTGGGCGCTGTTGCCGCCGGTGAGAGCCGAGCCGTCGGTGCGGACCTGGGGGTCGGAGTTGGCGCCCTGGAGGCCGAGGATGAGCAGGTCGCCGGAGCGGATGCGGCGGCCGCCGAGCTGGGTGTCGCGGGAGGCCCAGCGGCCGGCGATGTTCTGCGAGGGGGTGTCCTCCCACAGGACCTCGTTCATCGCCTCGGCGACGCTGTGCCGGCCGCCGAACAGCGACGCCGCGAAACGGTCGTCGGTGAGCATCAGGCGCAGCGAGTTGCCGATCCAGTCGGCGGTCGGCTGGTGGCCCGCCGCCAGCATGACCATCAGGTCCTGGACGATCTCCTCGTCCGTGAAGCCCGAGCCCTCGGCCGCGGCCTCCTGGGCGAGCGCCGTCGCCAGCATGCGGCTGACCACGTCGTCCGCGGGCGTCTCCTTGCGGTCGGCGAGCAACTGCCCCATGGACGCGGCGAGATGCTGCTGCCCCGCCAGTGCCCCCTCCGATCCGTTGATCATGTCGTTGAGGTCGGTGACCAGGCGCGGTCCCTGCTCGTCCGTGAAGCCGTAGAGCGTCGCGAGGACGCGGACGGGCAGCAGCGTCGCGTAGTCCCCGATGAGGTCCGTCTCGCCCTTGGCGCTCACCGCGTCGATCAGTTCGTCGGCGAACTTCTCGGCATGGCTGCGCAGTTCGAAGGGGTCTACGGCTTCGAGGGCGTCGCTGATCATCGCGGCGCGCACGCGGTGGCGTTCGCCGACCGTGTAGAGGATGGAGGGCTGCTTGCGGCCGATCATCGGCAGCATCGGCCAGTCGTCCGGGATGCCGGGCCACTGGCTCCACAGGTCGGAGTCGCGGCTGAACAGCACGGGATCGCCGGTGACCTGGTGCAGTTCGCGGTAGCCGAGCACCAGCCAGGCCGGTATGTCACCGTCGAGCGAGACGGGCACGACGGCACCGTGGTCGCGCCGCAACTCCCGGTACAGCTCGGCGGGTTCGGTCTGGAACCGGGGCCCGCTGAGGGGCACGGAGGCGGAGGTCACAGGGCCAACTCCGGTGATTTGAGGGGGGTTTCGCCGACAGCTCCGACAGCTCCGACAGCTCCGGGGGCGCCTGTGGCGGCGTACAGACTCTGGATGTACTCGACCAGCGTTATCAGCACCCGCTTGCCGGACTCCCGTGAGCGGGCGTCGCAGTCGACCAGGGGGATGTGCGGGTCGAGGTCGAGGGCCTCGCGGACCTGGGCGGGGGTGTGCGGGTGGCCGCCGAAGTCGTTGCAGGCCACGATGAACGGCGTGCCGTGGTGTTCCAGGCGGTCGATGGCGTACCAGGAGTCGTCGATGCGCCGGGTGTCGACGAGGACGACCGCGCCGAGCGTGCCGGAGAACAGGCGG
This sequence comes from Streptomyces sp. NPDC093544, assembly GCF_040683495.1. Classification (NCBI taxonomy): domain Bacteria; kingdom Bacillati; phylum Actinomycetota; class Actinomycetes; order Kitasatosporales; family Streptomycetaceae; genus Streptomyces; species Streptomyces sp. NPDC093544. The sequence goes on along the minus strand of NZ_JBFBEA010000007.1, from coordinate 278,051 downwards.
TCCCAGAGGAACCAGAACCGCTCCTGTCCCGGCGCGCCGAACAGATACAGCACGTTGCGGGCGTCGAGCGTGATGCGCCCGAAGTCGAAGGCGACGGTGGTCGCGGACTTGTCGCGCACCTCGCTGATGTCGTCGACCGCCTCGCCCGCCTGGGTCATCGTCTCCTCGGTGTTGAGGGGACGAATCTCGCTCACGGAGCGGACCAGCGTCGTCTTGCCGACGCCGAAACCACCGACGACGACGATCTTGAGGCCGTTGTCGGCCGACGCCGCGAGAGGCGTACGGGCGTCGGCCGGGAGAGGCGTACCGGCGTCTGCGGGCACGGCGTCAGCGGGCGCGGCGGCACCGACAGTGGCGGCACCGACAGGCCTGCCGGCGTCAGAGGTTACGGAGTCCAACGAGCACCTGCTCCAGGATGTCGGGATCGGGAAGAGCGGCGACGTGCGGATGACGGGCGCTGACGCGGCCGGTGGCGAGGAGATCGGAGAGCAGGACCTTCATGATGCTCACCGGCAGCCGCAGTTCGGCCGCGAGCTCGACGACCGCCGTGGGCCGCCGGGCGAACCGCAGGATCGCGGCGTGCTCCGACTGCATGCCCGCCGCCGGATCGCACTCGGCGACCACCAGCGTCACCAGGTCGAACGGTGTGTCGGGTCCGGACCCGCTGCGCCCTCCTGTGAGGGTGTACAGCCGGTCGGGCGCGTCGTCCCTGCCCGGACGGCTCATGACGTACGCGGCGGCGCGCTCAGGTGTTCGCCGAGTTGCTCGACGAGTTCGCTCATGTTGTGGCCGACCAGACCGGCGTCCGCGTCCTCGGCGGTGATCACCGCCAGGTGCGCGCCGTCGCCCGCCTCGACGATGAACAGGACCCCGCCGTAGAACTCGGTCATCGCGGACCGTACGCCCCCGCTGCCGTCGCCGAACTCCACGGACGCTCCGTGGGACAGCGACTGGATGCCGGCGGCGATCGCCGCGAGCTGATCGGCCTGGTCGACCGAGAGCTCGGGGGTGCGGCACAGCTTCAGGCCGTCACGGGAGAGCACGAGCGCGTGCCGTGTGCCCGGGGTGCGCTCAAGGAGGCCCTCGATGAGCCAGGAGAGCTTCTCGTCGGCTGTGGTGGTGCCGGTCATGAAGTGGTGTGGCCTTTCGGGTGCGAGTGGGCGGGCGACTGGGTGGTCGGCTGGGAGGGGGCGGCGGAGACCGTGTCCCGTACCCCTTCCTGTACTTGTTCGTGTTCCTGCTCGCGTGCTTCCTCTTCGCGTTCTTCCTCGATGTGTACGACGTCCTCGGCGCCCTGCGCCGCACCGCGTACCGCCTGCCGAAAGCTGCTGAAGCGGTCGCCCCGGGACTTGGCGCGGTCGGCGCTACGGGGGTCCGGGTCGGCCGGAGGCGTGGCGCGGGCGCGGCTGCGCTCGGCGTGCGCGAGGGTGCGGCCGCGGCGGCGCTTGGGGAGGCCGCCGGTCGACGGGGTGCCCTCCTCGTGCCGGGGCGAGTCATGGGTGGGGACGGGGTCCGGGTCGAGGTCGGCGGCGTCGGCGCGGGCGGCGGCGTACGACGGCTCGGGGAGCGGCTGGACGGCGGCCGGCGCGGTCGTGGTCGCCGTCGCCGTCTCGGCAGGCTCGTCGTCGAGGGGCAGCGTGAAGGTCGGGAGGGTGAGGAGGTCCTGGGGGATGAGCACCAGGACGCCCGTGCCGCCGCGTGCGGAGGGCCGGAAGGACACCTTCAGGCCGTGCTTGCGGGCGAGCCGGCCGACCACCGCGAGGCCGAGCCGGGTGCCGGTGAGCCCGCCCAGTTCGACGCTGTCGCCGGACACGGCACGCTCGGCGCGGCGCAGCTGGACGTCGCCCATCACCAGGCCGCTGTCCTCGACGGAGACGATGACGCCGGCCGGGACCTCCTCGACGTACACATGCACTTCGGCGGTCGGCGGGGAGAAGTTCGCGGCGTTGTCGAGGAGTTCGGCGAGCGCGTGCATCACGCCCTCGGCGGCGTGCCCGGCGACGGCGGCCTCGCTGGCGGAGTGGATGCGGACGCGCTGGTAGCCGCCGATGCGGCCCATCGCGCCGCGCAGGATCGACTCCATGACGATGGGCCGCGCCCAGCGGCGGCCGGAGCGCGCGCCCGAGAGGACGGCGACGGAGTCGGCGAGGCGGCCCGCCTGCGCGGTGCGGTGGTCGAGGTGAAGCAGGTCGGCGAGGACCTCCTCGTCGGAGTGCCGCTCTTCCATGGCGCGCAGGTCGGCGAGCATGCCGGTGGACAGTGCCTGCATCCGGCCGGCCGCGTTGGCGGTCGAGGCGAGCGCGGCGGCGCGGTCACCGGTGGCGTGTCGGGCGCGCTCGGTCAGGCGGGCGTTCTCCGCGGTGAGGCGGTCCCGTTCGTCGGTGAGCCGCCGGCGCTCGGCCGTGAACTCCTCGGTGAGGCGCGCGCGTTCCCGCGCGGCGGTCTCGGTCAGCCGCTCCCGCTCCCGCGTCGCGGTCTCCGTCAGCTGTACGCGTTCCTTTGCCGCCGCCTCGGCCAGGCGCGCCCGCTCGCGGGCGGCGTCACTGTTCAGCCGGGCCTGTTCCTGGTTGAACTCCTCGGTCAGCCGAGCCCGTTCCTGTAGAAGCCGTCCGGCGTCCTGGGTCACGGCGTCGAGCCGACGGCGTACCAGCCTCGACGTCTGTACGGCGCGGGCGGCCACGGCGACGGCCGCGCACAGCAGCACGGCTGCGGCGCCCGCGGCCCAGGCGAGGGGGACGCGCACCGAGTCGGGTGCCAGGTAGACCGCGCCGACGACCGCGAGGGCGGCCGGGACGGCGGTGATCAGGGGGGCCGGCGCGACGGCGCGGAGGGTGGGTCGTTCGCCGGAGGGGGTGGGCGCTGTTGGCGCGGTCATGAATCGTGTCCTCGGTCGTGTCCTGGGCGAGGTTCCTGGAGGGGGCGAGGTTCCTGGGCGAGAAGCGACACCTGGTGCTCAACTGACCGTCACTATATGAGAGTTCGTGATCGTATTGGGACCGTTGCGGTTTCCCGGTCTGAGTATTCCCGCCCACATTCGACCCGTCGAACGCGATCGCGTTCGGTGGCTAATCGGTCACTGTCAGTGGTCGGGGGCATCCTGGGGGCATGACGGATCAAGGTGCACTGCGGGCAGGGTTGCGGAAGGCCGTGCGGGGCGAGGTCGCCTTCGACGTGACCGCGCGGGCGCTGACCACCATGGACGCGTCCAACTATCGGCGCGTCCCGCTCGGTGTCGTCTCCCCGCGCGACGCGGACGACGTGGCGGCGGCCCTCGCCGTGTGCCGTGAGCACGGGGTGCCGGTCGTCGCGCGCGGCGGCGGCACGTCGATCGCCGGGCAGGCGACGGGCACGGGGGTCGTCCTGGACTTCACCCGCCACATGAACCGGATCGTTTCCGTGGACCCCGATGCCCGTACGGCGGTGGTCCAGCCCGGTGTCGTACTGGACCGCCTCCAGGACGCCGCCGCCCCGCACGGCCTGCGCTTCGGCCCCGACCCCTCTACCCACGGCCGCTGCACGCTCGGCGGCATGATCGGCAACAACTCGTGCGGGTCGCACTCGGTCGCCTGGGGCACGACGGCGGACAGCGTGCGGGAGCTGTCAGTGGTCACGGGCCGGGGGGCTGCTGTGCGGCTGGGGCAGGACTGGGCGGGCGCCCCCGATGGCCTCCGTCCCTTGGTGGAAGGCGAGTTGGCGCGCCTGCGCACGGGCTTCCCGGACCTCCCGCGCCGGATCTCCGGGTATGCGCTGGACGCGCTCCTCCCCGAGAGAGGCGCGGATGTCGCCCGGTCCTTCTGCGGCTCGGAGGGCACCTTGGGGGTGCTGACCGAGGCGGTCGTACGACTGGTCGAGGCTCCGCGCGCGCGGGCGCTGGCCGTGCTGGCGTACGCGGACGAGAGCGCGGCGGCGGAGGCGGCCGCCGGGCTGCTGCCGCTCGGCCCGCTGACGGTGGAGGGGATGTCCGCCGACCTCGTACCGGCCGACGCGGGGCTGCCGCGCGGCGGGGCCTGGCTCTTCGTGGAGACGGGCGGGGCGGACGCGGCGGAGGCCCGCGCACGCGGCGACGCGATCGTGCGGGCCGCCGACGTCATCGACTCCTTCGTGGTCACCGACCCGGCCGGGCAGCGCGCCCTGTGGCGGCTGCGCGAGGACGCCAGCGGCACGGCGACCCGGATGCCGGACGGCAGCGAGGCCTGGCCGGGCTGGGAGGACTGCGCGGTGCCGCCCGCCCGGCTCGGGCCCTACCTCCGCGACTTCCGGGCCCTGTTGAAGGCCCACGGGCTGCGCGGCACGCCGTACGGCCACTTCGGCGACGGCTGCATCCACGTACGCATCGACTTCGACCTGATGACGGCCGGCGGGGTCGGTCGCTTCCGGCGCTTCTCCGAGGAACTCGCGGACGTCGTCGTGTCCCACGGGGGCTCGTTGTCGGGCGAGCACGGTGACGGGCAGGCGCGGGCGGAGCTGCTGCCGAGGATGTACGGCGCGGAGATGGTCGGCCTCTTCGAGCGGGTCAAGGGCATCTGGGACCCGGACGACCTGCTCAACCCCGGGATGCTGGTGCGCCCGCACCGGCTTGACGAGAACCTGCGGTTCGCGGTGCTGCCGCGCGAACCGGTGGACGTGGCCTTCGGGTATCCGGCGGACGGCGGTGACTTCTCGGCGGCGGTGCGGCGGTGTGTGGGGGTTGCCAAGTGCCGTACGCCGGCCGGGTCTTCCGGCTCTTCCGGGGATGTCATGTGTCCCTCCTTCCGGGCCACCGGCGAGGAGGAGCACTCCACGCGGGGGCGGGCACGGCTGCTCCACGAGATGCTCGCGGGCGAGGTCGTGACGGACGGATGGCGTTCGACGGAGGTCCGCGACGCGCTCGACCTCTGCCTCTCCTGCAAGGGATGTCGATCCGACTGCCCGGTCGGCGTCGACATGGCCACGTACAAGGCGGAGTTCCTCCACCACCACTACGAGGGACGCCGTCGCCCCGCGGCCCACTACGTCATGGGGTGGCTGCCGGTGTGGCTCGGGGCCGTCGCCAGGACCCGCACGGCGCGGATCGTCAACTCCCTTGCCGGCGTGGGGCTTTTGGCGGCGGTGGCGAAGCGGCTGGGCGGGATCGCGCCCGAGCGGGGGATTCCGCCGGTGGCGCGGGAGACCTTCAGCGGGTGGTGGTCGCGGAGGTTCCGGGAGCGGGTGCGGAGTTATGTGCGGGGGGTCAAGCGGGGGGTGCGGGGGCCGTTTCCGGGGTTCGGGGCCGGAGCCGGAGCCGGAGCCGGGGTTGGGGCCGGGGCCGGGACAGGCTCTGGAACTGGCTCCTCCGGCTTGGGTTCTGGTGGGCAGGTCATTGTGGTGTGGCCGGACACCTTTACGGAGTACCTCTCGCCGTCCGTGGGGCAGGCCGCCGTACACGTTCTGGAGGCGGCGGGGCTGACGGTGCTGCTGCCGCCGACGAGGGCGATGAGGTTCACGCCGGCGGGGGCGGGTGCGGGAGTGTCGGAGGAGCATGCCGGGGCCGGGGTATCGCGAGGTCCCGGCGGGGGCGGGCCGTCACGGGGCCCGATCGGGGACGGCGTGACGAAGGGGCCGCTCGGATTCGGCGCGGTCCTGCCGCGTCGCCGGCACCGCGTCTGCTGCGGCCTGACCTACGTCTCCACCGGCCAACTCGACCGCGCCCGGACCGTGATGCGCCGCACGCTGGACCTGATGGAGCCGTACCTGGAGATGGGCACCCCGGTCGTCGTCCTGGAACCGAGCTGCGCCGCCGCCCTCCGTACCGACCTACCGGAGCTGCTGCACGACGACCCGCGTGCGGCGCGTCTGGCGGCGGCGGTGACGACGTTCGCGGAGGCCCTGGAACGGCACGCCCCGCACTGGACCCCACCTCGCCTGGACCGCCCGGCCGCCGGCCAGACCCACTGCCACCAGCATGCGGTCCTCGGCGACGCCGCCGACCGCCGCCTGCGCGAGGCCGCGGGCCTCACCGGCACCCTCGCCGGCGGCTGCTGCGGCCTCGCCGGCAACTTCGGCTTCGAGAAGGGCCACTACGAGGTGTCGACGGCCTGCGCCGAGGAGCAACTCCTCCCGGCCGTACGGGCCGCCTCGGACGACACGGTGATCCTGGCGGACGGCTTCTCCTGCCGTACGCAGCTGGACCAGCTGGCGGGGCAGAGGGGGCGGCACTTGGCGGAGGTGCTGGCGGAGGGGTTGAGGGAGGGCTGACGGATGGCTGACGACGGGCTGGCGGAGGGCTGGCGGAGGGCTGACGACGGGCTGATGGAGGGCTGACGACGGGCTGATGGAGTGGCAGGCTGATTTGCCTAAAGGTATTAGCTAAATGCATGATGGCCATCGGTGATTCGGAGGATGGTTATGGTTCGAGTAGGGCTGACCGCGGAGCGTCTGACCCGGGCCGGGGCGGAGCTGGCCGATGAGGTCGGCTTCGACCAGGTGACCGTCTCGGAGCTCGCCCGGAGGTTCGACGTCAAGGTCGCGAGTCTGTACTCGCACGTGAAGAACTCCCATGACCTCAAGACGAGGATCGCCCTGTTCGCGCTGGAGGAACTCGCCGACCGGGTCGCCGCCGCACTGGCCGGGCGGGCCGGCAAGGACGCCCTGGCCGCTTTCGCGGACGCCTACCGCGACTACGCCCGGGAGCACCCCGGTCGGTACGACGCCATGCGGCTCCGGCTCGACCCCGAGACGGCGGCCGCCAGTGCCGGCGTCCGGCACGCACAGATGACGCGGGCGATCCTGCGGGGCTACGACCTGACGGAGCCGGACCAGACGCACGCGGTCCGGATGCTCGGCAGCGTCTTCCATGGTTACGTCAGCCTGGAGATGGCCGGCAGCTTCAGCCACACCGCTGTCGACTCCCAGGAGTCCTGGACCTGGACCCTGGACCGCCTGGACGCCCTCCTGCGCAACTGGACCACGCCCTGATCAGCCACAGCAACAGCCGCAGCAACGGCCAGAGCAACAGCCGCAGCCGCAGCAACGGCCAGAGCCGCAGCCCCATAGCCTCACAGCCACAGCCACAGCCACAGCCACAGCCACAGCCACAGCCACAGCCACAGGACCATGAGCAATGAACGCTGAGTACGACTGGATCACCACACCCGTCACCGTGGACATGCTGCGCGGTTTCCTGGACGTCGAACCGACCGCGCACGGTCTGCTGCCGCATCGCCTGCCCGCTCGGGCCCGTCGGCAGATCCCCGACGACCAACTGGCCGTAGCCGAGGCCCAGCCCTCCGGTGTGCGGTTGGTCTTCCGCACCCGGGCCACCACCATCGAACTGGACACGCTGCCCACCAAGCGGGTCTACCAAGGTCTCCCGGCCCCGGCGGACGGCGTGTACGACCTGCTGGTCGACGGCCGACTCGCTGCCCAGGCCACGGTGCCCGGCGGTAACGTCCGCACGATCATCGACATGGTCACTCAGGCCGCCGAACTGAGTGAAGGACCTGCCGGCACCGCCCGGTTCACCGGTCTGCCGACGCGTGACAAGGACGTCGAGATCTGGCTTCCGCATACGGAGATCACCGAGGTGATCGCCCTGCGCACCGATGCCCCGGTCGAGCCGGTGCCGGACAACGGGCGCAGGGTGTGGCTCCACCACGGCAGTTCCATCAGCCACGGCTCGAACGCCGCGCACCCGAGCGCCATCTGGCCGGCCCTGGCCGCGGCGCAGGGTGGAGTGGAGCTGATCAATCTGGGGTTCAGCGGGAGCGCGCTGCTCGACCCGTTCACCGCCCGGGCGATGCGGGACACCCCGGCGGACCTGATCAGCCTCAAGATCGGCATCAATGTCGTCAACACCGACGCGATGCGCCTGCGCGCCTTCACCCCCGCGGTCCACGGCTTCCTGGACACCATCCGCGAGGGGCATCCGACGACACCGTTGCTGGTCGTGTCCCCCATCCTGTGCCCGGTCCAGGAGGACACCCCCGGCCCCCTGGCGCCCTACTTCGACGGCGGGACCCTGCGCTTCAAGGCCACGGGCGATCCCGCCGAACGCGCCGCCGGGCGCCTCACCCTCAACGTCATCCGCGACGAACTCGCCCGGACCGTCGAACAGCGGGCAGCCGACGACCCGAACCTGCACTACCTCGACGGCCGTCACCTTTACGGCGAGAAGGACTACGCCGAACTGCCACTGCCCGACGAGGTCCACCCTGATCCCTCGGGACACCGCCGCATCGGCGAGAACTTCGCGCGGCTCGCGTTCGGAGTCGGCGGCCCGTTCGCCACCAGGACCGGCTGACCGGACTGACGACTCCTGACAAGAGGAAGACCCGTTTCTGGAACTCCGGCAATGACGATGTGTCAGTTCTCGTTCGTGAACGCATACGTGAACGCATACGTGATCGCGTAAGTGGCAGTCGGGCTCGCGCAGTGTTCACATCCGGGATCTCAGCACGTCGACCTCACAGCCCTGCGCGAACGGGTCGAAGCCGTGCTCGACCAGCCAGCGAATCACCAGCAGGCTTCGCAACGACCACCACGCGTGGATCACGTCGAGGTCGATGTCGGTGCCATAGCCGGCGACGACGTCGTCGAGGTGCTCCTCGTGTCCCAGCGTGAAGGTGGCGAGGTCGTACAGGGCATCACCCTGGCCCGCCTCGGACCAGTCGATGATGCCCGTGACCTCGTCGCCGTCGAGGAACACGTGCTCGATCTGCAGGTCGCCGTGTGTGAACGCCGGAGTCCACGGCCGGAGCGCGGCCTCGGCGACCTGGCGGTTGCGGGTGACCAGGTCAGCGGGCAGGACGCCGTTCGTCACGAGCAACTCGCACTCGTCGTCGAGTTCCGCCGCCAGCGCGACGATGCTCCGGCTGGGCCGGGGCGGCAGCGGTGCGTCGTGCAGCTTCCGGATGGCGGCGCCCGCCGCGGCCCACGCCGCAGGCGACGCGGTCGACGGCTCGCCGAGGCGCCCAAGCGTCGTCCCCGGGAGTGCGGCGATCGCGAGCACGGGCGGCTTGCGCCACAGGACCTCCGGGGTCGGGACCGGCGCGAGGTCCATCGCCTCGACCTCGACGTCGATGCGCGCCTGATCGGCGTCCACCTTGAGGAACACATCGCCGACGCGCAGGGTCGCGCGCTCGGAATGGGCGACAACGACTTTGACCTCATCCATGGGCGACCAGTATCCCGGGGATGATCGCCGACGTCGCCGGGTTTATCGCGTGCGATTACGCGGCTGACCGCGTCCCGATACTCGGCTGCCTCGTGCACGACACCGACCTCTGACCAGGTCAAGTCCACGACTTTTGTCAGGAGTCCTGACCCGGCTGACCAAATCTCGGTGAGTCAGTGGCGAGCGGTCATATGCGCGAGGGTCTGTTCGGCGCTGTCGAGGGCGAAGGCGCCGTCGATGCCCTCGGCGGCTCCTTCGGCGGCTTCGACGGACCGGGGCAGGAGGACCTTCTCGTACGCGGCGACGGCGTCGTCGATGTGGGCGTGGGTGTGGGTGTGGGTGTGGTCGATGAGGGCCTGGGCGAGGTCGGCGCCGTCGCGCATGGCGAGGTTGGCGCCCATGCCCGAGAACGGGGACATCAGGTGGGCGGCGTCGCCCAGCAAAGTGACGCCAGGGGTGTACTCCCAGGTGTGCGGGACGGGCAGGGCGAACAGGGGACGATTGACGTAGCCGGTGTCGGTGCCGGTGATGTAGCCGTGCAGGACCGGGCTCCAGCCGGCGAACCGCGCCAGCAGGGCGTCGCGGACCGCGACGGGGTCGGTGAGGTCGACGCCCGCCTGCCGGTGCCAGTCCTCGGCGGCGCGCATGCCGACGTAGACGCGGATGTGGCCGCCGCTGTTGCGCTGGGCGACGAAGCCGAGGCCCTCGTCGAGGGCCATCATGGTGCCGCTGCCGGTGAGGGCGGCGAGCTCCGGGTGGCGGGCGTCGGCGTCGTTCAGGCCGGTCTCGACGAACGTGACCCCGGTGTAGAGGGGAACGGCGTCGGACATGAGCCGGCGCACCCGGGACCAGGCGCCGTCGGCGCCGACGACCAGGTCGGCATCGACGCTCGCGCAGGGGGCTCCGGGGGCGAAGTGCAGGCGGTGCCGGCCGTCGCCGAGCGGTTCGGCGTGCTCCAGCTTGTGGCCCCACCGGACGGTGCCCGGAGCGAGGGAGTCCAGGAGCAGGTCGCGCAGCTGGCCGCGGTCTATCTCGGGGTTGCCCTGGCCGTCCTGGGGCGGGGCGGCGTCGAACAGGACCTGGCCGTCGCGGCTTACCAGGCGCATCTGTTCGCCTTCGGGGCGGGCCAGGGTGCTGAAGGCGTCCCACAGACCGGCGGCGTGCAGGGCGTGCCGGCCGGTGTCGGGGTGCATGTCGAGGGTGCCGCCCTGGTTGCGGGCGGTCGCGGAGGCGTCGAGGTCGTAGACGGTGACGTCGACGCCGTGGCGCTGGAGGACGCGGGCGCAGATCAGGCCGCCGGGTCCGGCGCCGATGACGGCGATGCGGGCATGGGGGCGGGCAGGGGTAAGGGCAGGGGTGGGGTTCATGGTCGTTTGACCACGCCTTTCAGGGCGTTGGGGAATCGGCAGATCGGGAAGTCGGGAAGTCGGGAAGTCGGGAGATCGAGAAGTCGAGGACGGTCGTCGGCGGTGCCGAAAGGCCGGGCAGGCGCTCCCGACGGGTCCTGCTGTCTCCACGAAAGCACATCGACCAAGAAAGTTCAACGACACAACTTTTTGCGTCAGGCAATAGTGGGTATGGTGGGACCATGACGACTCCAGTGGGACGGCGCGAACGCAAGAAGGCCGCCACGCGCCAGGCGCTCGCCGATGCCGCCCTGAACCTCTTCATCAAGCACGGCTACGACGCGGTGACCCTGCACGACGTCTCCGAGGCGGCCGACGTGTCCACCACCACGCTCCTCAAGCACTTCCCGAGCAAAGAGGCCCTCGTCTTCGACGAAGAGGCCGACCAGGAGGCCGGGCTGGTCGCCGCCGTCCGCGACCGCACCCCCGGTACGACCATCCCCCAGGCCCTGTGCACACACGTCAAACGCGTCCGCCTCCGCGCCGCCGACTCAGACGTGCGCTACACCCAGTTCCTCGACCTGGTGAGAAACACCCCGGCCCTGAGCGACTACGCCCACCGCATGTGGACGCGCCACCAGGACGCCCTCGCCCGCGCCATCGCCGCCGACACCGGCGCCCCACCCGACGACCCGCGCAGCGCGGCCCTGGCCCACTTCGCCCTGGAGACCTCCGCCCTCGCCCACCGCGCCGCGGACCCCGAACAGGCCGTCGACATCGCCTTCGACCTCCTCGACAACGGATGGAACGCCCCGGACCGACACTCCGAGGCCGGCCACTCCTGACTCCGGCTGCTGTACCCCGGCTGCTGTTCGGCGGGCGCCACACCCTCGGCCGGCACAGCCCCGTTCCTGGGTGATCCCCTAAGGGGGAGGCACTTGGCGGAGGTACTGGCGGAGGGGCTGGACGGTGCGACTACGCGATAGGCGAACATCGGGGCGGGGGCGGTGTGCGCGACCGAGGGTGGTGCCCATGCCGACCCCTGCCATGCCGACCCCAGTTGACCGGGTCGCTGTCCTCTCCGACATCCACGGAGTGCTGCCCGCGCTGGAAGCGGTCCTCGCCGAACCGGACGTGGCCACCGCTGACCGCATCGTGCTCACCGGTGACATCTCGGCAGGCCCGCAACCCGTCGAGGTGCTGGACCTGCTGGCGAAACTGGGCGACCGGGCAGTGTGGATCAGTGGCAACGCCGACCGCGAGCTGGTCGAGTACCGCCGCGGTCGACGTACGTCGATCCCGGACCCGATCGCCCCCTGGGCCGCAGACCAACTCCGCGACGACCAGGTCGACTTCCTGGCCGGACTCCCGAAGACACGCGCTCTCTCCATCGCCGGGCTCGGCGAGGTGCTGTTCTGCCACGCGACGCCACGGGACGACGAAGAGGTCGTCCTCGTCGACTCCCGCCTCGCGCGCTGGGCGGAGATCTTCGCGGACCTCGACGGCACCGTCCGCACGGTGGTCTGCGGCCACACCCACATGCCGTTCGTCCGACTCGCCCACGGCCGCCAGGTCGTCAACCCCGGCAGCGTCGGCATGCCGTACGGCCGCCCCGGCGCCCACTGGTCCCTCCTCGGCCCGGGCGTCTCCCTCCGCACCACGCCCCTCGACATCCCGGCCGCGACCGCCCGCCTCACCCGGGAGTCCGGCTACCCGGAGATCGCCGAGTGGGCCGACTACTTCCTCAACGCCCGGGCCACGGACGCGGAGGTGATCGAGGCGTTCGGGCCGCGGGACGGGCGTTGACCTGCGGGACGGGGGTGATCCAGGGGGCGCAACTGCCCGTTGAGATACTCCGATCATGGACGTGAGTACGAGGGTGGGCGGACCGGGGCGGGGGCGGGCGACATCCGGTGCTGCCCTGGGAGGGGCCGGTGGATGGGCACTGCGCGTCGCGGAGCCGGCGGACGTCGAGGTGATCGCGGAGTTGCGGGCGAGGGTGATGCGGCCGGATCTGGAGCGGCTGGGCCGGTTCGACGAGCACCGGGTCCGGCAGCGCCTGCGTGACTCCTTCTCCGCGCGGTACACGTCGGTCGTCGTGGCCGACGACGCCTTCGCGGGCTGTGTGACACTGCGCCCGGGCGAGGGCGGTCAGTGGCTGGAACACTTCTATCTCGCCCCGGAACTCCATGGCTGCGGCATCGGTTCGGCGATCCTGCGTACTCTGCTGGACCGCACGGACTCCGAGGGCGCGATGGTCCGCCTGAACGTGTTGCAGGGCAGTGCCGCCAGACGCCTCTACGAGAGGCATGGCTTCACCGTGGAGAGCCAGGACCCCGTCGACGTCTTCATGGTCCGCCCGCCCGTCAGTCGCGGGCAGCCCCGAGTCCCGGGGGAGCTCCACGCGTGACTCGCCGCCTCTGGCCGGGCAGGCAGCTGGTGAGAGGTTGCTGAGTCCCAGCGACACGCCGTAAGCCATGGTGTGTCGCTGGGACTGGCAGGACAATTGCGTCACCAGACGCATTCGCCCACAGGGTGAGGGACGGTTTCGGGGCCTCTCGCCCTGGACGCTTCGCTCAGTTAGGCGGTTCGGCCGGAGGCGCCTGGCGTTGTGACGGCGGGTCGTGAGGCGGAGGCTGACCTGCACATACGGACACGCCGATCGGAACCGGTGCGCGGAAAATCCCGTGAGTACGCTGGCAGATCCACCTACCCCCATGAGGAGTGCCGCGCATGAGTCTCCGCCTGCAGGCGATCACCCGTGAAGAACATCTGGCGTTCGTCAGGACGCGGCCCTCGGCGAGCCATATGCAGGTGCCGTCCTGGGGTGATGTGAAGCCGGACTGGCGGGCGGAGAGTCTGGGCTGGTTCGAAGGGGATGGAGGGGAGGGGCGGCTCGTCGGCGTGGGGCTGGTGTTGATGCGGCCACTGCCGAAGATCAAGCGGTACCTCGCCTATCTCCCTGAGGGGCCGGTCATCGACTGGCGCGCGGCGGATCTCGAACGCTGGCTCGATCCGATGCTGGCCCACCTCAAGGCGCGGGGCGCGTTCTCGGTGAAGATGGGGCCGCCCGTGGTCCTACGGCGGTGGAGTGCGGACGCGGTCAAGGCGGCGATCGCCGATCCGGCGGCGCGGCGGCTGGGAGACGCGGCGGCGACGACGTACGAGCCGGGGGCCTTCGAGGTCGCGGAACGGCTCCGGCGGATGGGCTGGCAGCAGACCGAGCCCGACAGCGAGGACGGATTCGCGGCCGGACAGCCGCGGTATGTCTTCCAAGTCCCGTTTGCTGGGCGGTCGTTGGAGGAGATCCAGCAGGGCCTCAATCAGCAGTGGCGGCGCAACATCAAGAAGGCCGAGAAGGCCGGCGTGAAGGTGGTGCGGGGCGGGTATGACGACCTGCCCGCCTTCTATGAGCTGTACGCGGAGACGGCCGGACGCGACCGTTTCATCCCGCGCCCGCTGCCCTACTTCGAGCGCATGTGGAACGCGCTCACGGCCGAGGACCCGGACCGCATGCGCCTCTACCTCGCCCACCACGACGGCGACATCCTCGCCGCCGCCACGATGCTGACCGTCGGCGGACACGTCTGGTACTCGTACGGCGCCTCCACCAGCCGCAAGCGCGAGGTCCAGCCGAACAACGCCATCCAGTGGCGCATGATGTCCGACGCCCACGAACTCGGCGCCTCCGTCTACGACTTCCGCGGCATCACCGACACCCTGGACGAGACCAACCACCTCCTCGGCCTGCTCCGCTTCAAGGTCGGTGCCGGTGGCGAGGCCGCCGAATACCTCGGCGAATGGGACTTCCCCCTCAACCGAGTCCTCCACAAGGCGCTGGATCTCTATATGGCCCGACGTGGGTGACACGTGGCCCGACGCGGGTGACCCATCCCACCCTTCGCGCCCCGTGGTAAGCCGTAAAAGGAGTTCACAGTCCTGACGTAGTCCATTACTCTGGACTGGCAAGTGCAGCAGGATAGACGATCATCAGTGAACCGCGACTCGAACCGCGACTCGAACCGCGACTCGAATCTCGACCCGACCTTCCTGGACGGCTCCCGTGAAACTCCCCAGCGCTGACGTGGCCACGACGGCGACCGAACCCGCTGTCGCCGCAGCGGCAGCCGCTTCCGCGGAAGGTTCCGCGAAGAGTTCCGGGCGCCGGGGTGCCCTCGGCCCGCTGGGCCTGGTCCTCGCCGGCGGGATCTCCGTGCAGTTCGGCGGCGCGCTGGCCGTGACGCTGATGCCGCGCGCCGGGGCGCTCGGGGTCGTCACCCTGCGGCTCGCGGTGGCCGCGATCGTGCTGCTCGTGATCTGCCGTCCCAAGGTGCGCGGCTACTCACGTGCCGACTGGGGCACCATCGTCGTCTTCGGCGTCACGATGGCCGCGATGAACGGGCTGTTCTACCAGTCGGTCGACCGCATCCCGCTGGGCGCCGCCGTCACCCTCGAAGTGCTCGGCCCGCTCGCCCTCTCCGTCCTCGCCTCCCGCCGCGCCCTGAACCTCGTCTGGGCAGGCCTCGCCCTCGGCGGCGTCTTCCTTCTCGGCGGCGGAGGCTTCAGCAGCCTCGACCCCCTCGGCGTCGCCTTCGCCCTGTCGGCAGGCGCCATGTGGGCGACGTACATCATCTTCAGTGCCCGTACGGGGCGACGCTTCCCCCAGGCCGACGGGCTCGCGCTCGCCATGGTGGTCGCGGCGGTGGTGTTCCTGCCGCTGGGGATCGTGGAGTCGGGCTCGAAGCTGCTGGCCCCCACGACGATCGCCCTGGGCGCCGCCGTGGCGGTACTCTCCTCCGTTCTCCCCTACACCTTCGAACTCCTTGCCCTGCGCAGCCTCCCCGCCTCCACCTTCGCCATCCTCATGAGCCTCGAACCGGCCATCGCAGCGACCGCCGGCTTCCTCATCCTCGACCAGGCACTCTCCGCCATACAGGCCCTCGCGATCGCCCTCGTCATCGCGGCGAGCATGGGCGCGGTGCGGACTCAGGTGGGGCGGGGGAAGGCGCGGGTGGGCGCCGAGTAGGCGTCTTGGGCTGATGCCTGGGCCTGTCGGAATCGGTCGAGCGGAACGGGCGGACGGTTCCGCGTGACCTGGCAGTGGGAGTACGTCCCGGACGTGATGCCCTCCACGCCCGCTCCCCGCCTCGGCACAACCGACGTCAGCCGGGCAGACCCTCCACGCGTGCGCCCAGAGCGGCACCGTATCGGGAGTACTCCTTCGTGAGCTCGCCGAGTGCCGGGACGAGTTCGGCAGCGGCCGGGCCGAAGAACTCCTCGGATTCGGTGAACTCGGTGGTGCCGTCCGGCTGGGGAGTGAGGACGAACGAGTGTCTGCCGAGGATCGCGTCGAGCGATCCGCCCTCCCAAACCAGCCGACGAGGGGCCTCCACCTCGACGATCCTCATCGTGACGTCCTGCTCAGCGGAGTCGCCGCCCGAGACGCGGCCCGGAATCTCCGCCCCGACCACGACCTGTTCGGGCCTCGCGTCGAGGGACAGAACCGGGTGCCACCGCACGTATTGGTCGAACGTCACGAGCACGCGCCACACGTCCTCCACCGAAGCGGAGATCCTGGTCACCGCGGTGACGACAGGGGCTGCTTCCTTCACGATCGGCTCCTTTCGGTGGCTTCGGTGGCCGCGGTGGCCGCGGTGGCGCCGCGGTGCCGGTCCCCGGCGTTCACGGCACCAGCACGATCCGGCCCCGCTGTCCGCCCCGGGCGAGTTGGGCGTGGGCTTCGGCTGCCTGCGACAGGGGGTAGATCTGTGCCAGGCGCGGCGTCAGCACACCAACCTCGGCGAGCGCGGAGAGGTACGAGAGACGCGTCGCGTCGGGACCGGCGGAGGTGTGGCGTACCACCACGCCCCGCTCCGGCGTCGGCAGCACGTCGACCCGCACGCTCACGAACACCCCGCCGTCACGGACAGCGGCCAGCGCGGGGGCGCCCAGGGCCGCCGCGTCGAGCACGCCGTCCACGCCCTCCGGCACCAACCGGCGTACCGCCCCGCTCAGTTCCTCGTCGCGCGACACGAACCAGGTGGCGCCACGATCGCGGAGGAACTCCTCGTCCTCGGGCCGCCCCTGCGCGACGATCCGCACGCCCCGCGTCCGGGCCAGCTCGACGGCGTAGCCGCCGACGGCACCGGCGGCGCCCGTGACGAGCAGGGTGTCGCGGGGGCGCAGCGGGAGGTGGTCCAGGGCCAGGGAGGCGGTCATCGCGTTGAGCGGGATCGTCGCGGCGAGCGTCAGGTCCATGCCCTCCGGGGCGGGGGCGAGGGAGTTGAGGTCGGTCACGAGGTATTCGGCCTGGGCCTTCGTGGGGCGCAGCACGGGGGCGTGGAACACGATCACCGGGGTGCCGACCTTGAGGAGGACACCCGGGCCGACCGCGTCGATCGTTCCGGCGGCGTCCAGACCGAGACCGATGTACTCGACCTCCTCCAACGGCCCGAAGAAGCCACCCCACACAGCGGCGTCGGCGGGATTGAGCCCGGCGGCCGCGACCTTGACGCGGACCTCGAAGGGACCCGGTTCCGGGAGGGGGACCTCCACGACCTCGACGGCCTCGGGTCCACCGATCTTCCTCACGACTGCTGCACGCATGATCTTCACTCTTCCCTTTGCAAATTCGAACGCTCTGTATGCTACGAACGCTAGGGGAGTTACGATCGATTCGTAAGTAGGCACTTTTTAGTGCGTTACGCCCTTCGCGGGGGCTTCCGTGCTTCCGTTGCCGCTACTGCTCGGTCTTCCGGGTGTCGTAGTGCGCTCGCGCCTCGTCGACCTCGTCGGTCTTGTCGGCGGCCCAGTCGCGTACTTGCGAAAGCAGGCCGTACAGGCCTTGCCCGAGCGGGGTCAGCTCGTAGTCGACACGTACCGGCACGGTCGGTGTGGCCGTCCGTTTCACCATGCCGTCGCGCTCAAGCATGCGCAGGGTCTGGGTGAGCATCTTCTGGCTGACGCCGGGGATCTCTCGGCTGATGTGGCTGTACCGCATCGCGTCGCCGTAGGACCCGAGAGTGCACATCGTCAGGCTGACCCACCGGTTGCTGATCGTCGAGAGCAACGCCACCGCGGGACAGTCGTGCATGTACGCCTCATACGTGCCGGGCTCGATCTGGCGCGCCGACTTCGCCGTGCTGGTCATCCGCATCTCCCGTCAGGGGCGTAGCGCACCAAATAGTGCCTACTTACGAATCGATCGTAACTCCCCTGGCGTTCGTGGCGTTCGAATTCGCAAAGGGCGCGGGAGGCGAAGGAGGGGCGGCTGCCGGTACGCCGTGACTCGTCGGACCCGGGGTGATCCAAACGGCACCCCCTAGGTGAGCGCCCCTTCGGCAGCCGCCCGCACGAACGAAATCAATAATGCAAGCACGCTTGCTTGTTTCTGTGTCCGCTGCCATGCTCCGAAACGCAGCACGTACCACGCCGAACGCCGCCCGCACACCGTCGGCCCCCGAGGGGAGCGCCATCGTGTTCGACCCGTCGTCCGTGATCGACGATCTGCACCGGGAGAGCGAGGAACTCGACCAGCTGGTGGGGAAGTTGGAGGAGGGTGAATGGACCCTTCCGACGCCTGCCGAGGGGTGGAGCATCGCCCATCAGATCGCGCATCTCGCGTGGACCGACCGGGCGGCACTGATCGCCATCACGGACGCGGAGGCGTTCGGGCGAGAGACCGAGAAGGCGTTCGCGGCGGCCGGGTCCTTCGTGGACGAAGGGGCCGAAGAGGGGGCGCGCACGGCGCCCGCGCGCTTGCTCAGCACCTGGCGTGCGGGGCGCGGGGAACTGGAACGCGCGCTGCGCGCCGCGCCCCTGGGCGGGCGCTTCCCCTGGTACGGGCCGCCCATGTCCGCCGCCTCCATGGCCACCGCCCGCGTCATGGAGACCTGGGCCCACGGACAGGATGTGGCCGACGCGTTGGGTGTGATGCGCGCACCTACGGACCGGCTCCAGCATGTGGTGCGCATCGGTGTGCGGACGCGGAACTTCGCCTTCGGGGTACGAGGGCTCCCCGCGCCGAGTGCGGAGTTCCGGGTGGAACTCGCGGGCCCGTCGGGGGAGTTGTGGACGCACGGGCCCGAGGACGCCGCCCAGCGCGTCACCGGCCCCGCGCTCGACTTCTGCCTGCTGGTCACCCAGCGGGCGAACCGTGCCGACCTCGCCGTACGGGCGGTAGGGCCCGACGCCGACCGTTGGCTGGACATCGCGCAAGCCTTCGCGGGGCCGTCCGGCGCCGGGCGTGCACCGAAGTCCGGCGCCGGGCGTGCGTCGAAGTCCGGTACCGGGCGTGCGTCGAAGTCCGGTACCGGCCGCGCACCGAAGGGGCTGGCGCGGTGACCATCGCACCCCTCCGCATCGGCAACGCCTCCGGGTTCTACGGCGACCGCTTCGACGCCATGCGTGAGATGCTCACCGGCGGCCCGCTGGACGTCCTCACCGGCGACTACCTCGCCGAGCTGACCATGCTCATCCTGGGGCGGGACCGGCTGAAGGACCCCGGGCGCGGATACGCCAAGACCTTCCTGGGCCAGCTGGAGGAGTGCCTCGGCCTCGCGCACGAGCGCGGCGTACGTATCGTCGCGAACGCCGGCGGCCTCAACCCGGCCGGACTCGCCGACGCCGTAAGGGAGTTGGCTGACCGGCTCGGCATCCCGGCGCGGGTCGCCCACGTCGAAGGCGACGAACTCGGCTCCAGGTACCCGAAGAGCCTCGCCGCGCACGCCTACCTCGGCGGCGCCGGAATCGCCACGTGCCTGCGTGAGGGCGCGGACATCGTCGTCACCGGGCGGGTGACGGACGCGGCGCTCGTCACCGGGCCCGCCGTGGCCCACTTCGGCTGGGCCCCGGACGCTTACGACCGGCTCGCGGGCGCCGTGGTCGCCGGGCACGTCCTGGAGTGCGGCGCCCAGGCCACCGGCGGCAATTACGCTTTCTTCGCCGAGCACGACCCCGCTGTTCTCCGCCACCCCGGCTTCCCGCTCGCCGAACTCCACGAGGACGGCACGAGCGTCATCACCAAACACGACGGCACCGGCGGACTCGTCGACCTCGGCACGGTCACCGCGCAGCTGCTGTACGAGACGTCGGGCGCCCGGTATGCGGGGCCCGATGTCACCGCCCGGCTCGACACCGTCAGGCTGACCCAGGAGGGCCCCGACCGGGTGCGCATCGACGGCGTACGCGGCGAGGCGCCGCCCCCCACCCTCAAGGTCGGCCTCAACCGGCTCGGCGGCTTCCGCAACGAGGTCGTGTTCGTGCTGACGGGGCTCGACATCGAGGCGAAGGCCGCCCTCGTCCGGGACCAGATGGACACCGCGCTGGCTTCGGCCAAGTCCCGCCCCGCCGACGTGCGTTGGGAGCTCGCCCGCACCGACCACCCCGACGCCCCCACCGAGGAGACCGCGAGCGCGCTCCTCCGGCTCGTCGTACGGGACGCGGACCAGCACGCGGTGGGGCGGACGTTCAGTGGCGCCGCAATCGAACTCGCCCTCTCCGGCTACCCCGGATTCCATGTGATGGCGCCACCTGGGACGGGCGCGCCCTATGGGGTCTTCGAGGATGTGTACGTCCCCCATGGCGACGTGGACCATGTGGCCGTCCTCCACGACGGGCGCCGAATCTCTGTGGCCCCGGCCCACGACACCCTCGTACTCGAAGGACTTGAAGCACGCGAAGGACTTGAAGCACGCGAAAGACTCGAAGACGCGCCGGAACCGCCCCTGCCCGAGCCGCCGCCGTCACCGTCGTCGGAACCCACCCGCCGCGCCCCCCTCGGTCGCGTCGCCGGAGCCCGCAGCGGCGACAAGGGCGGCAACGCGAACGTCGGCGTGTGGGTCCGCACGGACGAGGCCTGGCGCTGGCTCGCCCACACCCTCACGGTCGACCGGTTCCGCGAACTCCTCCCGGAGAGCGCCGACTTGACCGTCGTACGCCATGTGCTGCCGAACCTTCGCGCCCTCAACTTCGTCGTCGAGGGAATCCTCGGCGAGGGCGTGGCCTCGCAGGCCCGCTTCGACCCCCAGGCCAAGGCGCTGGGCGAATGGCTCCGCTCCCGCCACCTCGACATCCCGGAGTCCCTGCTGTGACCGTCATCTCATCGGCGCTCGACACGCGGAGCCCCGACTACGCCGCCAACCGCGAAGCCATGCTCAGCAAGGTCACCGAGCTGGACGCCGAGCATGCCAAGGCGCTCGCGGGCGGCGGTGAGAAGTACGTCGCCCGGCACCGCAAGCGCGGCAAGCTGCTCGCCCGGGAACGCATCGAACTGCTCCTGGACCCCGACACACCGTTCCTTGAGCTGTCGCCGCTCGCGGCCTGGGGGAGTGACTTCGCGGTCGGTGCCTCGCTGGTCACCGGGATCGGTGTCGTCGAGGGCGTGGAGTGCCTGATCACGGCGAACGACCCGACCGTGCGCGGCGGCGCCAGCAACCCGTGGAGTCTGAAGAAGGCCCTGCGGGCCAATGACATCGCCCTCGCCAACCGGCTGCCCTGCATCAGTCTCGTCGAGTCGGGCGGCGCCGATCTGCCGTCCCAGAAGGAGATCTTCATCCCCGGAGGCGCGATCTTCCGCGACCTCACGCGGCTGTCGGCGGCCGGAATCCCCACCGTGGCCGTCGTGTTCGGGAACTCCACCGCCGGAGGCGCGTACATCCCCGGCATGTCCGACCACGTGATCATGGTCAAGGAGCGGGCCAAGGTCTTCCTCGGCGGGCCGCCGCTGGTGAAGATGGCCACCGGCGAGGAGAGCGACGACGAGTCGCTGGGCGGCGCCGAGATGCACGCGCGCGTGTCGGGGCTCGCGGACTACTTCGCCGTCGACGAGCAGGACGCGATCCGGCAGACCCGGCGCGTGGTGGCCCGCCTCAACCACCGCAAGGCGCACGGCGATCCGGGCCCGGCCGCACCGCCGAAGTACGACGAGGACGAGCTCCTGGGGATCGTTCCGGGGGACCTGAGGCACCCCTTCGACCCGCGCGAGGTCGTCGCCCGTCTCGTCGACGGCTCCGACTTCGACGAGTTCAAGCCCCTCTACGGGACGAGCCTCACCACCGGCTGGGCGACGCTCCACGGCTATCCCGTCGGCATCCTTGCCAACGCCCAAGGAGTGCTCTTCAGCGCCGAGTCGCAGAAGGCCGCCCAGTTCATCCAGCTGGCCAACCAGCGCGACATCCCGCTCCTCTTCCTGCACAACACCACCGGCTACATGGTCGGCAAGGAGTACGAGCAGGGCGGCATCATCAAGCACGGCGCGATGATGATCAACGCCGTCTCCAATTCGAAGGTCCCTCACCTCTCCGTCCTCATGGGGGCTTCGTACGGAGCCGGTCACTACGGCATGTGCGGGCGGGCGTACGACCCGCGCTTCCTCTTCGCCTGGCCCAGCGCCAAGTCCGCCGTCATGGGCCCACAGCAACTCGCCGGCGTCCTCTCGATCGTCGCCCGGCAGTCCGCCGCCGCCAAGGGGCAGCCGTACGACGATGACGCCGACGCCGCGCTGCGCGCCATGGTGGAGCAGCAGATCGAGTCCGAGTCCCTGCCGATGTTCCTGTCGGGGCGGCTGTACGACGACGGGGTCATCGACCCGCGCGACACCCGCACCGTCCTCGGCATGTGCCTGTCCGCGATCCACACGGCGCCCTACGAGGGTGCGCGCGGTGGCTTCGGCGTCTTCCGGATGTGAGGCCTGTCCTTTGCGGCTAAACCGCCGCCGCTCTCGCGGACCTGGTTGCTCGCCGTGGTAGTTCCTCAATTGATGGTTGCGGTGATCTAGTGGAAAGAGTGCACTCCTCATGATCAGAACCCTTCTGGTCGCCAACCGTGGCGAGATCGCCTGCCGCGTCTTCCGCACCTGCGGCGAGTTGGGAATCCGGACGGTCGCTGTGTTCTCGGACGCCGACGAAAACGCCCTCCACGCGCGCGTGGCCGACGCGGCGGTACGGCTGCCGGGCGCGGCGCCCTCGGAGACGTATCTGCGCGGCGACCTGATCGTGAAGGCGGCCCTGAGCGCCGGGGCGGACGCCGTGCACCCCGGGTACGGATTCCTCTCCGAGAACGCCGACTTCGCGCGGGCCGTGCTCGACGCGGGGCTCGTCTGGGTCGGACCGCCGCCCGAGGCCATCGAGGCGATGGCGTCGAAGACGCGCGCCAAGAAGCTGATGGGGCTCGAACCCCTGTCGACGGTGACCGACGACGACCTTCCCGTGCTGGTGAAGGCGGCCGCGGGCGGCGGCGGGCGCGGTATGCGCGTCGTACGGGAGCTTGCTGAGCTCGACGCGGAGTTGACGGCCGCCCGCGCCGAGGCCCTCAGCGCCTTCGGCGACGGGGAGGTCTTCGTCGAGCCCTACGTAGAGGGCGGACGGCACGTCGAGGTGCAGATCCTCGCCGACACGCACGGCACGGTGTGGGCGCTCGGCACGCGCGACTGCTCGCTCCAGCGGCGCCATCAGAAGGTGATCGAGGAGGCGCCGGCACCCGGACTCGCACCCGCGCTGGTGGCAGAGCTCCACGAGCTGGCCGTACGTGCCGCGCGCGCCGTCGACTACGTGGGCGCGGGCACCGTCGAGTTCCTGATCGCCGACGGCAAGGCCCACTTCCTGGAGATGAACACCCGCCTCCAGGTCGAGCACCCCGTCACGGAAGCCGTCTTCGGTATCGACCTTGTGGCGCTCCAGCTCCGGGTCGCCGAGGGCGCGGTACTCGAAAACGACCCTCCACGCGCGCGTGGCCACGCGATCGAGGCCCGCCTCTACGCCGAGGACCCGGCCCGCGCGTGGGCCCCGCAGACCGGCACCCTGCACCGCCTCGCCGTCCCCGAAGGCATCCGACTGGACACCGGCTACACCGACGGCGACCCCATCGGCATCCACTACGACCCGATGCTCGCCAAAGCCGTCGCCCACGCCCCCACGCGCGCGGAGGCCCTCCGCAAGCTGTCGGGCGCCCTGGAGCGGGCGAGCATCCACGGCCCGGTCACCAACAGGGACCTTCTAGTACGGTCCCTGCGGCACGAGGAGTTCGTGTCGGGGCGGATGGACACCGGCTTCTACGAGCGCCACCTGGAGGAGCTCACCAGGGCGGCCCCGGACCCGTACGCGCCCCTCGCCGCGGCCCTCTCCGACGCGCACGGCCGCTCCCGGTTCGGCGGCGGCTGGCGCAACCTGCCCTCCCAGCCGCAGACCAAGCGCTACCTCGTCGACGGCACCGAGCACGAGGTCCACTACCGGCACACCCGCGACGGCCTCACCGCCGAAGGGGTTCGCGTCGTGCACGCCGACGCCGATCTCGTCGTACTCGAAATCGACGGCGTACGGCGCAAGTTCGAGATCAGCCGCTACGGCGACCAGCTCCACGTAGGCCCCACCACCCTCACCGCGCTGCCCCGCTTCCCCGACCCCGCCGCCCAGCAGGCCCCCGGCTCGCTCCTGGCCCCCATGCCGGGGACCGTCGTCCGCGTCGCCGACGGCCTGGCCGCCGGAGCCGCTGTGACGGCCGGACAGCCCCTCGTCTGGCTGGAGGCGATGAAGATGGAACACAAGATCTCCGCGCCCGCGTCAGGCACCCTCAGCGCACTTCACGCCGCTCCTGGCCAGCAGGTCGAGGTCGGCACCCTTCTGGCCGTGGTCGAGCCCGACGAGCCCCTTTAGCCGGACGAGCCCCTTCAGGGGCGCTGCGCGACCAGCCACGACGAAGCCGCACCCTCCAGGAGACCCCATGAGCCCGGCAACAGAGACCGAAGAGCACAAAGACCTCCGAGCGGCCGTAGCCGCGCTCGGCAAACGCTACGGCCGCGACTACATCACCAAGGTCATCGCCGACGGCGCCCACCCCGACGAACTCTGGTCCGAGGCGGCCAAGCTCGGCTACCTCGGCGTCAACCTGCCGGAGGCGTACGGCGGCGGAGGCGGCGGCATCGCCGAACTCTCCATCGTCCTGGAGGAGTTGGGCGCCGCGGGCTGCCCCCTGCTGATGATGGTCGTGTCGCCCGCGATCTGCGGCACGGTGATAGCGCGCTTCGGCACGGACGCGCAGAAACAGGAGTGGCTCCCGGGCCTCGCCGACGGCACCCGCACCATGGCCTTCGGCATCACCGAACCCGACGCGGGCTCCAACTCGCACCGCATCACCACCACGGCCCGCCGCGACGGCGAGGAGTGGGTGATCAGCGGCCGCAAGGTGTTCATCTCCGGCGTCGACGTCGCCGACGCGACACTCATCGTGGGACGTACGGAGGACGCCAGGACCGGCCGCCTCAAGCCCTGCCTGTTCATCGTCCCGCGCGACGCCGACGGCTTCGGGCGGCGGCAGATCGACATGGAACTCCACGGTGCGGAGAAGCAGTTCGAGCTCACCCTGGACGACGTGACGCTGCCCGCCGACGCGCTCGTCGGCGACGAGGACGCGGGCCTCCTCCAGCTCTTCGCCGGCCTCAACCCCGAACGCGTCATGACGGCCGCGTTCGCGATCGGCATGGGCCGCTACGCACTCTCCACAGCGATCGGCTACGCCAAGGAGCGCACCGTCTGGAAGGACCCCATCGGCGCCCACCAGGCCATCGCGCACCCCCTCGCGCAGGCCCACATCGAGCTCGAACTCGCCCGTCTGATGATGCAGAAAGCGGCCTACCTGTACGACGCCGGGGACGACGTCGGTGCGGGAGAGGCCGCCAACATGGCCAAGTACGCGGCCGGAGAAGCCTGTGTGAAGGCAGTCGACCAGGCCGTGCACACCCTCGGCGGCAACGGCCTGACCCGCGAGTTCGGCCTCGCCTCGCTGATCACGGCGTCGCGCGTGTCCCGTATCGCACCGGTCAGCAGGGAGATGATCCTCAACTACATCTCCCACCAGACCCTGGGCCTGCCCAAGTCTTACTGAGCCGTGCTAGGCAGTGCGCCAGAGAGTGCGCAGAGAGCGCCAGGTACTGCCCAGCCCGCCCAGTCGTCGCCAGGAGGCACCGTGTTCCGCAGCCAGTACGAAGACGTTCCGGCCGTCGAGGAACCCATCCACGACGCGGTCCTCGGCCACGCCGCCGAGCGCGGTGAGACACCCGCGCTCATCGACGGGGTCGACGGCACCACGCTCACCTACGGCCAACTCGACGTGTTCCACCGCCGGCTGGCCGCCGGGTTCGCCGAAGCGGGCGTCAGCAAGGGCGACGTACTGGCCCTGCACAGCCCGAACACCATCGCCTTCCCGACGGCGTTCTACGCGGCCACGCGCGCGGGGGCATCGGTCACGACCGTGCACCCGCTCGCCACGCCCGAGGAGTTCGCCAAGCAGCTGCGCGACTGCGCCGCGAGCTGGATCGTGACCGTCTCGCCCCTCCTGGAGTCGGCACGCCAGGCCGCCGAACTCGCGGGCGGCGTACGGGAGATCTTCGTCTGCGACCAGGCGCCCGGCCACCGCTCGCTGATGGACCTGCTGGAATCCGAGGCGCCCGAACCGCAGATCGACATCGACCCGGTGGAGGACATCGCGGCCCTCCCGTACTCCTCGGGCACCACCGGCATCCCCAAAGGCGTGATGCTCACCCACCGGTCCATCGCCACCAACCTCGCGCAGCTCTGGCAGTCCGTGCCGATGGGCCCCGGCGACCGCATCCTCGCGGTGTTGCCCTTCTTCCACGTCTACGGGCTGACGGCCCTCATGAACGCGCCCCTCAAGCATGGCGCCACGGTCGTCGTGCTGCCCCGCTTCGACCTCGAAACCTTCCTCGCGGCCATCCAGAAGCACCACATCAACGCCCTGTACGTGGCCCCGCCGATCGTCCTCGCCCTCGCGAAGCACCCGGCCGTCGCGCAGTACGACCTGTCGTCCCTGAAGTACATCATCAGCTCGGCGGCCCCCCTGGACGCCGCCCTGGCCGCCGCCTGTTCACGGCGGCTCGGCCTGCCGCCCATCGGCCAGGCATACGGCATGACAGAACTGTCGCCCGGTGCCCTCGTCGTCCCCCTGGACGCCGAGAACCCGCCCCCCGGGACCGTCGGCAAACTCATCGCCGGCACGGAGATGCGCATCGTGTCCCTGGACGACCCCTCCGAGGACCTGGAGGTCGGCGAGGCGGGCGAGATCGCCATCCGCGGACCCCAGGTCATGAAGGGCTATCTGGGGCAGCCCGAAGCCACCGCCGCGATGATCGACCCGGACGGCTGGCTGTACACCGGAGACGTCGGCTACGTGGACGACGACGGCTGGCTCTTCGTCATCGACCGCGTCAAGGAACTCATCAAGTACAAGGGCTTCCAGGTCGCCCCCGCCGAACTCGAAGCCCTGCTGCTCACCCACCCCGGCATAGCCGACGCCGCCGTCATCGGCGTCTACAACGAGGACAAGAACGAGGTCCCGCGCGCGTACGTGGTGCGCCAGCCGTCCGCCCCCGACCTCTCCGAAGGAGAGGTCATGATGTACGTCGCCGAACGCGTCGCCCCCTACAAGAGGGTCCGCGAGGTCGCGTTCATCGAGGGCGTGCCGCGAGCGGCTTCGGGCAAGATCCTGCGCCGCCAACTCCGGGAGCTCCAGTGACCCTTGTGCACACGGCGCACGACCGCGCCGTCACCACCCTCACCCTCGACTCACCCGGTAACCGCAACGCCCTGTCGGCCGCACTCGTGGGCGAACTCGCGGACGCCCTCACACACTGCGGCAAGGACAGCGACGTACGCGCGATCGTCCTCACCCACACCGGAAACACCTTCAGTGCGGGCGCCGACCTACGCGACCCGCCGCGCCCGGACGCCCTCGTCGGACTGCTGCGGCAGCTCGTCGAACTGCCCAAACCCGTGGTGGCCCGGGTGACCGGACACGTACGTGCGGGCGGCCTCGGCCTGCTCGGCGCCTGCGACATCGCGGCCGCTTCCCTGGACGCCACCTTCGCCTTCACGGAAGTACGCATCGGCGTCGCCCCCGCCGTCATCTCCCTCCCCCTCCTGCCCCGCGCCGACCCCCGCGCCCTCGCCCGCTACTACCTCACCGGCGAACGCTTCGACGCCACCGAGGCCGTACGCACCGGGCTCCTCACGGCGGCCGGCGACGACGTCGACGTAACCCTGGCGCCCGTCCTCGACGGACTGCGCCGGTCCTCCCCGCAAGGCCTCGCCGAGACGAAGTCGCTGCTCACGGCTAAGGTGCTGGAGGCCTTCGACCGGGACGCGGCCGACCTGACCGCGCTCTCGGCCCGGCTGTTCTCCTCCGCGCAGGCTCGCGAGGGAATGACGGCCTTCCTCGAACGACGGGATCCCGCATGGGTGGTGTGACCGCCACGGACAGTGCACCGGAGGGCGCGAGAGAGGCCGCCGTACGTCCGCCGCACGTCCCCAAACAGGACCGCAGCCGGGCCACCCGGCAGCGGCTCCTGGCAGCCGCCGTGGCCTGCCTCGCCGAACACGGCTGGGCGGGCTCCACGGTCTCCGTCGTCGCCGAACGCGCCGGCGTCTCCCGGGGCGCCGCCCAACACCACTTCCCGACCCGCGAGGACCTCTTCACAGCGGCCGTCGAGTACGTCGCCGAGGAACGCTCCACAGCCCTGCGCGCCCTCTTCCCGCAGGGCGCCGCCGACCGCCGCGAGGTGGTCGCCGCCCTCGTCGACCTCTACACCGGCCCCCTCTTCCGCGCCGCCCTCCACCTCTGGGTCGCCGCCTCCAACGAGGAACAACTCCGCCCCAGGGTCACGGAACTGGAAGCCCGCGTCGGCCGCGAGACCCACCGGATAGCGGTGGAACTGCTCGCCGCGGACGAGTCCCACCCGGGCGCACGGGAGACCGTCCAAGGCCTCCTCGACATGGCCCGAGGCCTCGGCCTCGCCAACCTGCTCACCGACGACGGGGGGCGGCGGGAGCGGGTGGTCGCGCAGTGGGCCGTACTACTGGAGGAGGCGCTCGGGACCGGGTTCAGGGACTGAGCCGCTCCACCTTCCAGCTGCCGTCCGCCTCCGCCACGTACCGCAGCCGGTCGTGCAGCCGGTTCTCGCGGCCCTGCCAGAACTCGACCGTCTGCGGGGCGATCCGGAAACCGCCCCAGTTCGGGGGCACCGGGACCTGCTCGCCCTCCGGGTAACGGGCGCTCAACTCCGCGTACGAGGCGTCCAGTTCAGCGCGGGAGTCGATCACCGAGGACTGGACACTGGCCCACGCGCCGAGCTGGGAACCGTGCGGCCGGGTCCGGAAGTACGCGGCCGTCTCGTCACGTCCGGTACGCCGCGCCGTGCCCGTGACGATGACCTGGCGGGCCATCGAGTGCCACGGGAAGAGCAGCGAGACGTACGGGTTGGCGGCCAGGTCGCGCGCCTTGCGGGACTCGTAGTTGGTGTAGAAGACGAAGCCCTGCTCGTCGTACTGCTTCAGCAGCACCGTGCGCGAGCTGGGCCGGCCCTCCGCGTCCGCGGTGGAGACGACCATGGCGTTGGGTTCGTACACCGCACCCCGCGCCGCGCCGCGCACGGCCTGACCGAACCAGCGCGCGAACTGTTCCATGGGGTGGGCGGCCAGCTCGGTCTCGGCGACTCCCTCGGCCCGGTACTGCTCGCGCATCGCGGCGGGGTCGAGAGCGGGGTCGACGGTGGGATCGAGGGGACGATCGAGGGCGGGGTCACGGTCGTTCACATGGGCATCCTGCCGTATCCGCGCCCATGCACGGCGGGAGTGCGGTGAATTGCCGGAGGCACGTGCATGGCACCCTGCGTGGCACTGAGTGCCGCGCACTCTCCCCAAAGGTGGCACTCAGAGATATCGTGCTGGTGTCGCAACGGTCGGGTGACCGCCGACCGCATGGGGCATCACCGAGGTGACGTACAGGACCGCGAGTCCACGAGGAGACCGCGGAACCAGACGTATGTCACTCATCGCAGACATATGGTCGCGAGAGCCACCAAGCCGCCCAAGCAATCCAAGCAACCCATCAAGTACTCGTCCATCAAGTACTCGCCCATAAAGCACTCGCCCGTAAATCATTCGTCGCACACATCATGAGGAGCCGCCTGATGTCCGACTTCGTACCCGGACTCGAGGGAGTCGTCGCTTTCGAGACGGAGATCGCCGAACCGGACAAGGAGGGCGGCGCTCTCCGGTACCGGGGCGTCGACATCGAGGATCTGGTCGGCCACGTCTCCTTCGGAAACGTCTGGGGACTTCTCGTCGACGGAGCCTTCAACCCCGGCCTGCCGCCCGCCGAGCCGTTCCCGATCCCCGTCCACTCCGGCGACATCCGCGTCGACGTACAGTCCGCGCTGGCGATGCTCGCCCCCGTGTGGGGCCTGCGCCCCCTCCTCGACATCGACGAGCGGCAGGCCCGCGAGGACCTCGCCCGCGCCGCCGTCATGGCCCTGTCGTACGTCGCCCAGTCCGCCCGCGGCCAGGGCAACGCCATGGTCCCGCAGCGCGAGATCGACAAGGCGCAGTCCGTCGTGGAGCGCTTCATGATCCGCTGGCGCGGCGAGCCGGACCCCAAGCACGTCGCAGCGGTCGACGCCTACTGGACGTCCGCCGCCGAACACGGCATGAACGCCTCCACCTTCACCGCCCGCGTCATCGCCTCCACCGGCGCGGACGTGGCCGCGGCCCTCTCCGGAGCCGTGGGCGCCATGTCAGGACCGCTGCACGGCGGCGCCCCCTCCCGCGTCCTCGGCATGATCGAGGAGATCGAACGCACCGGCGACGCCGACGGCTATGTCAGGCAGGCCCTCGACAAGGGCGAACGCCTCATGGGCTTCGGCCACCGCGTCTACCGCGCCGAGGACCCACGCGCGCGCGTGCTCCGCCGCACCGCCCGCGACCTCGGAGCCCCCCGCTTCGAGATCGCCGAAGCCCTGGAGAAGGCCGCCCTCGCCGAACTCCACGCCCGCCGCCCGGACCGCGTCCTGGCTACGAACGTCGAGTTCTGGGCCGCCATCGTCCTCGACTTCGCCGAGGTCCCGGCGCACATGTTCACCTCGATGTTCACCTGCGCCCGCACCGCCGGCTGGTCCGCGCACATCCTGGAACAGAAGCGCACGGGACGACTCGTACGCCCCTCCGCCCGCTATGTGGGCCCCAGCACCCGCGGCCCCCGGGAGATCGCGGGCTACGAGGACATCTCGCACTGAACCCTGTGCCGTACGCCACCCTGTGCCGTACGCCGCCGGTCATCACGCGGGAGTGAGCAGCCCCGCGTGATGACGGGCGGCGACCAGCGGATGCGCCCGCAGCTTCCCCTTCAGCTCGTTGAAGCCGTACTCCGCGAAGAGCGGATTCGCCGGATCCGTCGTCACGCCGGGCGCGGCGGACGCGTGCGGGAAGGGCAGCGGTTCGATACGGGCGTCGAGGCGCGGATTGTAGAAGAACGGCACCGAGAACCGCTCGGTGGCACCGGCCGGACTCATCACCCGGTGATTGGTGGCCAGCAGATACCCATCGGTGGCCACCTCGAGCAGCTCACCCAGATTCACCACGAACGCTCCCGGAAGCGGGGGCACATCATGGAAGAGCCCGTCGTCCCGCCGCACCTCGAGCCCCCCGACCCGGTCCTGGAGCAGCAGCGTCAGGAACCCGTAGTCCTTGTGCGCGCCCACCCCCTGATCACCGCCGTCACCGGCGCTCCCCGGATACCGCACCAGCTTCAGATGCGGATACGCGCGCGAACCGAAGACGGGCTCGTAGAAGTCGGCGGGCGCCCCGATCGCGGCCAGCAGCTCCCGCAACAGCCGCGCCGCGACATCACTCAGCCGCTCGATCCACGCCAGCGCGGCCACCCGCAGCTCCGGCAGCGCGTCCGGCCACTGATTGGGCCCCTCCAACCACCAGTACGCCGGCTCACCCGCCCCAGGTGTCCGGGCGGCGCGCTCCGCCCCGATGTCGAGCTGGTCCCGCCAGTCCCGGCTGCCTCCCGTGAGCTCGTCTCCCGTACGCGTATACCCGCGGAAGTGCGGCGAGTTGACGTTGTCCAGCGCGAGCCGATCGGCCTCCGGAAGCGCGAAGAAACGCCGCATCGCGCGCAACAGGGCATTGGTCTCACCCGCGCTCACCCCGTGCCCGACGAGCTGGAAGAACCCCACGTCATGAGCGGCGCTGTGCAGCTGCGCGTGCAGCAGCCCACGCGCCTGCGGCCCGCGATCGGCGGCCGACAGATCAATGATCGGAAGCTGCTGGTACTGGAAGGAGGACGTGTTCGTCGTCGTCATGGTGTGCGTCCGCAGGGAGTACGGCTGCCCGGGCACGGCCGCCAGAAAACGGGGTCGGGGCCCACGGGTGCCAAGCGAAAAAGGAAGAGGAAGAGGAAGAGGGAGAGGCCTAGGTCAGACGGAACCCGGACACCCCATGCTCGTGACGCGGACGAAGTCCACGTGGCGGCGTCGAACGAGCATCGGAAGCATGGCCTCAGAGTACTGCGAACCCCCCGATTTGCAGGTGCCTGTGCTCACACGCCCACAGAACGCAGACGACCCGCGAGCTCTGGTCCCTCCGCCTCACGGCGAAGGAGCCGGCCGGACTTACCGGCGAGCCCGCGGGTCGGGTGACTGCTGGAGATTGGGCCGGCTGCACGCACACTTCACGCGCTGGTCCGGCACCGCACTGGGTGTGGTGACGGGCTACTAGCCCGCAGCCACCTCGCTTGTCCGGTTGTCATACATCTACCGGATCACCTCCTCTTCTGTCTCTAGCGTGCCGCCCACTTTAGGAACCGATCGAACACGGCTCAACCGGTTTTTCGAAAAGGTTGTGGCAGGAGTTCTCGCCGGGTGGAGTATCCGTATCCGTCGCCCCGCTGCACGAGTCGTAGGTTCCAGTGGGAGACGTTGAAGCGGCCCGCCGGTGTTGTGAGACTGTGCTGCCCTCTGGCTCGTACGGAGATACGCCCCGTCCATGTGCCTGTCCACTTGCCGGAGGGCACGTTGGCACGTACGAGATCTCCAGTGACATACCCGAAGTGCTGCTTCACCCGGGCCCGGCTGAGGCGGGGGAACCCAAACCGGTCTGGAGTGGTGCGGGCGTAAGAGCCGCGCCCGGTGGCTTTGGCGACGAGGACACCTTCCGGAAACCGGACGATTGCGTCGCCGTCCTCGTGATTCAGGCGTCCGACGGACAGGGCGTCCAGGGTGTGAGTCTTGTTGAGCCCCATAGCCGTGCGGTTCCACTTGGTGCGGCCACCCGACCATGTGTGGACTGGTCTCCCTAGTTGTTCCAGTGCCGCTGTGAGCCGCCAGCGGGTCGTGTTCATGACTGCGGCGTCATGGAGTGGCGTCTTGACCTGCTGAAGGATCTTCGCGAGGCGATCGGGCCGGTCGGCCAGGAAGACGGCGACGGGCGTGCTGCCTTTGGCCTGGTTGCAGGGAACGCAGGCGAGGACGAGGTTCGAGATGCGGCCGGAGCCGCCACGACTCCGGGGCCGGAGGTGGTCGATATTCAGCGGTACGCCGGTCGCGTCGCAGTAGGCGCAGGCTCGGTTCCACTTGGCGTGGAGGTAGGCACGGGCTTCGGTTCCGGCGAGCGTGCCCTGTTGGTACTCCGCTCCGGTGAGGTGCTTTCCCGCGCTCATGGAGTGCGTGTCGAAGGCGGCGCTCTCTACGTGGATCTCGGTGATGGGTGCGTATCGACACATGCGCTTCGCCAGGGACAGAGTCGTGTCGACGCGATGGCGCAGCGAGGGAGGCAGCCAGCCTTCTGGGTGGGTGCGGTTGTCTGAACGGGGTTGTCGGTAGCGGCAGTTGGCCGACCGTCGCCTGTTTCGGTATCCGGCGCGCTGCTGCATGCACATGTGGATCTGGTCGCCCCGGTGCTGGAGCTCGATGGAGACCAGTCCGCGCCTTAGGGTGACAGTGGCACCGCGCGCGTTGGTCTCTTTCTTCTCGTCGGTGAGGGCGAGACCTGTGCCTTTGGAACCGGGGTCGATGCGTAACTGCACGCCGTCGACTTCCGATTCGGCGAGCGTTCGGTCTCTCAGCCGGATGGTGAAGGGGATCTGCCGTGCGACCACGGCCCGCCCCTTGCCGAGGAGCTCGCGTGCGCGGGCGGGGTGGCAGGGCATCAGAGGCTGTCCTTCCTTGGACAGGACGAAGACCCTGCTTGCGCCGATGTCACCCGCGTAGGTGTGCTCGTCCGGGGGAACGTCACCGTTCCCGTTCTCTGCCGTCTCCGCTCCCGAAGGAGCGGTTTCGGCGTGACGCCGACGGGTTCTGGTGCCGTGCCCGTCGGTCTCCCCTCGCCCATGTTCCCTGCCGGCGCCCCGCGCGGTGGCGGGGTGTCCGTGAGCCGTTTCGTCCCTGCTCCCAGGGGTGTCTGCTCCCACGGATTCCAGAGCCTGGCGCTGAGGAAGCACGCCAGGGTGGGTCTGCTGGCCTACAGGAAACGTAGCCATCGAGGGCACCTCCCTGATCTTGCGGATCGTGATGACTTGGGCTGGTCACTCGGCCTGTCCGTCACACGGCACAGGCTTCGGCTTGCGGCCGAGGAGCGAGTGACCTCCTTTCATAGCGTGAATATGACGCTAGCGATCAAGCGCCCGTGGGGAGCCGAACGCCTCCGGAAACGCCCATCCGTGCGAATATTTCCAATTCTCCGAACGCGCAGCCGACCTTGCTGCTACCCAGGCCACTCCAGCACCCGCAATTCAGGCCACTCCTGCCGCCACCGCTCCGCCTTGGTCTCGTACACCGCCCGGGGTGCGAGAACCGGATTGGGCCGGATCACAAGGTTGAACACGTCGGCCAGCCCATGCGGGGCATAGACCCGCCACCGCCCGTCTGCTTCCAGTCGCACCCCGAGGCAGCATGTCGTGGACGCGAAGGAGTCGATCGCGGACTCGACGGAGTCGTGGGGTGGGCAAGCGACGCCGAATTTCTGCTCGTACCAGAGGTGGACGCGGGCTTCGTTGCGGATCTCGACGTCGGCAGGAAGGTCGGCGAAGGCGGCCCGTCCGGTCCGGATCGCCGCGTCCTCGGCCTCCCATGACAGGTCCGTGTCGTCGAAGTAGAAGACGTCGTAGTCCTTGATGCCGTGGGTCGGGGGCCTGCCCGTGACGACGTTCCAGACTGTTTGGAACAGGCAGCCTGCCGTCAGGTACCACTGGGGGAGATCGAGGGCTGCGGTGCGTTCGAGGATCCGTAGGAGTGTGGTGTTCCGCGAGAGGACCGTTTGCAGGGCGCCGAGCTGGGCGTCCAGGGGCAGGCGGGCGATCGTCGGGGATGGCCCTTGCGGCTGGTCACCGGGCGGGCAGGGCGGAAATGCGGCGTACAACGATTTCGTCCAATCTTTGGGGAACCCGGTGTGGGCTGGGTCACGTTCGAGTTGAATGATGGTGAGTGTGCGAACTGTCGCGTCGTACGTGCGGACGCAGCCTGCAGGGGGTCCAGGTGAGTGCTTCCCGGCGTAGTGGGACCACCGATGAGCTGGGGCCGGATGAGCCCGAGCGGGATGGTTCGGATCTTCTTGCCGCGCTGTTGGACGGGATGGACGCGGCGCTCTGTGCGTTTGACGCCGATGGGGTCGTGACGCACTGGAATCGTGAGGCCGAGCGGATTCTCGGGTGGACGGCCGCCGAGGCCGTGGGGCGGCAGGGATTCGCCGGGTGGGCCGTGCGGACCGCCGACGCGGAAGAGGTCGAGGGGCGGCTGTTGTCCGCCATGGAGGCGCCCGGCCGACAGGTGAACGAGTTCGCCCTGCTGACCAAGGACGGCGGGCGGGTGCTCGTACGGACCCAGTCGGCTGCCGTGCGCGGGCCCGACGGGAAGCCCGCCGGGGTGTACTGCGCCTTCAGCGAGGTGCACGCGCAGATCGATCTGGAGCGGTCCATCGCCCTGAGCGAGGCGTTGTTCGAGGACGCCAGCTGGGGTGTGGTGCTCGTGGACGCGGATCTGCGCCCCGCTGTCGTGAACGCGCACGCTGCTCGGGCGCTCGGGATCGGGCGTACGGCGGTTCTCGGTCGGCCGCTGGGGGAGTTGCTCTCGCAGGGCGTCGAGGAGTTGGAGAGCGCGCTCACACATGTGCTGGCCGAGGGCGCGCCGCCCGCTCCCGCCGAGATGTGGGTGAGCGTGCGGACACAGGAGGGCGAGACGCGGCGGTGCTGGCGGAGCGGCTTCCTGCGGCTCTCCTCGCCGCTCACGGAGGAACCCGTCCCGCTGGGTGTGGGGTGGCTCTTCCAGGACGTGACCGAGGCCAAGCAGACCGAGCAGGAGGCGGCGCTGCTGCGATTCCGGGCCAACCAGCTGCACCGGGCCGCGCGGGCGGCGGCCGAGTGCGAGGACCCGGGCGAGGCGGCCACCGTACATCTGGATTTCTCGCTCGCCGGGTTCGCCGATCATGCGCTGGTCGACCGGGTGGCGGGTGGTTCGGTGCGGGACGGCGAGGGGCCTGTGCGGCTCGTACGGGCCGCCGCCACGCCCTCCGGGGCGCCGGGGCCGAGCATGCCGGGCGGTAAGGCCGGACTGCCGGTGCGGTACGCGCACGGGCATCCGGCGTTGCAGTGCGTGGAGCGGGCCGGGTCGGTGCGGGCGAGTGCGCGGGAGTCCGAGCCCACGCGGGCGCGGGAGTGGGCCGTGACACGGCAGTGGCCGCCGGATTCGGTGCACGCGCTGTGCGCGGTACTGCGCAGCCGGGGGCGGACGCTGGGTGTCGTGACGTTTCTGCGGGGTGCGGGGCGCAGCCAGTTCGAGCGCACGGACGCGACGTACGCGGAGGATGTGGCTGTACGGATCGCGATGGCGCTGGATCTGGAGGATCTGCGGGACCAGGCGGGGCGCGCCTGAAGCGGGACCCAGGCAGGGCGCCTGAAAGGCGGGGGCGGGGGCTTCCCGGGAGGCCCGGCGCCCGTCGGTTCAGTGCCGGTATCGGTTCAGTGCCGGTATCGGTTCAGTGCCGGCGTCGGTTCAGTGCGGGCGTCGGTTCAGTGCCGGTAGAAGATCCGGTCCCCGTACTCCGTCATCACCCGGGTGTTCCACTCGGGGCCGCCGTCCACGTTGCCGGAGCGCAGCAGCGGGGGCTCGATGCCGCGGTCGGCCAGGGCGCCCGCCGCGGTGGCCATGACGGCCTGGAGGAGAGCCGAGGTGACGACCGTGGAGGCTGGGGCGAAGGGTGCCTCGATGGTGTCCACGGTGAGTTCCGCGTCGCCGACCGGGATCCTCGAGTCGAGGACGATGTCGCAGTGGTCCTTCAGGTAGGTCCCCGACGCGTGCCGGGACTTCGTCTCCGTCGTGTAGGCGACGGAGGTCACGCCGATGACCTTGAGGCCGAGGGTGCGGGCGCTCATGGCCATCTCGACGGGGAGCGCGTTGCGGCCGGAGAGGGAGATGATCACGAGTACGTCGCCGGAGCGGGCCGGGCTGGATTCCAGGACGACGGTCGCCAGGCCGTCGACCCGTTCCAGGGCCGAGCCCAGGGTCGCCGGCATGACGTCGACGCCTACGACGCCCGGTACGACGAGCAGGTTCATCAGGGCGAGGCCGCCCGCGCGGTAGACGACGTCCTGGGCGGCGAGTGAGGAGTGTCCGGCGCCGAACGCGAAGAGGCGTCCGCCGGCGGCGACGGTGTCGGCGATCAGGGTCCCGGCCGCCTCGATCTCGCCGGCGTCCGCGTCCCGCACCTGTTGCAGCCGACCGATCGCGGCGTCGAAGAACTGCCCGGCCAGCTTGCTTTCGCTCATCGGCTAAGCCCCTTCGAAGTGTCGCGATGTCTCGCGAAGTCGCGCCGGCGTCGACGTGTCGCGGATCACGGTGCGGTCTGGACCAGCGCGCTGTCAATACGGCGGGCGATACGGCAGGCGATACGGCGGGCAATACGGCGGGCAGTATGTTCGGCAGTACGGCGGAGGGCTTGCGGGTGGCTTGTATACGGGGTTTTCGCCCGCGGGTGCCTACCCGCCCGGGAGTGCGCGTAGGCACTTGAAACCAGGTGGTTTCAACGGCGAGGCACGCTTGTCAGTGGTATGCGTCAGAATTGAGTCCAGGGCCAGCGCACAAGCCGGTGAGCCACGGAGCCTCCGGCAGAGCTAATCGAGGGGCACACATGTCCGGACTGATCGACACCACGGAGATGTATCTCCGCACCATCCTCGAGCTGGAGGAGGAAGGCGTCGTTCCCATGCGCGCCCGGATCGCGGAGCGGCTGGACCAGAGCGGGCCGACGGTCAGCCAGACGGTGGCACGGATGGAGCGCGACGGTCTGGTGGCGGTCGCCAGCGACCGGCACCTGGAGTTCACCGACGAGGGGCGGCGGCTGGCCACGCGTGTCATGCGCAAGCACCGGCTCGCGGAGTGCCTCCTGGTCGACGTGATCGGTCTGGAGTGGGAGCAGGTGCACGCCGAGGCGTGTCGCTGGGAGCACGTGATGAGTGAGGCCGTGGAGCGCCGGGTGCTGGAGCTCCTGCGCCACCCGACGGAGTCGCCGTACGGCAACCCGATCCCGGGTCTGGAGGAGCTGGGCGAGAAGGACAGCGCCGATCCGTTCCTGGACGAGGGCATGGTGTCGCTGGCGGAGCTGGACCCGGGTGTCGACGGCAAGACCGTGGTCGTACGGCGTATCGGCGAGCCGATCCAGACGGACGCGCAGTTGATGTACACGCTGCGGCGGGCGGGCGTGCAGCCCGGCTCTGTCGTGAGCGTGACGGAGTCCGCGGGTGGGGTCCTGGTGGGCAGTGGTGGCGAGGCCGCGGAGCTGGAGGCGGAGGTCGCCTCCCACGTGTTCGTCGCCAAGCGCTGAGGTGTTTGTCGGCGGCCGCTGACGCACGCACTGACGCATGCCCTCACGCGTGCACTGGCGCATGCCCTGAA
The DNA here is from genome assembly GCF_040683495.1 of Streptomyces sp. NPDC093544. Classification (NCBI taxonomy): domain Bacteria; kingdom Bacillati; phylum Actinomycetota; class Actinomycetes; order Kitasatosporales; family Streptomycetaceae; genus Streptomyces; species Streptomyces sp. NPDC093544. The sequence goes on along the minus strand of NZ_JBFBEA010000007.1, from coordinate 239,845 downwards.
CGCATGCGCCCTGGCAGGACCGCGTCCGTCGCCCACTGTCGGTGTGTCAACTCCCGCGGTCACAGAGGCAGTTGTGACGCCGGTGTGACCTCACCGAAACCAAGATTCAGTGTGCGGAATCGCAGCGCTGGGACCATTTGCGTGCGAGGCTGTCGCGTGAGGCATATGACCTGAGAGCTCTTGACCGTGTCCGAGAGCGAGGGCGCGCGGTCGGGGAGGGGGCGGAAGGATGTGCCGTAGACGTGGAGAGGGCCCCGGCACCGAATGGCGCCGGGGCCTGTCCTCCCCTGTACTGACCCGGAGCCCCGAGCTCCCAGGGTCATTCCCTTCGGACCGGCTTCCCCGAGCGGCCCGCCCCCCGCTGAAGATCTCCCCTCGGCGTCGGCGGCCAATCCTTGAGATGGGTCACTCGAATGAGGGGTGTTGCGCCCGAGAAGGGCATTCTCGAATCCTCATTCGATAACGTGACGGCATATCCGGGGTACCAGGAGCACACGTAGATCGGGAGCCGACAGCAGCCGGTAGCAATCAGCACCAGCCGGCGGCAATCCAGTGCAAGCGGGCAGCAGAAGCAGCAGGAGCAGCGGTACGACAGCGGTAGGAATCGGTACGGGTGGACCGGTCGGCTCGAGCGGGAGCGAGGCGGTCCGAGCGAGCTAGGGGGGTGCCATTACCTGTGGTGCGGCGCATCGACGTGACGGGAGCGGGGGGCGTACGCCTGGCCGCCTGGGAGTTCGCCGATCCTCCCAAGCCCAAGGCGGATCCCTCCAGGACCGACCATCCCAGGATCGCCCCTCCCAGGTCCGAGACCGGGGCGGAGACCGGGGCGGAGGCTGAGATCGCGACCGGGGCTGAGACCGCGGCGGGGGCTGAGACCAGGACCGGGCCTGAGATCGGAGCCGGGTCCGAGGAGGTCTCCCGTGCGCCCGGCGTGCTCTTACTGCACGGCCTGATGGGCCGCGCCTCCCACTGGGCGTCGACCGCCCGCTGGCTCTCCGAACGACACCGCGCCGTCGCGCTCGACCAGCGCGGCCACGGCCAGAGCGACAAGCCGCCGGAGGCCGCCTACACCCGCGAGGCGTACGTCGAGGACGCCGAGGCCGCTCTCGAACAGCTCGGCCTCGCCCCGGCCGTCCTCATCGGCCATGCCATGGGCGCCCTGACCGCCTGGCAGCTCGCCGCCAAGCGCCCCGATCTCGTCTGCGGCCTGATCATCTGCGACATGCGGGCGTCTGCGCTGGGCGCCGCCTCGCAGCGCGAGTGGGAGGACTGGTTCAAGGCCTGGCCCGTCCCCTTCGCCACGCTCGCCGACGTACGCAAGTGGTTCGGCGAGGACGACCCCTGGGTGGAGCGCCCCAACCCGTCCCGCGGCGAGTTCTACGCCGAGGTGATGCACGAGTCGGGCGACGGCTGGCGCCCGGTCTTCGAACCCGCGCAGATGCTCAAGTCCCGCCAGACCTGGGTGTACGACGCCCACTGGGAGGAACTCACGCAGGTCCGTTGCCCCGCTCTGGTGGTACGGGGTCTCGACGGCGAGCTCGGCCGGGCCGAGTCCCAGGAGATGGTCCGCGTCCTGCCGAACGGCCAGTACGCGGAGGTGGCCGAGGCAGGCCACCTCGTGCACTACGACCAGCCGGACGCGTGGCGCGGGGCGATCGAACCGTTCCTTGACGGGGTTCTCACCGGCTAGCCGGTGCCTGCCCGGCCCCTTCGCTGACCGCCGCGGCCGGAAACTCGGAGTGAGCTGATGGCCGACGGTCCGCTCCGGTCCGCTCCGCCCCGCTCCGCCCCGCCCCGCTCCGTTCCGTTCCGGTCCGGTCCGTTCCGGCGGTCAGCCCTTGCTGACCGCCACCAGGATCTCCGGCAGTCGCCCCGCCGTCCGCGGCGCCGCCATCCGCAGCCCTGCCACCGTGAGCAGGGCTCCGTACGCGGCGCCGAACGGCAGCAGCAGCCACGTCCACTCGTTCCCGTCCGCGGACACGTTCAGCCAGATCGTCAGGACGATGACGGGGGCGCACAGCAGGGCCGCCGCGACCATGCCGCCGAAGATCGCGATCCAGGCGAGTCCGGCCTGCCCGGGGGCCACGTTCTTGTAGCCCTCCTGGGGGATCGAGTACGGGAAGCGGGCCGACGACCACGCACCGGTCGCCAGCATCGCGCCGAGCAGCGCGAAGGAGAGGCCGAGCGCCTCGGGCAGTTTGGGCCAGTCGCCGAGCAGTGCGGTCGTCAGGACGGTCACGAGGGCCGTGTACGGGAGGGTGATCAGCAGCAGCGCGAGCGCGCGCCCGCGCAGTTCGACGTACGCGTCGCGCGTGGACGAGATCGTCATGGCGACCATCCAGAACGCGGACGTGTCCTGTCCGAACTGGTTGTACATCTGGATCCCGAGCATCCCGGCCGCGAAGCAGGCGAAGTAGATCGAGCCGGTGCCCTGCAGGGCGTTGAACACGGGCACGATCAGTCCGATGGCGAGTGAGGTCACCCACGCCGCCTTGGTCTTCGGGTCGCGCCACACGTACCGCAGGCTGCGCTCCATGACGGTCCCGGTGCGGCCGGTCGGCAGCAGTCGGCTCAGGCCCGAGGATCCCCGTTCCCGCGCCGCCGGCTCCGCCGCCTGCAGGGTCGACCCGTCCGGCGAGGTCATCAGCCGGGTCAGGTGGTGGGACCAGAGTGCCAGCAGCCCCACCAACGTGGCCGCGCTCAAGGCAAGTTGGGCGACCCCGATCCCGTACGACCGCTCACTCACCGAATGCACCGCACCGATCGCGGAGGCGGGCGGCACCCAGCTCAGCACATCGCCCACCGCGTCGAGCTCGGAGAGCCCGCCGGACGAATTGAGCCGCTGCGCACCGAAGTTGACCACCTGCGCGCCGACCGCGATGACCAGGCCGCTCAGCACGGCGAGGTCACGGCCCCTGCGGCTGGTCAGCAGGCGGATGTTGGCGGCGGCGACGGCGCGCGCGAGAGCCACGCAGACGAGGAGCCCGAGGACCACGGCGACGACGGCGGTGACGTACGCCGCCGCGCCGTGCGCCACGGCGATCACGGATCCGACGAGCAGGCACAGCGTGAACAGCGGCCCGATGCCGACGAGTGAGGCCGCGAGCAGCGCCCGTACCAGCGGGTGTGGCCGCAGCGGCAGCATCACCAGGCGGGTCGGGTCGAGCGTCTCGTCGCCGCTGGGGAAGAACAGTGGCATCACGGTCCAGCCGAGTGCCAGGAGCGCCAGGAGAAGTACGGCGACGGCGGTGGCGTGCGCGTTCCCGCGCAGGGCGATCAGGCCGAGCAGTTGGAGGGCGGCGAAGAGGAGGACGAGGACGGCGGAGGCGACGTACGCGGCCCGTCGTCCGCCCGACTGCCGCAGTCCGTTGCGCAGGAGCGACAGCTTCAGTCGTACGACGACGGGGGTGATCGACGTGGCGGAGACAGCGGCGTTGGTGATCGAGGCGGCGGGTGCGCCGGTCTTCGCGCTCATCGTGCTCCGCCGCCCAGCCAGTCCAGGTCGGCACCGGCGGCGCGGCTGTTCGCGCCGACCAGTTCCAGGAAGGCCTGTTGGAGGGAGGGGGCGCTGCCGACTACGTCCGCCAGCGGGCCGTGCGCGCGGATCCGCCCCGCGGCCATGACGGCGACCCAGTCGCACAGCGACTCGACCAGTTCCATGACGTGGGAGGAGAAGACGACGGTGGCGCCCGATCCCGTGTACCGCTCCAGGACGCCGCGGATGGTCTGCGCGGAGACCGGGTCGACGCCCTCGAACGGCTCGTCGAGGAAGAGGACTTCGGGGTTGTGGAGGAGGGCGCAGGCCAGACCGATCTTCTTGCGCATGCCCGTGGAGTAGTCGACGACGAGTTTGTGCTGGGCGCCCGCGAGGTCGAGTACGTCCAGGAGTTGGGTGGCGCGCTTGTCGACCTCTGCGCCGGGCAGGCCTCGCAACCGGCCGGTGTAGCCGAGGAGTTCGCGCCCGGAGAGCCGCTCGAAGAGCCGGAGCCCCTCGGGCAGGACACCGATCCGAGCCTTCACCTCCACCGGGTCGCTCCACACATCACGCCCGACGACCTCGACGGTGCCCTGGTCGGGCCTGAGCAGCCCGGTCACCATCGAGAGGGTGGTGGTCTTCCCGGCCCCGTTCGGCCCGACGAGTCCGATGAACTGCCCCGCCGGCAGCTCCAGATCGATCCCGGCGACAGCGACCTGCTCCCCGAACCGCTTCCAGAGCCCTCGCACGCGTACGGCGGGCACGACGGCGCCTGCTGATCCCTGGGTCATGGAAGCACCCTAAGGGCCAACTCCCTGCTTTTAGGGGCGCGGGGAACTGCGCGACCAGCCACAGCGAGCCCGCAGTCGAAGAACGACCTGCGGGAGCTATCGGCGGCCTTCTCGCCCGCAGGCGTAAGCGAGGGGCGAGATCAACTCTTCGGCATCAGGCAGCCACCGATTCGCGGGGGTGGGCCGACAGGCCCACTGCACAGCCCCCCGCGACCCGAACCGCGTAGGCGGCGCCGCAACATACGCTCCCTCGCCCAGCGCGACCAGATCGAGGGACGCCGCCGGCCAGCCCGCCTTCCGCACCAGGTCGGGGACTTTCGCGGAGGCGCCCGGAAGCACGAAGAAGTGCATGCGCCGGTCCGGGGTGCAGGTGACGGGCCCGAGGGTCAGCTCCATGCGCTCCATGCGGGCGAGGGCGAGGAACCCGGCGGTCTCGGGCACGTCGATCGCGTCGAACGTACGCCCGGTGGGCAGCAGGATCGATGCCGTGGGGTGCTTCGCCCACAGCCGGCGCGCGACGGTCGCACTGCCCGTGGCCTGCGTCGCCCAGTCCTCACGCGCCGGATGCGCGCCGGGCGCGGGGCACGCCGCATCGCCGCAGGAGCAGTGATGCACCCCGTCGACTGCTTCCAGCCAGGTGCCGGGGAACACGTCCCAGTGGCGCTCCTCGGCATAGCGCACGGCGGTGTCCTGCAGCGATTCGCCGCGCTGCTTGGGGATCTGGGCGGTCTCGGTGCCTGCGATGGTCTCGTCCACGTGGAACACAACTCCCGCGTCCACCTCGGGTTACGGGGGACGCGCGCGCGGGGGAGGGGCATCGATTCCGCATGTGGGGCGCATGGATGCATGGGTGGGGGCGCGCATGGGGAATCGCGGCGGGGGCTGGGTAACCACGTGAGGGGTTGGGCCACGGCCTTTACCCCGGCAATCCTCACATGTCTCGCATCTTCGCTGTGTCTGCGGGGCATTGATCTTCATGGCCGAGTTCTTTCGCTGTTCCTGTTCTTTCGCTCTTCCTTTCCTGAGTTCGGCCGCTGAGGACACGTCAACTCGGTGCGTGGACAGGCATCGCAGCACAGCCACAGGGGGTACGCCAATGGCCGCAAGGCCGCTCGTCGCGCGGCAGCCGAACGAACGACTGCAGGCGCTCATCCAGGAAGCGGGTTGCTCGAACGCCGGGCTGGCCCGCAGGGTCAACATGTGCGGCGCGGAGCACGGTCTCGATCTGCGGTACGACAAGACGTCCGTGGCGCGCTGGCTGCGCGGACAGCAGCCGCGTGGGCGGGCTCCGGCGATCATCGCCGAGGCGCTCGGCCGCAAGCTGGGCCGTACGGTCACGATCGACGAGATCGGCATGGCGAACGGCAAGAACCTCGCGTCCGGTGTCGGTCTCCAGTTCTCGCCGACCGTGCTGGGGGCCATCGAGCAGGTCTGTGAGCTGTGGCGCAGTGATGTGGGCCGCAGGGACTTCCTCTCCGGCTCGTCGGTCGCCGCCTCCGCGCTCGTCGAGCCCAGCCGCGACTGGCTGATCTCCTCGCCGGACTCCCAGGTGGCGCGTTCGGCGGGCCCGCGGGTCGGGGTGTCGGATGTCGCGGCGGTCCGCGCGATGACCCAGGCGCTGGTGGACCTGGACCATCAGTACGGCAGCGGGCATGTACGCCCGGTCGTCGTCCACTACCTGAACAGCGTGGTCTCCGGGCTGCTCGCGGGCTCCTACCGGGAGGCGGTCGGCCGTGAACTGTTCGCCGCCGTATCCCGGTTGACGGAACTCGCGGGCTACATGGCCATCGACACCGGCCAGCCGGGCCTCGCCCAGCGCTACTACATCCAGGCGCTGCGGCTCGCCCAGGCGGCCGGGGACCGGGCGTATGGCGGGTACGTACTGGCCGCGTCCATGAGCCACTTGGCGGCGCAGCTCGGCAACCCGCGCGAGATCGCGCAGTTGGCGCGCGCGGCGCAGGAAGGGGCGCGCGGGCGGGTGACTCCGCGCGCGGAGTCGATGTTCCACGCCGCCGAGGCGCGCGGGCACGCGCTGCTGGGCGACACGCGTGCCGCCCAGGCGGCGTCGGGACGGGCCGTCAGTGCCCTGGAGGCGGCCGACTCGGCCTCCGGGGACGACCCGACGTGGATCGCGCACTTCGACGAGGCCTATCTGGCCGATGAGTTGGCGCACTGCCACCGGGACCTCGGCCAGGCGGAGGCTGCCGCGCGCTACGCGGAGGAGTCCCTCGCCGGGCTTCCCGAGTCGAAGGCCAGGCGGCGCGCGATCGGCTATGTACTACTGGCCACCGCGCAGGTCCAGCAGCGCGAGATCGAGCAGGCGTGCCACACCGGGCTGCGCGCCGTCGAGTTGCTCGGCACGCTGCGTTCCAACCGGGGCGCCGAATACCTGGAGGACTTCCAGCAACGCCTGGAGCCGTATCAGGACGAGCCGGTGGTACGGGAGTTCGGGGCACGCATGGATTTGCAGGCGGCTGCGTGAACGACGTTCGCAGGTCCGGGGCGTGAACGCACGGGAAACGATCAAGGGCGTTGTGGGGAGGGGAAGATACACCGCGATGGGGTGCGGTTTTGTTACTGCGGTCACAGGGTAGGGCTCTCGCTCTGTGCTGCGTGGCATCGGGTTGTGGGGACCCGGTAGCGTGAGCCGATGATTCCGAAGGTCCCCCATTCGTAGGAGTCCCGGTGACGCAGAGTGGACAGGGCGAAGAGCCTTCGTCGCGACCCGCGCGCGAAGGCATCGTGCTGCCCTCCGACGGCGGTGCGCCCCTGCTGCCAGGTACGACGGGCGACCGTACGACCCCGGCGGGCGGCCAGGCCTGGGACCGGCCGTGGGGTCCAGATCAGCAGGCCGCGCCCGCCCCGCAGCCGGAACAGCAGCCTGACCCGGGATGGGGAGCGCCGGTGAACGGTACCCAGACCTGGGGAGCCGCCCAGTCGGGCGCCCCCGCCCCGGAGTGGGGCACTCCCGACGCGACCCAGGGCTGGATTCCCCCGGAACCGAGGCCGGGCTGGGGCGACAGCCCGGCCCAGCCGCCGCCTGGCCCTGGTGCGTACGGGGCTCAGGAGCAGTCTGGTGCGTACGGGGCTCAGGAGCAGTCTGGTGCGTACGGGGCGCAGGAACTGCCTGGTGCGTATGGGGATCAGGAGTTGCCGGGTTCGCAGGGGGCTCAGCAGCCGCAGGGCTTCGCGCCGCGGTCGGCGCCCGGCGCCGGGCCGTTGCCGCCGGAGGGTGCGTCCGGTCCGTCGTACGGGGGCGCTCAAGCTCCGTCGTACGGGGGCGTGTCGGCACCTTCGTACGAGGGTCATGACGGCGGCGTAGCGCAGGGGCACGGTGGATACGGTGCCGCAGGGGCCTCGTCGCCGTCTGCGCCCTCATCGTCCTTGCCGCCCGCCGCGCAGCCGTTGCCGCCGGAGGGCGCGGGCGTGGGAATGGGTGTGGCGGGTGTGCCGCTGCCGCCCGCCGCCCCGGAAGGTGCGACCCAGTACATACCGCACATTCCACCCGCTCCGGCCGCCGACGAGGGTGCGACGCAGTACATACCGCACATCCCGCCCGCCGCCTCCGCGCCCGACGAGGGTGCCACCCAGTACATCCCCCCGGTCGGCCCAGGGGCGCTGCCGCCCGAGGTGCAGGCCGGCGCCACCCAGTTCCTTGGGCGACAGTCGCAGGGGGGCGCAGGACCGTTGCCTCCCGCCGAGCACCCGGACGCTCAGGCCACGCAGTACATCGCTCCGGTTCCCGCGCAGCCGGGCGGGGCGCCGCCGTACGGGATACGTCCGGGCGAGCCGGAGGACCGGCAGCCGCCGGCGGAGTTCGACAACCTGTTCCGCAGCGAGCCGGAGGGGCCCCCGGGGACGCAGCAGTTGCCGCGGTTCGACCCGTCGGCGCCGCACGGCGCACAGGCCCCGCAGGGGGCACCCGCACCGTACGGGGCACAAGCTCCAGGCGCGTACGGCGCGCAGGGCCCGGGCGGGTACGCCGGGCAAGCCCCGGGTGGGCCCGGAGCGCCGGGCGGACGGGCCGCCGCACGGCGCGCGGGCGCGAATGACGGCGGTGGCGGTGGCGGCCGCGGGGGACGCAGCGGTTCGCGTGTCCCCCTGATCGCCGCGGTCGGCATCGGCATCGCCGTGCTCGGCATCGGTGCCGGCGCCATGCTCAGCAGCGGCGGAGGCGACGACAGCGAGGACAACAGCACGACCGTGTCGGCGACGGCTCCCGCCACGGACGGCTCGGCGTCGGCGTCCGCCGACTCGGCCAAGGCGCAGGCCGTCGAGCTGGACAAGCTTCTCGCGGACGCCAACGCCAGCCGCGACTCGGTGATCAACGCCGTGGCGGACGTGACGGCGTGCAAGAACCTGGGCCAGGCGGCCAGTGATCTGCGGGACGCGGCCAATCAGCGGGGCGAGCTGGTCACCCGGCTCGACGCCCTCGCGCTGGACCAACTCCCGAACCACGCCGAGCTGACGACCCAGCTCACCAACGGCTGGAAGGCCTCCGAGTCGGCCGACAACCACTACGCGGCCTGGGCCGACCAGGCGGCCGGCAAGAAGGGCTGCAAGGACGGCCGGGCCGTCGGCACGGGCCAGAGCCAGGCGGGCAACGCGGACAGCGGCACGGCGAGCACGGCAAAGGAGAAGGCCGCGAAGCTGTGGAACTCCATCGCGTCGACGTACGGACTGACGGAGCGCACGCGAACCCAGCTGTGAGTCCTGGTCCGCGTTGATTCGCGTTCGCGCTGATCCGCGCCGGCCCGGGACCGGTTGGCGCCAGTGTGTGCCGCCGGCCGGGGGCCGGCCCCGCAGCCGGTGCGGGGCCGGTGCGGGATCGGTCATCGGCCGGCGCGGACGAACAGACCCGGGCCAGGTCCTGTCCGGCGGATCAGGTCCTGGGCCAGCCCTTGGTCAGCCGTAGGCCAGCCCTATGTCACCCCCGCCTGTTCTAGTCCTAGTCCGCGCTCTCCAGCGTCTTCGACATGTTGACGAACCCCTTGCGCGCCGCCGCCAGTTGGCCCTTGCGGACGACCTGGAAGGTGACGTCGGCGTTGACGAGGCGGGGGAAATCGACGGCCGCGATCATGTCCTCGAAACGCCAGCTGAGGGTAGGGGTGAGGCCGCCGGTGGTCACCTTGAGGCCGTCGTCGAGGGCCCGCCGGATCGTGAGCGCGGACACCTCGCCCTCGCCGAGCGACTCGACGGTCTTCTTCAGCACGGTGTACGCGATCCAGGTGGTCTGCACTCCCGCGTCCGCGGGGTCGACCCGGTTGTCGTCGAAGGCGTGCTCCGTGATCACCTTGCGCATCGCGTCCCAGCTCGGGTCGCTCGCGGGCGGGTACCAGCCGGTGACGTACGCGCCTTCGTACGGGCTCGACGCGCCGCCGGTGGAGTTGATGACCGACTGGTCGACGCTGCCGAGGATCGTGCCGACGCCCACCTTCGAGTAGTCCTCGCGGTCGCGCCGGAAGGAGTCCATGAAGGTGTCCGTACGGTCGCCGAGCGCGGGCACCACGCAACCGTCCTCGAGCGGGTCGGAGGTCGCGGTCTCCAGGGCCGTCTGCGTCTGACGCGAGTACTCGGTCGCGTCGTCGGCGGCCCGCTGGTCGATGGCGGACGAGTGGGCCGCCGCCTTCAGGCCGGAGTCGAGGAGTACCGGGAGCTCGTCACCGGCGATGGTGTCCGGACGTATGAGCGATACCGGACCGCAGGTCTTGCCGAGCTGCTCGCCGAGGCCTGCCAGCAGCGCGGGCTCCCCGCCGTTGACGGGGTAGGACAGGGGACTGGTGAACTCGTCGTCGGTGACGCCGTAGCCGCCGATGTACGGGATGCCCGCGCCCTCCAGCGGGGCGAGGAAGGAGCGGCCGTGCTGGCTGTAGGAGCCGACGACCGCGACGACGTTCTCCTTGACGGCGCGCCGGGCGCAGCCGGCGGCGTCCACGCTGTCGTTGTGGTCGTTGCAGGTGAGGATGTTGAGCTTGTGGCCGTTGATGCCGCCCTGGCTGTTGACCCAGCGGGCGTAGGCCTTCGCCATGGCGGGCATGCCGGGCTTGTTGGTCGCGGCGGTGTCCTCGGGCGCCCACGTCATGACGGTGATGGAGCCATCCCCGGAGCCCCCCGAGACACCAGGGATGACCCCACACCCGACGGCGACCGACGCACACGCCACCAGCGCGCCCGCGGACAGCAGCGTGGCCTTGAGAGGCCGGGGGAGGACGGGAGAGGAGGTGCGCGTGCGTCGCCTGCCGGTCATGGACATGCACGATTCCGTCACATCAATAACCCAGGAGTGACCGGTGGTCGACATGAGGTGACTCAGAGGTGAATTACAGGGGTGGATGATCTGTTTTTCGCAAGGAACGTACGATCGGTGACCGTGCAAGGTTCGGAGAACTCTTCCCGTCGCGGCCGTCGCTCCTCCACCATGGGCGACATGCCACTGAACGACATGCCGTGGTGGCGCTGGCGCAGCAATGTGCGCTCCGCGCTGCACATGCTTTCCGACACCGACTTCCAGCGGGGCGTCTGGCTCGCGGGCGTCGAAGGGTACGGGGACGTCACCGACGCCGTGTACCGCCTGGTCGAGGACACCTGGCTGGACAACTGGTCCGCCGAGAAATACGTCGGCACGATCTTCCGGGACTCCCAGGAGGCCGCGCTCGTCGACACCGCCGTGCTCCGCGTCCTGCGGATCATGCACCAGGTGGGACCCGACGCCCTCGTCTCCGCCTACCTCGACCACCCGGGCTGGCCGGACGCCGTGGGCGCCGCGCGCGCCGCGCACGTGCGCCTCGCGGTGAGCGATGGGGAGGACCCCGACATTCCACCGCGCACGCTTGAGGTGCTGAAGATCCTTACGCGGTCGGCGTAGGCCCGCGCGGTCCTGCGGTCCTGCGGTCCTGCGGTCCTGCGGTCCTGCGGTCCGCCGGCGGACCGGTCGTCCGGCGGACGGGTCCCGCGTCATGTCCGGGTGGTGGGCGCCGGGTCCGCCTCCTGACCTGGTCCGCCTGGCGGGACGACCGACCGTCCGAGGTGGGCGGTATGGGACCCTGTCCTGCATGAATGAGCAGTCCGTCCGCGGGGCAGCACCCGCCGCCGAGCAGTACGTCCTGACCCTCTCCTGCCCTGACAAGCAGGGCATCGTGCACGCCGTGTCGAGCTACCTCTTCATGACCGGCTGCAACATCGAGGACAGTCAGCAGTTCGGCGATCACGACACGGGACTGTTCTTCATGCGCGTCCACTTCTCGGCGGAGGCGCCGGTGACGGTGGACAAGCTGCGCGCGAGCTTCACGGCGATCGGCGACGCCTTCCGCATGGACTGGCAGATCCACCGGGCCGAGGACAAGATGCGGGTCGTACTGATGGTGAGCAAGTTCGGGCACTGCCTGAACGACCTGCTCTTCCGCGCGCGGACCGGCGCGCTGCCGGTCGAGATCGCGGCCGTGGTCTCCAACCACACGGACTTCGCGGAGCTCGTGGGGTCGTACGACATTCCCTTCCACCACATCGCGGTGACGAAGGACACGAAGGCGGAGGCCGAGGCGCAGCTCCTGGAGCTGGTCCGGGCCGAGAACGTCGAACTCGTCGTCCTCGCCCGCTACATGCAGGTGATCTCGGACGACCTGTGCAAGCAGCTCAGCGGGCGGATCATCAACATCCACCATTCCTTCCTGCCGAGCTTCAAGGGTGCGAAGCCGTACCACCAGGCGCACGCCCGGGGCGTGAAGCTCATCGGTGCCACCGCGCACTATGTGACGGCCGACCTCGACGAGGGGCCGATCATCGAGCAGGAGGTCGAGCGCGTCGGCCATGGCGTGACACCGGACCAGCTGGTCGCCATCGGGCGCGATGTGGAATGCCAGGCGCTGGCGCGGGCGGTGAAGTGGCATGCGGAGCGACGGATCCTGCTGAACGGGCGCCGCACGGTGGTGTTCGCGTAGGGCCATCGTTTCAGCCCGTCCGGCGTTTGAGGACGAGGCCGTCCAGGCCGAAAGCGGGGGTCTGGGGGCGCAGCCCCCGGTACGGGACGGGAAGGGGCGGAGGGGGCGAAAACCCCAACGCCCGCCCATCCGCGGCCGGTCTACATCCGGCTCAACGACGCCGCAGCGAACAGCACATCCCTGATCGCCTCCCGGTCCCCGTCCTGCCCCGCCGCAGCCTCCTCCGGCGACACATGCCCCGCCGCCAGCCGGCAGAACTCCACACCGTCCAGCGCGACATGGGCGACCTCGCGCTCGGCGGAGGCAACCGCGCCGGGAGAGTCGAGCGGGATCAGCCACTCGCCGCCACCGGAGCCCTCGATCTCCAGACGCAGGCTCCGCCCGGGCGCACCCGCCGCGACGAGATGGCGGGGCGGCGCCGCGGAGAGCCCCGCCCGGCGCCGCTCGGCCAGCGAGGCGGGCAGCATGCGGGCCGCCAGATCGATCATGCCGTGCAGATGGCGCGGGGCCGGCGGGTCGTACGGATAGTCCACCGCCTCCGCGATGTCCCCCGCGTGCACCCAGCACTCGAAGGCCCGGTCCAGCATCGAGTCGCTCAGCGGCAACTCGAAGGCGCCGTACTGCACGGGCAGGCGCCCGGAGCCCCCGCCCGCGAACGACACCGTACGGACGAGGTTGTGGCTCTGCTCCCGCCAGGGCCCGCGCACGGAACGGGTGGGCGGGAAGTGCGAGGCGTTCCAGTACGCCTCGGTGCGGGCCGCCGGAGTCGCCTCCCGCGGGGACGCGCCGAGCGGGTCCTCCAGGCCCAGCGCGACGGCGACCAGGCCGTCGACGGTGATCAGATGGGCGATGACCCCGGCGACGGTCGTACGGCGGCTGATGGGCCCGTCGCCCTCGAACCAGCGCAGCCGTACGGGCGCGTGCCACTCGGCGTCGCCTATGTCCTGGAGCAGCGCGTCGAGCCGCGCGGTCTCCGCGTCGTACGGAGCCGCCCAGTCGGGCACCGGAATACGCGGTGGGCGCCGTCCGAGGCAGCCCTCCAGGACGCGGGTGCGCAGCGCCGGGTCGAGGTCGAGGCTCTCGGCCGGGTGCAACAGGCCGACCGCCTCGCGCAGTCGCAGCGCCTCGTCCGCGCAGGAGCCGCAGTCCCCGAGGTGCTCCTCGACGGCCGCCGTCTCCTGTGCCGAGCACGCGGCGAGCGCCCAGGCGCCGAGCAGCGACTTCAGGACCCGGTGCTCAAGGACTAGGGGTTCGGGTGCGGGGGCGGGCACCGGCGTCGGCAGCGGCAGTCCGGTGTCCTCGACGGAGGAACGCGGCAGCGGTATGCGCGGTGGCCGTCCGGGCACGTCGTCCTGAGCGCCCGAAGGCCGGTCGGGACCTTGCGGGCCGCCAGGACCTTCCGCACCGCGGACATCTCCCGGCCGACCCGGCTCCCTGGGGCCGGCGAGGCCGGAGGGGCCGATGGCGCCACCCTCGATGCCCTCCTCCCGCGTCTCGTCCCCGTCCCCGTCCTTGTCCCGCTTGTCCTGGTCCCGCTTGTCGTCGTCCTTGTCCCGCTCGTCGAACGCCTCGAACCGGTCCGCCCCTCCGCTCACCGGACACCCCCGTATCCGGGCGATGCCCCGGAGGGGCCGCCGGTGTCGTGGGCGGTGGACAGGAGCTGGAGGCCGAGGCGGAGCCGGCGGCGGGCCTCGTCCTCGGTGACGCCGAGGTCGGCGGCGGCCTGGCGGTAGTCACGGCGCTGGAAGTAGGCGAGCTCCAGGGCGGCCCGCAGCGGGGCGGGCATGGACGTGACGATGTAGTCGGCGCGGGCGGCCACGGAGGCGCTGCGCACCTTGCGCTCCAGCTCCTCGGTGGTACCCCGGCCGCCCTGGGCGAGCGCGGCGGTCTCCGTGGCGCGCAGCCGCTGGACGGCGAGGCGATGGGTCAGTGTGGCGACCCAGGAACGCAGGGGGCCCTGCTTGGGGTCGTACGCGTCGGGGTTCTCCCAGACGTGGGCGAACACCTCGCGCGTGATGCCGTCGGCGGCCCGCTCGTCCCCGAGCACACGGTGGGCGAGGCCGTGCACCAGCGACGCGAACCGGTCGTAGAGCTCACCGAGCGCCGCCGCCTCTCCGCGTGCGAGCCGCTGTTGCATCTTGCGGTCCCAGCGGGGCGGTGCGTCCTTTGTCGCCATGCGGCCCCCTCACTCTGGTCGTGCCCGGCGCCTGTCCCTGTGTCCAGCCTGTCTGCCCGCGTGCCCGTGCTGTGTCCAGCCTGCGCACACTCACTGTCTCGAATGTAGTCGGCACGTCTGACAGCGCACGCCCCTTTGCGTCAATGTGCGCCCCTGGGCGGTCCATGAATGGTAGGCGCCTGCCCTGGACTGAACACATCGGAACGTACGCGGCCGAAATAGCTCGCTCATCGAGCACTTTCGACTGTAGAGCGACGTTTCTTCGGGCCCGGACCCGTGTTTCATGGAACGACAGTCGGGCAGGCGCGCTGAAAGGAAGCGTAGGGATCGCTTCCATTTCTGGTGCGCGAGGCGTGCGGGACGTGCGAGGCGAGCGAGAGGCGTGGCGGTGACGGTGACGCTCAAGGTGACTGACGACGAAGAGGGCGAGTGGGCCGTGCTCCGGGTGTCCGGCGAGATGGACCTCGTCACGTCACCTGTGCTGCGTCAGCGGGTGCACGACGCGGTGGCCGACGGCCGCCGCAGTCTCGTCCTCGATCTCTCCGAGGTCCTCTTCTGCGACTCCAGCGGCGTCGGCGTCCTGATCGCCATCCGCCGCCTCATCCGGTCCTGCCAGGGCCGCCTGCGGCTGATCCTGCCCGCCCAGGGGGCGGTTGACGGCTCCCACGTCAACCGGGTCCTCGCGGCCCTCGGTGTCCGCCGCCTCTTCGACGTCTACCCGGACGTCGCCGCGGCCGTCGGCGAGGAGTCGACCCCTCTGTCGGCGTGACTCGTCCATTTACGAGCCGTTACGCGCCGTGCCGTTACGTGCCGTGACGCGCCCATGACCTGTCGTGAAGTGATCACTTGGTGTGAAGTGGCTTTCACTCGGCGGGAGGGCTCCGCCACATCGTTGTCCCGGAATTCCCGCAGTCTTGGTACAAGCGTCGTTTTCCCGCTCCCCGGGTGCCTCTGACGTCGTACGCTCCGTCCCAGATGCACCCTCACGTGACGTAAGGCGGCCCGAACGACATGGCCAACAGCGAGTACGAGCGCAGGATCGCTGCCCGGTTCTCCGGCTTCGACCAGGACGGCAACGGCTACATCGACAGGGAGGACTTCAACGTCGCGACCAAGGCGGTCCTCGCCGAGTTCGGTACGGCGGCCCGGTCGGACAAGGGCCAGGCCCTGTACGTGGGCGCGGAGGCCTTCTGGCAGGGCATGGCAGGGATAGCGGACCGTGACGGCGATCAGCGGATCACCCGTCAGGAGTTCGTGAACGGCGCGGTCAAGCGGCTGCGCGACAACCCCGAACGCTTCGCCGAGATCGCCCGCCCGTTCCTGCACGCGGCCCTCGCCGTCGCGGACGCCGACGGGGACGGAGCGGCCACGGTCGACGACACCGCGCGCGTGCTCAAGGCGCTGGGCGTCCCCGAGGGCATCGCCGCCGCAGCGGCCGGCACCCTCGACGTGGATGCCGACGGCCGGATCGGCGAGGTGGAGATCGTCACCGCCTTCGCCCGCTACTTCACGGTGCCGGAGTGAATCCGTGCTTCACGGTGCCGGAGTGAATCCCTGTGAATAGCGCTCCCTGAGCTTGTACTTGAGCACCTTCCGCAAGGTCTCGTTCCGCGGAAGGGCGTCCACCACCTCCAGCTGCTCCGGCAGCTTGTGCACGGACAGCCCTTCCGCACGCAGGTAGGACGTGATCCCGGCGAGGGTCAACTCGTCCGTCCCGGTCAACTGGTCCGCCCCCGGCGGATGTTCGGCCGCCTCGATCACCGCGCAGACCCGTTCCCCGCGTTCGGCGTCCGGCAGTCCGATCACGGCGGCGTCCCCGACGGCCGGGTGCCGGTGCAGCAGATCCTCGATCTCCTTCGCGGAGATGTTCTCGCCCTTGCGGATGATGACGTCCTTCAGGCGTCCGGTGAGTACCAGATGCCCGCCCTCCGTGAGATGCCCGACGTCACCGGTGATCAGGAACCCGTCCGTGTCGAAGGCCTCCGCCGTATGTGCGGGGTCCAAGTACCCCTGGCAGACGGCCTCTCCGCGCAGCCGTATCTCCCCGTCCACGATCCGTATCTCCATGCCTCCGGGCGGCCGTCCCTCCGTCGTCGCCAGGTTCTCCACCGAGTCGTCCGGCGACCCCATAGTGATCATCGGGACCTCGGTCATCCCGTACCCGTGGGTGAGCTGGACCCCCATCTCGCGTACGACGCTGTGGTAGACCTCGGGCGGCTTCGGCGCCCCACCGCCCGCCAGGAGCCGCAGAGTTGGAATGAGCGGTTCTCCCGGCTGCTTGCGCTGTTCGGCGAGGAACATCGAGTAGAAGGCGGTCGAACCGCCGGCCACCGTCACGCCGTGCTTGCGGTAGTCCTCCAGGGCGGCGGGCAGCGCGAAGTGCTCGAACAGCACGGCCGGGAAGCCGTACAGCAGCAGCATCACCGTGTAGTCGGGCCCGGCGATGTGCGCGTACGGGAAGGCCATCGAGCCGATGTCATCGGCGGACAGGTGCAGCGCGTGCGCCAGGCAGGAGCCGCCCGCGATCAGTGAACGGTCCGTGTGCAGGACGCCCTTGGGGTCCGAGGTCGTGCCCGAGGTCCAGTAGATCCAGCGGACCGAGGTGCCTTCGGAGGGCGGGGCGGGGAGTACGGAGGGATCGCCGTCCGGCAGTCGGTCGTACGCCTCGAAGACGCCCTTCGCGCCGAGCCGCCGCGCCATCGCCGTGTGGTCGAAGCCGCGCCACTCACCCGGTACGGCGAAGAACTCGGCCTTGGACTCCCGCAGCGCGAAGCCGACTTCGCGGTCCCGGTAGAACGGGATCACCGGGGACTGTACGGCGCCGAGCCGGGCCAGCGCGAAGGACAGCAGGGCCGTCTCGATCCGCGTGGGCAGCTGCCAGGCGACCACCGTGCCGGGGCGTACGCCCATGTCGTACAGGCCCGCCGCCACTCGCTCGGCGCGGTCGCGCAACTCACCGAAGCTCAGGGACCGTTCGCCCTGGAGGAGGACGGGCCGGTGGGGGGTGAGGTCGGCGCGGCGGGCGACCAGTTCCCAGAGGGTGCGGGAGGAGTCCAGGGTGTGTGCGGTGTCGTTCACTTCGGCCCCCGGCAATAGCTGATGGAACTGACGGACAGTCAGATAGTGCGGAGAGCGTAGGGCTCGCCGCCTTGTCGGTCCATAGGTCCGGAGCTAGCCTGCCTCCTGACGGTCCATCAGGTCACCATCGGAGTGGGCAGGTATCGGAGTGGGCGGGTAATGGATCTCACGTACACGGACGAGGAGGAAGACTTCCGCGCGCGGCTGCGTGAGTGGCTCGCCAAAGTGCTCCCCTCGCTACCCCCGAAACCGTCCCCCGGCGACTGGCCGGGACGGCGCGCTTACGACCTCGGCTGGCAGCGGACGCTGTACGACGCCGGGTACGCGGGGCTGCACTGGCCCGCCGACGCGGGCGGGCGCGGGGCCACCCCGACGCAGCACCTCATCTACCTGGAGGAGACCGAAAAGGCCGGTGCACCCTACGTAGGAGCCAATTTCGTCGGGCTGCTGCACGCGGGCCCCACGATCGCGGCGGAAGGAACCCCCGCGCAGCGGGCGCGCTGGCTGCCGCCCGTGCTGCGCGGCGACGAGGTCTGGTGCCAGGGGTTCAGTGAGCCGGACGCCGGTTCGGACCTCGCGGCGCTGCGCACGCGCGCGTGGCGGGACGGCGACGACTACGTGGTGAACGGGTCCAAGATCTGGACCTCCCACGCGGAGGTCGCCGACTGGTGCGAGCTGCTGGTCAGGACCGACCCTTCGGCGCCGAAGCACCGGGG
The DNA here is from genome assembly GCF_040683495.1 of Streptomyces sp. NPDC093544. Lineage (NCBI taxonomy): Bacteria > Bacillati > Actinomycetota > Actinomycetes > Kitasatosporales > Streptomycetaceae > Streptomyces > Streptomyces sp. NPDC093544. The sequence continues at coordinate 221,672 of NZ_JBFBEA010000007.1, read as the reverse complement.
GATCTCGTGGCTCGCGATGCCCATGGACGCGCCGGGGATCACGGTACGGCCGCTGCGCACGCTCGCGGGCTCGGCCGAGTTCGCGGAGGTCTTCCTCGACGATGTGCGCGTGCCGGTGGCGAACCGGGTCGGCGCGGAGAACGACGGCTGGCGCGTGACCATGGTGACGCTGTCGTACGAGCGCGGTACCGCCTTCGTCGGCGAGGTCGTCGCCTGCCGCCGGGTGCTCGGTGAACTCGCCCGCGAGGCGCAGCGGAACGGCCGCTGGGGCGACGACGTGGTGCGCCGCCGACTCGGGCGGCTGAACGCCGAGTTCCGCGCGCTGTGGCGGCTCACGCAGTGGAACGTCAGCGAGTCGCAGCGCAGTGGGGGAGTGCCCGGTCTCGGCGGGTCCGTCTTCAAGCTGCGGTACTCACATGCGCGACAGGAGCTGTACGACGCCGCTGCCGAGGTGCTCGGCCCCGAGTCGCTCGACCTCCGGCACGAGTGGACCCTCGACCGGCTCTCGTCCCTGTCGTACACCATCGCGGCCGGCACCTCGCAGATCCAGTCCAACATCGTGGCCGAGCGGATCCTGGGCCTTCCGAAGGGACGGTGACGTCGACCCCGTGGACTTTCAACTGGGCCAAGATCAAATGGCGTTGAAGGCGGGCGTGCGCGAACTGCTGACCGCGCGCTTCGGGCGCGAGGGCCTGCGGGCCGCCATGGACAACGGGCCCACGCTCGACCGGGCCCTGTGGCGTGAGCTCGGCGACGCGGGGTTCTTCGCGCTGCGGCTCCCGGAGGCGGACGGCGGCGTCGGACTGGGGCTCCCGGAGGCCGTGTTGGCCTTCGAGGAGGCCGGCCGGGTGCTCTTGCCCGGACCTCTGGTGGCCACCCACCTCGCGGCGGGCACGGTGGACGGGGCGGCCACCGGGGAGGCCGTGGTGGCCGCTGTCGACGGGCAGCTGGTGGAATGGCTGGCGGTGGCGGACGTCGTACGAGGGGACGCCGCCGGCGCGGAGCCGCTGAGGTCGGTGGACCCGCTGACACCACTGCACCGGGTGCCCGCGTCCGAGGGGGCGGACTTGGTCCTGTCCGGGGGTGCGGACCCGGTCCCGCCCATGAGGGCCGACTCGTCCCCGTCCGAAAGGGCCGACCCGGCCGACGTACTTCTCGCCTCGCTCCTCACATCCCTCCTCACCGCCGCCGAACAGCTCGGTACCGCCGCCCGTGTCGGTGAACTGGCCGTGCAACACGCCCGGACGCGTGAGCAGTTCGGCCAGCCGATCGGGGCCTTCCAGGCGGTGAAGCATCTGTGCGCGCAGATGCTGGTGCGGGTGGAAGTGGCACGCGCCGCCGTCTACGCGGCCGCCGTGACCGCCGACCCGCTGGATGTCGCGACGGCCCGGTTGCTCGCCGACGAGGCCGCCGTGCGCGGCGCCCGGGACTGTCTCCAGGTGCACGGCGGCATGGGCTTCACCTGGGAGGCAGACGTCCATCTCTATCTGAAGAGGGCATGGGTGCGGACACAGCGTGCGGGTGGTGCGACGCAGAGTGAGGACGTGTTGGCCGAAGATCTGCTGGTCGGAACAGGCCAGTAGGGCTCTGTGCAGGAACGGTTCGGGAAGCGCCGGAATCGCGTGTCGCGGATCGTGGCATACCGGAATCACGGAGCGTTGATATCGGGTTGTGTCCTAGGCGTGACTTGTCACGGCCTGGAGTCGGCGCCACGCTCCGGTACCTTGTGTGGGATGCGAGTGGTTCTGAGCTTGAGCCATGCCGGTGTTGCCCGAGAGGCGGCTCCGGACCCGGCGATGCACACCGCTCGCAGGGCAGGGCGAATCCTCGCGCCTGCCTGTTCGACTCCCCGTGGCGAGCGTCGCACAGTATCCCGCACGCGTACTCCTTCGCGCTGGAATATGCCCGAAGCGCTTGTTGGGGTGACTGTACGTCAACCATGCTGTCTCGCAAGGGAATCACGTTCCGTGATCCTTGTTCTGGCCATGCAGAAAATGGCTACGATCGTGGCCCTTGTGAGGCGCGAGGCGATGTGTCCGCCGGTTCGGATGGTGTGAGCGGTGCAGGTGCTTCAAGTGCAGCTGGAGATTCGGCCCGACCCCGCAGAGGTGGGGCGTGCCCGGAGGTGGGCGCGTTCGCGGCTCGCCGGGTCCGGGATAGGGGCTGATGAGCCGCTCGCCGAGACGCTGATTCTGCTCGTCTCCGAACTCGTGACCAACGCCGTGGTGCACACGGGCTGTCCCGCCGTGCTGCGGCTGTCCCTGCCGGACGGGGTGGAGGCCACCACCGTCCGCCTGGAGGTGGCCGACTCCAGCACGCGGCCCCCGATCCCCCGGCATGCCGACGGCGAGGAGACCAACGGCCGCGGCCTGGAACTCGTCGACGGCCTCGCGGACCGCTGGGGCTGGTGTCCCGAGGGCGCAGGCAAGCGCATCTGGGTCGAGGTGGACCGTTGTTCGCCGGCTGCGGCGGCGGTGGCCTCCTATCCGGGGTACGAGGACTTCGCGTACGAGGCGGTCTAGCGCACGGGCCTCGGCCCTCGAGGTTTGGTGCGCGGGTTCATGCGCGTATGCACGGGCGCTGTTTCCGTGGCATATATGCATGAACGCTGCCGCCGCGGCTTCGGGGGTGGCTGAATGCGCCGGGCCGTGCTTCCGTGCGCGCCATCACGAATAGGTCATAAGTGATAAATCCCCGAACGGGTGTTGACGTGACGTGTCCGTTTGATCACGCTTGTTGTCAGCGATTCGCCGCGAGGGGACGGCAAGGGTTCCGGTGACGGGAGCCCTCGCCGAGTGCGGGTCGTGACTCGGCGTCAGCTCCCGTGGGGCAGCGGGAGCAGGGCGGGTGCGCCGGAGCCGGATGGCGGCGTGCGGTGCCGCGCTCGGGGCGAGCAGGAGCGCGCCGCCATCCGGCGCTCAGGTGCGGTGCCGGCTACGGCGCCGGTGTGGGTGCCACGGGTTGTGGTGTCGGCTACAGCGTCGGCGCCGGTGCGGGTGCCGTCGGTTGTGGTGTCGGTCTCGGTGTCGGCTACAGCACCGCGACGGGTGCCACCGGCGTCCCCGTGCCGCCGACGAACGGTTCGGGCATCGCGGACAGCAGGAACGCGTAGCGCCCCTCTTCTCCACAGGCTGTGGACAACTCTTCGAGATTCCAGTTCTGGCCCTGCAACATCCCCATTTCGACCAGGTCGAGCGCGTGCACGGGCAGCCACAGGTCCTCGATCTCGGGCGGAAAGATCTCGAAGGTGAGGGTGTCGTTGGCGACGGCGGCGACATCGCGCGCGTGGAACCACTCGGGGGTGCGGACGGACAGACCGGGCGACGGATACCCGTAACCCTGCTTGTCGCCCGCGAGATACACCTGGACCTGGCCCGTCCGTACGAGGACGATGTCGCCCGCTCGTACCCGCGTACCCGCCAAATCCTCTGCCGCCTCAAGGTCTTCGGGTGTCACGGCGTGCCCGCCGTCGAGCCGGTCCTGCCCCCGTGCGCGTGCTACGTCGAGCAGCACGCCCCGGGAGACGATGTGCCGCGGCTTGTCGATCCCGCCGAACTCGGCCCCGCCGTGCGGGGTGATCGTGCCGGCCGGGCGGCCGTTGTAGAGCTTCCCGGAGTGCGAGACGTGGGTGAGGGCGTCCCAGTGGGTCGCCGACTGGAGGCCCATCGTCACGGCGTCGTCGCTGCACGCGACGGTGCCTGGGCCGAAGAGTTCCTGGTTGATCTGCACCATGACGTGCAGGGGGTTGACCCGTCCGGGGATCATGCCGGTCTGTACGCCGTCCTGCTGGAGGGGGAGCGCGAGGGGAACGCGCCGACCGGTACGGACCGTGGCGGCGGCCTCGCGTACGACCTCGTCGGTGATGAGATTCAGGGTTCCGATCTCGTCGTCGGCCCCCCAACGCCCCCAGTTGTTCACGCGTTTGGCGATGTCATGGAACTCCGGGTGAAGCGTCGGCAGTGACATGAGTCCTCCCGGGGGCTTGTCTCCAGGTATCTGACGGGTCGTAGAATCCAGTTGAATCTAACGGACCGTCAGAAACCGCGGGAAGGGGCCGGGCGTGGGGAACTTCCTGGCAGGCAAGGTCATCGCCGTCACGGGGGCGGGGCGGGGTATCGGACGTGCGGTCGCGCTGGCCGCGGCGGCGGAGGGCGCGCGGGTCGTCGTCAACGACTACGGAGTGTCCGTCGAGGGGGCTGAGCCGACGAGTTCGATCGCCGAAGCCGTGGTCAAGGAGATCGAGGCGGCGGGCGGGGACGCGGTCGCGGTGGCCGACGACATCTCGACGATGGCGGGCGGCGGGCGGGTCGTCGAGGCGGCGCTGACGTCGTACGGGCGGATCGACGGTGTCGTGTGCGTCGCCGGGATCCTCCGCGAGCGGATGCTCTTCAACATGGCCGAGGAGGAGTGGGATCCGGTCATCGCGACCCATCTGAAGGGCACGTTCACGGTCTTCCGGGCCGCGTCCGCGGTGATGCGCAAACAGGGTTCGGGGACGCTCATCGGCTTCACCAGCGGCAACCACCAGGGGTCCGTCTCCCAGGCCAACTACAGCGCCGCCAAGGGCGGGATCATCTCGCTGGTCCGCAGCGCGGCGCTGGGACTCCACACGTACGGGGTGACGGCGAACGCGGTCGCGCCCGTCGCGCGCACCCGCATGTCGGCAGGCGTCCCCATGGAGTTGACCGAGATCGGCGAGCCGGAGGACGTGGCCGCGATGGTGGTGTACCTGCTGTCGGAGCGGGCGCGCGAGGCGCGCATCACCGGGCAGGTCTACACGGTCGCCGGGCCCAAGATCGCGGTCTGGGCACAGCCCCGGGAGCTGCGGGCGGCGTACGCGGAGAGCTCCTGGACTCCGGAGCGGATCGCGGAACTGCTGCCGGGGACGGTGGGAGTTGATCCGATGCCGCTGCTGGAGCGGGTGGAGGAGATGGCCCGGGCGGCGGCGGAGAAGGGGCGGCCGAACCGGTGAGGGTGCCATCCGAGGTCAGGGGATTGCCTTGTGAGTCGGGCGGGAGGGGCGCGCGTGGAGTTCGGATTCGGGGCTGAGGACGAGGTCTTTCGTGGAGAGGCGCGCGGCTGGCTGGAGGCGCACCAAGGTGGCGACCCGGCCCGCTCCGAACCGGCTCGCTCCGACTGGGAGCGGGAACTCGGCCGGGGCGGCTGGATCGGGCTCGGGTGGAGCGAGGGCGGATACGGCAACCGGCGGGCGAGCCTGACCCAACAGGTCGTCTGGGCCGAGGAGTACGCCCGCGCCAAGGCACCGCCCCGGTCGGGCCACATCGGCGAGAACCTGCTGGCGCCGACCCTCATCGCCCACGGCACGGACGAGCAGAAGACCCGCTTCCTGCCTCCCGTAGCCCGTGGCGAGGAACTGTGGTGCCAGGGGTACAGCGAGCCGGGCGCGGGTTCGGACCTGGCGGGGATACGGACAACTGCCGTACGGGACACGGGGGGTGGGTCCGGTGACCCTGGCCGGTCTGGCAGGTCCGGCGGGTCTGGCAGGTCCGGTGGGTCGTACCGGATCACGGGTCAGAAGATCTGGACCTCCCTCGCCCACGAGGCCGACTGGTGCTTCGTACTCGCTCGTACGCGGCCGGAGTCGACGCGGCACCACGGTCTGACCTTCCTTCTCGTACCGATGGACCAGCCGGGCCGGATCGAGGTCCGCCCGATCCGGCAGTTGACCGGTACCAGCGAGTTCAACGAGGTCTTCTTCGACGGAGCTGTGGCGAGTGCCGAGCATGTCGTGGGCGGCGAGGGCAACGGCTGGCGGGTGGCGATGAGTCTCCTCGGTTACGAGCGGGGTGTCTCGATGCTGGCCCAACAGATCGGCTTCGCGGAGGAGTTGGGGCGGGTGGTGGAGGCGGCGGTGACGAACGGCACGGCTGCCGATCCGGTCGTACGCGATCTCCTCGTACGGCAGTGGGCGGAGTTGCGGACGATGCGGTGGAACGCGCTCCGGACGCTGGGGAGTTCGGGGGACAGTACGGGTGCGGCGGGGGCGCCCAGTGTGGCCAAGCTGCTGTGGGGACGGTGGCATCAGCGGCTCGGTGAGCTGGCGGTACGGGTGCGGGGTGCCGGAGCCGCGGTGGGCCCTGCGGACTGGTCGACGGCGTCGCCGTACGAACTGGACGCGTTCCAGCATCTGTTCCTGTTCAGCCGGGCCGACACGATCTACGGCGGCTCCGACGAGATCCAGCGCACGATCATCGCCGAGCGGGTGCTCGGCCTGCCGAAGGAACCCAGGGGACAGGGAGGCTGAGCGATGCGGGGCGTGATCTTCGACGGAAAGCAGACCGAGGTCGTGGACGACCTGGAGATACGGGATCCAGGACCCGGAGAGGTGCTGGTCGCGATCTCCGCGGCCGGGCTGTGCCACAGCGACCTGTCCGTGGTGGACGGGACCATACCCTTCCCCGTCCCTGTGGTGCTGGGCCATGAGGGCGCGGGGGTTGTGGAAGCGGTTGGTGTGGGCGTCATCCATGTCCAGCCCGGTGACCATGTGTCGCTGTCCACGCTCGCCAACTGCGGGACCTGCGCCGAGTGCGACCGGGGGCGGCCGACGATGTGCCGCAAGGCGATCGGGATGCCGCAACAGCCGTTCGCGCGGGGCGGTCGGCCGCTCTATCAGTTCGCTGCCAACTCGGCTTTCGCGGAGCGGACGTTGGTGAAGGCGGTCCAGGCGGTCCGCATCCCTGACGAGATCCCCATGCAGTCCGCCGCCCTCATCGGGTGCGGGGTGCTGACGGGCGTGGGGGCCGTGCTCAACCGCGCACGGGTGGACCGGGGAGACACCGTCCTGGTGATCGGTACGGGCGGCATCGGCCTCAACGTCATCCAGGGCGCGCGGATCGCGGGCGCCCTGAAGATCGTCGCGGTCGACTCCAACCCGGCGAAGGAGCCAGTGGCCCGCCAGTTCGGCGCGACCCACTTCCTGACCTCGACAAAAGCCGTCAAGGACATCCTCCCCACCGGCGCGAACCACGCCTTCGAGTGCGTCGGCCGCGTCGAACTCATCCGCCAGGCCATCGACCTACTGGACCGCCACGGCCAGGCAGTACTCCTCGGCGTACCCCCCTCCACCGCCGAGGCCTCCTTCCTCGTCTCCTCCATGTACCTCGACAAGTCCATCCTGGGCTGCCGCTACGGGTCTTCGCGCCCCCAACGTGACATCGCCCTGTACGCGAACCTGTATCGGGAGGGGCGCCTGCTACTGGATGAACTGGTGACGGCGACGTATCCGGTGGAGGACTTCGAGAAAGCGGCGGAGGACGCGCGTGGGGGGAGGGTGGCCAGGGCGGTGCTGACGTTTTAGGTTGTTTAGCCCGTCCGGCGTTTGAGGACGAGGCCGTTCAGGCCGACAGCGGGGGTCTGGGGGCGACAGCCCCCAGGAGCAAGGGACGGGTAGGGGCGGAGGGGGCGAAAAACCTCCACCCACCCACCCGCACCGAAGTTATCCACAGGCCACGAAATCCCATGGGCCGCTGTCAGTCGCGTCCCCTAACGTCGTCGCATGAGCTACCGAGACGTCGCCACCAAACAGGTCCTGGCCTGGGCCGCCGTGGCCATCGGCGCCCGCGCCCCGGTCGCCATGACCCCCCTGGCCCTGGTCTTCCTGACCCGCGAACGCCCGGGCGGCTACACGCTGGGCGCGGCCCTGGCAGCGGCGTACGTGCTCGGCGAGATCGCGGGCGCCCCCCTCCTGGGCATGCGCCTGCGCCCGCAGGACGCCCGCCCCCACCTGGCCACCGGCCTGGCGATCGGCTCGGTCGGCTTCGCGGGCCTCGGCGCGTTCCCGGACGCGCACCCGGCGATACTCGCGGCGTTGGCAGCCCTGGCCGGCGCCGCCCCCGCCGCGGCCCCCGGCGGTCTGCGCGCCCTGCTCACCAGCCTCGTCCCGAAGCGGGCGGTGACCCAGGCGCTGTCCACCGAGTCGATGCTGACCTTCGGCATATGGTCCCTGACCCCGGCGGCGGTCACCGGTCTCGCGCTCGGCGTCGCCCCCAGGGTGCCGCTGCTGCTCGCCGCTGCCCTGATGGCATCGTCCGTCGCGGGCCTGTGGCTGCTGCCCGCGGGCTGGGCGGCGGACGAGACGGACCGCGACGGCGAGTCGATGTCGCGGATCCTGGCCAGGGCCTGGCCGGCGTACGTCACGGGCGCGGCAAGCCTCTCACTGCTGGCCCTCTCCGAACTCGTCCTGCCCGCCCTCCTCGAACAGCGCGACATGGGCGTCGGCTGGGCGGGGCCGCTGCTCACGGGGCTGGCGCTCGGGTCGGCCGCGGGCGCGTTCCTGTACGGGCTGCGCGGCTGGCCGGGGCAACTGCGCACCCGCAGCGTGGTGCTGCTGTGTGCCATGTCCGGGTGCGTGGCGCTGGCCGCGCTGATACCGGCCCTCGCCTGGATGGCGACCGCGCTCGTCCTCGCGGGCGTACTCCAGGCGGGCGCGATGCTCACCCGCAACCTGTCGCTGCGCGAGATGCTCCCGCCGAGCGCGCTGGCCGCGGGGTACTCCGTGATGTACGCGGCAGTGGGCGTGGGTTATGCCGCGACGGGCTCTCTCGCGGGTGTCCTCCTCAACGTCGTCGCGCCGTCGACCGCGATCCTGGCCGGCGTCGGACTCACCCTGTTGCTCACCTTCGTGGGCGCGCTGGGCGAGAGCCGCCGGGTGCGGGTGCGGGCGGCGGGCGGCGGGCGGGGGCGGGGGTTCAACAGCCGCTGTGGAGGAGGTCGTTGTCGACGGACGGGGTGCCGGACGTGGTTCCGGACTGGAAGGTGCGCCGATATGCGGTGGGGGTGACGCCGAGCGCCGTCTGTAGGTGCTGGCGCATCGACTGGGCCGTGCCGAAGCCGGATTCGCGGGCCACCTGGTCGACGGACAGGGCGCTGGACTCCAGCAGGTGGCGGGCCCGTTCGACGCGTTGCTGGGTGAGCCACTGGCCGGGGCTGACGCCGACCTCCTCGCGGAAGCGGCGGGTGAAGGTGCGTACGGACATGGACTCCTGCTCGGCCATGTCGCGCAGCTGGATCGGTTCGTCGAGGCGGCCGAGGGCCCAGGCGCGGGCCGCCGTCGTGGTGGCCGCCTGCGCCTCCGGTACCGGGCGCTGGATGTACTGCGCCTGGCCGCCGTCACGGTGCGGCGGTACGACGGTGCGGCGGGCGACGTCGTTGGCGACGGCGGTGCCGTGGTCACGGCGTACGAGGTGGAGGCAGAGGTCGATGCCGGCCGCGACACCGGCGGAGGTGAGGACGTCCCCGTCATCGACGAAGAGCACGTCGGCGTCGACTCTGACCTTCGGGAAGAGGTTCTGGAAGTGCTCCGCGTGCATCCAGTGCGTGGTGGCCGGGCGGCCGTCGAGATAGCCGGCCGCGGCGAGGACGTATCCGCCGGTGCAGATGGAGACGAGACGGGTGCCGGGGCGGATGTGGGCGAGGGCGGCCGCCAGTTCGGGAGTGAGCACGCCCTCGTCGTGGACGGGGCCCAGCTCGTACGAGGCGGGGATGACGACGGTGTCGGCGGTGGCCAGGGCCTCGGGGCCCTTTCCGACGAGGACGGCGAAGTCGGCGTCCGTCTCGACGGGGCCCGGCGGGCGGATCGAGCAGGTGACGATCTCGTACAGGTCGCGGCCGTCCGCGTCACGCGCCTTGCCGAAGATGCGTTGCGGGATGCCGAGTTCGAAGGGCAGCAGGCCGTCGAGGGCGAGGACGACCACGCGGTGCCGGGTGGATGCCTGCTGCTGGGACGTCTCGTGCGGGAGTGCCTGTCGGTCTGCCATGGCCCAATCCTAGCTAATGCTGTCCTTCGGGCCACTCGTCCTCGGGGATCGCAGGTCCGAAGCTCTATGACGTGACCCAGACGACCGACTCCATCGACCCCAACGACTCGACCGACTGCACCGACGCCGCTGACTCCGCCGACACCATCAAGGCAACTGAGGCCATTGAGGTCGCTGACGCCACCGAGGTCGATGGGCAGACCCGTACCACCAAGTCGACCCGTACGACCAAGCAGCACCGCATCCACCGCGCCTGGTTCGTCGCCGCTGTCACCTTCGTGACGATCATCGGCGCGGCGGCCTTCCGCTCGCTGCCCGGGCTGCTGATCGATCCGCTGCGCGAGGAGTTCTACTGGTCGCGCGGCACGATCGGGGCGGCGGTGTCGATCAACCTCGCGCTGTACGGGCTGACGGCGCCGTTCGCCGCCGCGCTGATGGACCGCTTCGGGATACGGCGGGTAGTCGCGGTCGCCCTGGTCGTCATCGCGCTCGGGTCGGGGCTGACGGTGTGGATGACGGCGGTCTGGCAGTTGCTGCTGTGCTGGGGGCTCCTGGTCGGGCTCGGGTCCGGTTCCATGGCGCTCGCCTTCGCGGCGACCGTCACGAACCGCTGGTTCACGGAGAAGCGCGGCCTGGTGACGGGCATCCTCACGGCGGCCTCGGCCTCCGGCCAGCTGATCTTCCTGCCGCTGCTGTCGTGGATCGTGACGAGGCACGACTGGCGGCCCGCCGCCGTGACGGTGTCCCTCGCGGCTCTCGCGGTGGTCCCCTTCGTATGGCTGCTGCTGCGGGACCACCCGGCGGACGTGGGCCAGAAGCCTTACGGGGCAACGGAGTTCGTGGAGAAGCCCGCCCCCGTGCCGGGCGCCGCCCGCCGTGCGGTGACAGTCCTCCTCTCCGCCGTCCGCACCGGACCCTTCTGGCTGCTCGCCGGTACCTTCGCGATCTGCGGTGCCTCGACGAACGGCCTGATCCAGACGCACTTCGTGCCCGCCGCCCACGACGCTCACATGCCGGTCACGGCGGCGGCCTCGCTCCTCGCCGTCATCGGCGTCTTCGACGTCGTCGGAACGATTGCCTCCGGCTGGTTCACCGACCGCTTCGACCCGCGCCGGCTGCTGGCGGTGTACTACGCGCTGCGCGGCGTCTCGCTCCTCTTCCTGCCGATCCTGCTGTACCCGACCGTGCACCCGCCGATGATCTTCTTCATCGTCTTCTACGGCCTCGACTGGGTCGCCACCGTCCCGCCCACCCTGGCCCTGTGCCGGGAGCAGTACGGCGATGACAGCGCCATCGTCTTCGGCTGGGTCCTCGCCTCGCACCAGATCGGCGCCGCCCTCGTCGCCTTCCTCGGCGGCGTCGCGCGGGACGTGTTCGGCTCGTACGACGTGGTCTGGTACGCGTCGGGAGCGCTGTGCGCGGCGGCGGCGCTGATGGCACTGGTGATCCGGCGCCGGCCCGTGCGGGCGACGCCCCTGTTGGCGGCCTGAAAGCGCCGGTCGACCGGTGGCTGGTCGCCGGTCCCCCGGCGCTCTGGGGCGAACCGTCCTCAGACGAACCGTCCTCAAGCGAACCACCCTCAGACGAACCGCCCCTTGTGGAACAACAGCGGTGCCGCCTCGTCATTGCCCGTGCCCAGCGCCTCCACCCGCCCCACCACGATCAGATGGTCCCCACCTGTGTGCACCGCGTGGATCGTGCAGTCGATCCAGGCCGCGGCGTCCGCGAGACGTGGAGAGCCCGTGACAGGCGCCGCGTCGAACGCGACCCCCGCGAACTTGTCCCCGCCGCGCACCGCGAAGCCGCGGCACAACTCGCCCTGGTGTTCCCCCAGCACGTTGACGCAGAAGACACCGGCGCGGGCGATCCGCGGCCAGGTCGACGACGTACGGCCGACCAGGAAGCAGACCAGCGGAGGGTCGAGCGAGAGGGAGGAGAACGACTGGCAGGCGAAGCCGGCCGGGCCGGATCCTGGGGATCCCGAGCCACCGCCCTCGGAGCCGTCGGCGGCGGGCGCGGTGACCACGGTCACCCCGGTCGCGAAGTTCCCCAGCACGCGGCGGAATTCGGCCTGGTCGACCGGTGCCCGTTCGTCGTCCGCGACCGCCCGTAGCTCCGGGCGCGGCAGCGCTTCGACGGGCTCCGCGACCGTGGGCGCCCCGACCGACCTGAGATATCGGACAGCGGTGGCCGCCATCCCTGCGTGTCCCATCACGACACCCATTGAAGCTGACGGATCGTCAGAAGTGAATGGTGTCAGCGGTTTCGGTCAACGTCCCCGGTACCGGGGCTCCCGCCGCTCCACGAAACTCGCGACCCCCTCGTTCGCGTCCGCCGTCGTCATGTTGATCTCCTGAGCGGCGGCTTCGGCGGCGAAAGCCGTCCCGCGGTCGCTGTCCAGGGACGCGTTGACCAGCTGTTTGGTGAGAGCGAGCGCGCGGGTCGGGCCGGTGGCGAGACGCTCGGACCACTCGCGGGCGGTCTTCTCCAACTCCTGCGGCGGTACGACCTTGTTGACCAGGCCGAGCCGTTCCGCGTCCGCGGCCGTCAGCGCGTCGCCGAAGAACATCAGCTCCTTGGCGCGCTGCGGCCCGATCAGACGGGGCAGGAGGTACGCGCCGCCGCCGTCCGGGACCAGGCCGCGGCGTACGAACACCTCGATGAACCTGGCTCCGTCCGCGGCGAGTACGAGATCGCACGCGAACGCGAGGTGCGCGCCGATCCCGGCCGCCGTGCCGTTCACCGCCGCGATCACCGGCTTTTCGCAGTCCAGAACGGCGGAGATGAGGCGCTGGGCGCCGAGGCGGATCGTACGGGCGACGTCGCCGGGCACCCGTTCCCCGGCCGGCGGGCCCCCGCGCAGGTCCGCGCCCGCACAGAATCCGCGCCCCGTCCCCGTGATGACGACGGCCCGCACGTCCGGGTCGGCGGAGGCCTCCGCGAGCAGCCCGATCACCCGCTCCCGCTGGTCCCAGGTGAGGGCGTTCATCGCCTCGGGCCGGTTGAGGGTGATCCACGCGACGGCGTTGTCAGTGGTGTGAAGTATCAATGAGTCGAGGGACTTTTCGGGAGATTCATGGGGGGAGTCGGACATGGGGGAACTCCGTTTCGTACGAGGAGCAGTGAGCCTTCTGCGCGGAGTAGCTCTCCTGTGCGGAGTAAGCCTCCTGTGCGGAGTGGGCCTTCTGCGCGGAGTGGGCCCACTGCGCAGGAGGCGTGGCCGCTCAGCGGCACATCACCAGCGCGTCCAACGCCACCGCCCCCTGCCCCCGAGGCAGCACCATCAGCGGATTGATGTCCAGCTCCGCGATGTCGTCCCCGAGTTCGAGTGCCATGCGCTGGACGCGTATGACGACCTCCACCAGCGCGTCGATGTCGACGGGCGGAGCCCCGCGGACCCCGTCGAGAAGCGCCCGCCCCCGCAGCTCGGCGAGCATGGTGTGGGCCTGGTCCTCGCCGAAGGGCGGCACGCGGACGGCCGTGTCGTGGAGTACCTCGACGAGGACGCCGCCGAGACCGACGGTCACGGTCGGCCCGAAGAGCTCGTCGTGCGTGACGCCGACGACCATCTCGACGCCCCGTTCGACCATCTGGCACACGAGCACCCCGTCGAGCGAGATCCCCTCGTAGCGCGCGATGTCGGTCAGCTCGCGATAGGCGTCGCGGACCTGGCTGGCCGAGGTCAGCGGGAGCTTCACCAGGCCGAGTTCGGTCTTGTGGGCGATCTGCGCGCCGGAGGCCTTCATCACGAGGGGGTAGCCGATCAGGCTCGCCGCCCGCACGGCCGCCGCCGCACTGGTCACCAACTGCTCGCGGGGCACGCGGATCCCGTACGTGCGCAGCAACTGCTTCGCCGCGTGCTCGCTCAGCTGCTGCCCCGGCCGCATCAGGGCTTGCGCCTTGCGGAAGGAGGGCGAGGGGGTGCGGGGTGCCTCGTCGAAGGGGGAGCGGTAGGCGGCTGCGAACCGGTGGTGGTCCAGGTAGGCGCGTACGGCGGTGATGCAGTTGGCGAACGTACGGAAGGTGGCGACCCGGGACGACCCGAGCAGCGTCTCGCGGTACGCGGCCTCCGTGCCGACCGGCGACCCCCACACCACGCAGACCAGCTTGTCCGTCTGCTCCGCCGCGTCCACCAGATCCTGCGCCAGCTTGTCGCTCATCGGCGGGAAGGGGCCGGTGATGGGACAGATCAGCACGCCGACGGAGGGGTCGGCGAGGATCGCGTCGATGATCTTGCGGCCGCGCCAGTCGCCCACCGGGTGACCGCCGTTGTCGACGGGGTTGGCGACGTTCAGATATTCGGGTATCCACTCGTGCAGCTCGGCCTGCTTGTCGGTCGGCAGCGTGGGCAGGGACAGTCCCGCCTCGCTCGCCAGGTCCGCGAAGTGCGCGCCCGTGCCGCCCGAGATCGAATAGACGACGACCCCGTCGGCCTGCGGGGCGCGGGCGCGGGCCAACAGGGCCGCGGTGTCCTGGAGTTCGTCGAGTCCGTCGACGCGGATCACGCCGTACTGCCGCATCGCCGCGTCCACCACGGTGTCGGCGCCGGTCAGCTTGCCGGTGTGTGAGGCGGCCGTGCGGGCGCCGGTCTCGGTGCGGCCGACCTTGACCGCGACGACGGGAACCCCGCGCCGGGCGGCGCGGTCGGCGGCGAGCAGAAAGGAGCGGCCGTCCTTCAGTCCCTCGACGTAGCAGGCGATGGCACCGACCTCGGGCCGCTCGGAGAAGTAGGAGATGAAGTCGGCGGTCTCCAGGTCGGCTTCGTTGCCGGTGGGTGCCCAGTGGGAGAGCCGCACGCCCAGCTCCTGCATCGCGAACACCGGCCGTCCCTGATGCCCGGACTGTGTGATGAGCGCGATCGCGGGACCGTCGAGGTCGTCGCGGAACCTCTCGAAGGCGTTGAGGTTGGTGTTGGGCCCGAGCAGCCGCAGCCCCGAGCCGGAGACGGCGGTGGCGAGCCGGGCCTGTGCGAGGGCTCCCTCGGCTCCGGTCTCGGCGAACCCGGAGGCGAAGGCGACCGCGAACTTCACCTTGGCCTCGGCCAGTTTTTCGATCAGGGGAAGGGGGTCGCCGACCAGGAGGACGGCCAGGTCGACCTGCTCGGGCAGGTCCGAGATGGAAGGGAGACACGGTATGCCGAAGACGGACTGACGGGTGGGGTGCACCGGGTGCAGCCGCGCGCCGACCCGCTCGGCCCAGGCGATCAGCTGCCGCGTGATGCCGGTGTTCGGCCGCCCCTCGGCGTCCGAGGCGCCGATCACGGCCACGGACTCGGGACGGAAGAAACGGTCCAGATCGGGTACGCCCGCATACAGAGGACGGCCGCTGACGTCCAGGTCGTGGACCTCGGCCGGCCGGCCGTGTACGACGGGTGAGGGTTGCTCGCCGCAGGCGATGACCCGGGCCCGGCGGGAGTCGGTGGTGAGGGTGCCGTGGGTTGATCCAAGCATCGGTCCGCCCGCTCCTGTGTGACAGCCAATTAACTGACGCATAGTCAGATTACTTAACTGACGCCGTGTCAGGAACCGTCGTGCACGCAAAGACGCGTGGAGGGCGCTTGGTTGCGGGTTCTCGACGCCCGCGCCCAGCTCTCGACGGGGCGCCCGGCGTCCACCGGCAGTCTCAGGTGTACCCGCGTGAGCTACGCCCGACCCCTCCGTCGTGTGGCGAACGCTCCGATGAAGATGACCCGAGGGTGACCCGAGGGTGACCCGAGGGTGGCCCAAGGGTGACCCGAGGTGGATACTTGCCCCGTCAAGCATATCGCTTGATTCGTCAAACAAGTAAGATGAGAGCTATGTCGACCTCCGAGCAGCCACTGCAGCCCATGAGTGCGGACGAGGAAACCCTCGTGCGCGAGCTCAGCCGGGTGATGATCGCCCTGCCTCGCGTGGTCGACGCCGACATGATGCGAGAGCAGCACATGCAGCTCTCCGAGTACATGACACTGATGTTCCTGTCCGAGGCCCCGCACCGGCTGATGCGCATGAGCGAGCTCGCCGCCATCGGCAGCCTCTCGCTGAGCGGGATGACCCGCATCGTCACTCGCCTGGAGAAACTGGGACTGGTCGAACGGGTCAGATGCGCCGAGGACGCCCGAGGGTGGAACGCCGTCCTCACGGATGCGGGCCTCGCCCGGCTGGAACAGGCGTGGCCCGCCCACCTGGCCAGCGTCCGGCGCCACATCCTCAACCACGTCGAGGGCACCGACCTGACCCAACTCATCAGCGCGCTGCGGCACTTCGCGACCTGACACACCTGGCGACACACCTACTGACACACCTATCGACACACCTGGTGATGCGCGCCGGAGCGAGAACCCGAGGAGCACGACCATGACCGACCACTCGATCGACCGAACCGGTGACAAAGACGTCACGCTCGGGCTCGACACCTTCGGCGACGTGACGAACGACGCCGAGGGCACACCGCTGACGCACGGCGAGACCATTCGCGGACTGGTCGAGGAAGGCGTCCTCGCCGACCAGGTCGGCCTGGACCACTTCGCGATCGGCGAGCACCACACCGAGAGGCAGCCGCTCTCGGCAGCCGACGTCGTGCTCGCGGCCATCGCGGCCCGCACCTCGCACATCCGCCTCGGTTCGGCGGTGACGGTGATCAGCTCGGACGACCCCGTCCGGGTCTTCCAGCGCTACGCCACGCTCGACGGCGTCTCCGGCGGTCGCGCCGAGGTGATCCTCGGCAGGGGATCGAGCACCGAGTCCTTCCCGATCTTCGGCTATGACCTGAACGACTACGAGGAGCTGTTCGAGGAGAAGCTCAACCTGTTCGCCGAACTGCTCCAGGAGAAGCCGGTCACCTGGTCGGGCAACACCCGCCCGTCGCTCGACGGCCTCTCCATCTACCCGCACAGCGAGTCGGGAGCGATCCCGACCTGGGTCGGCGTCGGCGGCAGCCCCCAGTCGGTCGTCCGGACCGCCAAGTACGGCTTCTCGCTGATGCTCGCGATCATCGGGGGCGAAACAGCCCGCTTCGCACCGTTCTCCCAGCTGTTCCAGCAGGCGCTGGAGAAGTTCGGACAGCCCCGGCGGCCCGTCGGCGTCCATGCGCCCGGCCATGTCGCGGCCACCGACGAGCAGGCGGTGGAGGAGTTTCTGCCCGCCTTCGAAACCGTGATTCGCGGCGTGGCCAAGCAGCGAGGTTTCCGTACCCCCACCCGCGAGAGCCTCATGCGTGATGTGGGCCCCGGTGGCGCGCTGCACGTGGGATCGCCCGAAACCGTGGCCCGCAAGATCACCGCGACACTCAAGGAACTCGACGCGACCCGCTTCGACCTCAAGTACGCGATGGCCGGCATGCCGCACAGCACGCTCCTGACCAACATCGAGCTGTACGGCACGAAGGTGGCACCCCTGGTGCGCGAGATGATGAGCTCCTGACGCCTCGGCGTTCTCGGCGTTCATCGGCCGTGCGGCGCGAACCGGCACGACCGCTTGTTCTGTGACGTCCACGGTTCACGGCCGCGTGAAGACGGCCTCGCAGTTCATCCCGGCCGGTGGCAGGCCGGGGACCCGGACATCGCGATCCTCAGCGACGCGGACGCACGGCGTGGGTGTCGTCGTCCGTGCCGACGGCCTCAGTAGTAGGTCGTCCGCGCCGACGGCGCCTCAGTAGTAGATGGGGCCTCGGGTACCGCCGCTCGCGACGATCGGATCGCCGTTCAGCGCGACGCTTTTCGGGCTGGCGAGGAAGGTGACCACAGCCGCGACCTCCTGCGCGGTCACCAGACGGCCGATCGACACCGTCGACGCCATCGCCCGCTCCACCTCCTGCACGCTGGTGCCTCGTGCGTCGGCCGTAGCGGCGAGCACCTGCGTGGTCTGCTCGGTACGCGTCGCGCCAGGGTGTACGACCAGGACGTTCACGCCTTGAGGGCCGAGTTCGTCCGCGAGGTTCTTGCTCAGTGCGGCCACTGCGACGTTGCGTACGGATCCGACCACCGAACCCGTCTGGCGTGCGGCAAGGCCGGCGATGTTGATGATGCGGCCCCAGCCCTGAGCGGTCATGAGCGGCGCAAAGGCACGTGCCGTGCGTAGATATCCCTGGACCTTGACGTTGATCTCGCCTTCCAACGCGTCCTCGGAGAAACCACCGGTGTTGGGGGTGGCTGCGGCATTGACGAGAATGTCGACGCCTCCGAGCTGCCGGACGACCTCCTCGGCCATCGCGGCCACGGACTGGTCGTCCCCGGTGTCGGCAGGTACACCGATCACTCGGCGGCCGCTCTCCGCGGCGAGCTGCTCGGCAGCCCTCGTGAGAGCGTCCTTGTCTCGCGCGACAAGTGCCACATCGGCCCCCTCGGCTGCCAATGCCCGTCCGATCGCCAGACCGATCCCTCGGCTCCCGCCAGTGATAACCGCACGCCGACCAGTCAGTTCAAGATCCACTGTGACTTCCCTTCATCGCTCCCCACATGATCCTCAAGCACATGGACCCGCCCCCGTGTTCCCGTGGCCGGTCCGCACCGCTTCGGTCAGTTCGCTCCGGTAGCCCGTGTACGTGGCACGCAGGGTCGGCGCGGGCCGGTCGGCGGGCAGCAGTTCGCCGGGCAGGACGGCGTCGGTGAGCAGCTGCCGGACCATGGCTGCGGCTGCGGCTGCGGCGGTGGCGGTGGCGGTGGCGAAGCGCAGCGCCCGCACCTCAGCCGACTCCGACTCCGCTGATTCCGTCCCATGGCCTGTCCAGCGCATCCCCCGCGGCCAGGATGCGCTCGCGCACCTCGGAGTTCAGGAAACAGGCCCTGAAGACGGTTTCCGCGTCGTGGAGTGGCGGGCGATGACCTTCGCGATCTTCTCCGCGTCGATCGACAGTTCGCGGAACATGCCGCTGATGGGGTTGGTGAAGCCACTGAAATAGAGGCCGGGGGCGTTCCTCGGGGTGCGGGCGCCGTGTACGGCCGGGCGGCCGCGCTCGTCGAGTACGCCGAGGTGGCCGACGAGACCCTCCAGGGCGCGCTGGTAGCCGGTCGCGGCGATCACGATGTCCGGGCCGATCCGGCCGCCGTCGGCGAGGACGACCTTGCCGTCCTCGAAACCGTCCACCGCGGCCACGATCTCGACCCGGCCCTTGCGGACGGCGTCGATGAGACCCACGTCCTGGACGGGGATGGAGCCTTCGTTGACACGTGAGTAGAGGCCGGTGTCGGGGCGGGGCAGCCCCTGGGCGGAGAGGTCGGGGACGCTCAGCCTGGCCATCGGCCCGGCGAGGCGGTCGACGAGGCCGACCGGCAGCCGACGTACGACGATGCCCGTGAACTGGGCGGCCCAGCCGGCCGTGGAACGGCGCACGATGTGCGGGGCGGTCCGGACGGAGAGACGGACGCGCGCGGCGCCGCCCTCGATCAGGTCCACGGCGATCTCGGCGCCCGTGTTGCCGACGCCGACGACGAGGACATCGCGGCCGGTGAAGGGGGCGGGGTTGCGGTAGTCGCCGGCGTGCAGGAGTTCGCCGGTGTAGCTGTCGCGGCCTGGCCAGTCGGGGACGTGGGGCGTGTGGTTGTAGCCGGTGGCGATGACCACCGCGCTGCCGGTCAACTCCCGCCCGCCGGTGGCGTGCAGCAGCCAGCCGTCGCCGCCCGGGGCGGGTTCGACGCGCGAGACCTCGACGCCCGTCACGATCTCCAGCTGGTGGTGCTCGGCGTACTTCTCCAGGTAGCGCACGACGTTGTCTCGTGACACCCACCGCCCGAACGCGCGCGGTATGGGCAGACCGGGGAGCGACGACAGTCGCCGTGTGGTGTGCAGGTGCAGCCGGTCGTAGTGGCGCCGCCAGGACGCCGCGACGCGCTCGGACTTCTCCAGCACGACGGCGCGTACGCCCTGCGCACGCAGCGCGTACGCAGCGGCGAGTCCGCCGGGGCCGCCGCCGATCACGTACACGGGGCGGTCTTCGTGGGACGGCACCGGGTGCGGTGTCGAGGAAGCAGAGGAGTCGGCCATGTTCGTGAGCGTAATCACGTGGTCACTTGTTAGGTCTCGGTCAAGCCCGGAATCGGTTGCGAACTGATCACGGCTGTAGGAGGGGTGGGTGGGGCTCGTGGCGTAGGTCACTTGGTTGTGCTGGGCGCGTGGAGGGGGCGGGTGCGGTGGGGCTCGGTGGAGGGCTCGCGCCGGGCTGTTCGGGGGAGGGGCCGCGCTGGGGCCCTCGGTGGAGAGGGGCTTGGGTGCCGGGAGCGTGCGGCGGTGGTGTACGCCTCTTGCGTGTCCGCTTCCGTGCGGTGAAACTGACGTACCGTCAGAAACCGAGGGAGTGGGGTCGCCCATGGACACGATCTGGCTCAGCGGGGCGGAATGGCTGGCCGTGCTCCGTATCGGGCTCGGGCTGTGGTGGCTGGAGAGCTGGCGGCACAAGGACAAGAAGGCGTGGTTCGAGCGGGGGAGCGGGATCGCGTGGGCGGCGGACATCGCGGCGAAGCACCGGTGGAACGCGGTCCGAAGCGGCTTCGACACGGTCGTCGCGCCGCGCCCGCGGACGATGGCGTATGTGGTCGCGTACGCGGAGCTCGCACTGGGCCTCGGGCTGATCCTCGGCTTCCTGACGCCGATCGCCCTGGTCGGAGGGCTGCTCCTCAACCTTCTCTACCTCGTCCTCATGATCCACGACTGGGCCGAGCAGGGTCAGAACTCGATGATGGCGCTGATCTCGGTCGTCGCTCTGTTCGGGATGTCGTGGCAGACGTGGTCGTTGGACGACGCGATCGGGCTGTTCTCATGAGCGCCGGGGGCCGGGGAGTCCTCGTGACTGGCGGAGGGTCCCGATGAGCGGCGCGCGCTTCGATCTGCCCGAGGTGGACGCTTTCACGCGGCCGTACTGGGACGCGGCGCGGGAGGGCCGGCTGCTGGTGCGTCGCTGCGGGGGGTGCGGGCGGGTCCACCACTACCCCCGGGAGTTCTGCCCGCACTGCTGGAGCGAGGACGTGCGGTGGGAGCAGGCGAGCGGCCGCGCCACGCTCTACACCTGGTCCGTCGTCCACCGCAACGATCTCCCGCCGTTCGGCGAGCGCGTCCCGTACGTCGCCGCCGTCGTCGACCTCGCGGAGGGGCCGCGGATGATGACCGAGGTCGTGGAGTGCGCGGAGGGGGCGCTGCGGGTCGGGATGGGCCTTGGGGTGACGTTCCGGGACGTGGGGGGCGCGGGGGACGTGTGGGTGCCGGTGTTCCGGCCTTGGGGGTGAGTCGTACGGGCGCGGACAGTCGTACGCGCGCGGACGGCGGCTCGCAGGTCGACGCCCTGCTGCTCGGTGACCCGGCCCCGAGTGGGAGCCGTACGCGCTGAGGAGTTTCAATGGGTGGATGGCCGAAGTCCACGAGCAGTACGCCATCCAACCCTTCCCCGAGCGGCGCGGGCACGGTCTGCGGCTGCGCCCCTGGAACGCCGAGTCCGACGTCGACGTATCGGCGTGGCTGCGCGGGCTGTCCGACCCGGAGTTCCAGCGCTGGAACACGCCGCTGAAGATCGTCCGGGACATCGACGGCGCGCGTGAGTCGCTCCGCTCGCGTGCCGAGGCCGCGGTGGACGCGAGCGGTGTCTCCTTCTGCGTCACGGAGGCGGACACCGGCGAGGTGTTCGGCCACATCGGCGTCAACGAGATCGACCACGTCATGCGCTGCGCCCGCGTCGGCTACTGGGTCCTCCCCGACGCCCGCGGCCGCCAGGTCGCCACCCGCGCCCTCCTCGTCGCCACCAGCTTCGCCTTCACCGACCTCGGCCTGCACCGCCTGGAACTGGGCCACGCCCTGGGCCACGACGCGTCCTGCCGCATCGCCGAGCGCTGCGGATTCCCGTACGAGGGGACGCTGCGGGGCGCGATGTTCGAGGCGGGGCGGCACGACACGTTCCGGGATGTGCACTTGCACGGGCGGGTGGCCACGGATCCGGAGCCGACCGCCCCGTAATGACCCTCGACCTCACGGCCCCGACGTCACGACCCCGACCTCACGGCCACAGCAGTTCCTTGAGCCAACCAGCTTCCGCACGACGGTAGTTGAGGCGTACGTGGCGTCTGTGGGCGTCTCCCTGGAAGAACTCCGCCTCGTTCGGGCGGAGGTGGTAGAGGGTCCAGGTGGGGGCCGGGGTGGCGGGCTCGCGCTGGGCCTGAGACCAGGCCGCGTCGGACGCTCGCTCCAACTCCTTTTGCGACGGCAGGATTTCGCTCTGGTGGCCGACGAGGGCGGCGGCCAGTGCGCCGGTGGAGCGCGCGTGCAGGTCCGCCTGGCTTGCCGCGGGAGGGGCGACGGTGACGGGGCCGCGGAGGCGGATCTGGCGGCCCTGCGCGGGCCAGTAGAAGCCGAGGGCGGCGTACGGGCGGGCGGCCAGTTGCCGCCCCTTGCGGCTCGTCGCGTGCGACGCGAAGGACCAGCCGTCCGCGTCCGCCCCGTGCAGCATCACCGTACGGACGTCCGGCAGTCCGTCCTCGTCCGCCGTGGCGAGGGACACGGTGTGCGGCTCGGTCTGTCCCGCCGCCACCGCCTCCGCGAACCACCGCTCGAACAGCGGCAGTGGCTCGTCGGGCGCCGCCCCCGGATCGAAGGGGGGCAGCTCGGTGTCCCAGACCCGTTGGGACCGGAGCAGACGAACGAACTCGGCGGACGGGTCGGCATGGTCGGCGCTCATACCCCGATTGTCACGCGGGACCCGCCTCGCGCCGAACCCGCCTCACCCGACTCACGCCGAACCCGCCTCACCCGACTCACGCCGAACCCGCCTGACCCGCCTCACACCGAGCCCGCCTGACCCGCCTCACACCGAGCCCGCCTCCCACCGAACGGGCCTTACGACTGACTGGGTTTACGACTGACTGGCTTTACGCCCGACCCCGTTTCGGGCCCGACCTGCCCCACGCCCAACTCGCCTCACACCGAGCCGAGGTCGGACGAGACCCAGTGTTCGGGCTGCATGCGGACGATCACGTTGGCGCCGTGTTCCTTCCATGCGAAGTCGACGTAGGCGTCGACCTTTTCGGCCGGGAGGTAGCGGGCCGAGATCTCCTGGAGCTGTTCGCGGGTGGCGGGAGTGCTGTCGAGCACCGGTCCCTCGACCGACACGTACCGGATGGTGGGTTCGAGCCGGTCGACCATCAGCGTGAACCGGCCCGCCGCGCTGATCAGGCTGTTCTTACGGGAGTTTTGCCCCGTCATGATCCATACGATGCCGCCGGGCTCGTACTGGTACCAGATCGGCACGGTGAGCGGGGCCCTTCCCGCCCCCGCGTCGATCGCGATCGCGGCGACGTGCGGCTCGGCGAGAAAGGCTTCGCGCTCTTGGCGAGTCAGGGCCATGTCGGTCTCCTCCATGCTGCGGGCAGGCTGCGAACACTGGTTGTCTGCGTCAGCGTGCCCGGTACCGCTCCGCATTCCGGGCGACCGACACACCCGCGGGCGGGGCCGACACCCCCGTGGGCACCCGGCCCATGGTGGGGCTAGCCGTACCCCCAGTTGGGTAGTGCACCTCCTCGTGCTGAGGCGCGGGCGACGACATCGTTGAACCCAGTTGATCCCAGAGGTTCACGGCCCCGCCCGGAAGGAAACCCCTCCCATGAATTCGCTGCTCTTGTCGCAGCCGGAGACGGCGTTCGCGGCGCGGGGTTCCGAGCCGACGGAGCCCGGCACGGACGGGGTACGCCCGATCCGGGTGACCCCAGTGACCCCAGTGACCCCAGTGACCCCCGTAACCCCGGCGCCTCTGGCTGTCCCGGCGATCCCGGCGGCCCCGGAGACCCCTGCGACCCCTGGCCCACTCGCCTCCTTCGCCCGGTTCGTCCTGTGCGGCGGCGGTGTCGGGCTCCTCTCCAGTGCCGCCGTGGCGATGCTCGCCGGGACGCTGCCCTGGGCTGTGGCGAACGCGCTGATCACCGTCGCCTCCACCGTCCTGTGCACGGAGTTGCACGCACGCTTCACCTTCGGGGCCGGGCAGCGTGCCGGATGGCGCCAGCACTGGCAGTCGGCGGGATCGGCCGTGGGCGCGTACGCGGTGACTTCCGTCGCGATGTTCGCCCTGCATCTCGCGCAGTCGTCGCCCGGGACGCTGACCGAACAGGCCGTCTACCTCAGCGCCTCCGGGCTCGCCGGAATCGGACGCTTCCTGGTGCTGCGCCTGTTCGTCTTCGCGGGCCGCCGGAACCGGACACCGGCGCCGGCGAAGATACCGACGCCGGTCAGGGCGGTACGTCAGAACCGGTCAGCGCCGAACTTCTTTGCCCTGTCGGTGGGTTGAGTTGTTCAGGGCCTCACCCATGTGTCGCAGTCGTCGGTGCTGGAGCCGCGCCGCAGAGGACGGACAGGACCAGACGGAACCACAGTTTGGGTGAGTGGTCCCCGCCATGCCATGAATCGGCCCCTCTCCACTCGCTTCACCGCTTCTCTACGGGTCTCTCTGGTACCCCGCGGACTGTCCGACACGCGAGTGAAGTGCCGTACAGGTAGATGGTGTTGAGGGTTCGAGGCATCGGTCGCGGCTCACCCCCGCCCCAGCACCACCGTCCCTGAGGAGCAGAACCACCCGCCCGTACCCGAGGCCACCGCCAGCTCCGGAAGGCGCCCGCCGGTTTTTCTCACCTGGCGTTCCCCGGCCTCTCCGCGCAACTGCCGTACGGCTTCCACCAGTAGGAACAGCCCCCGCATCCCCGGGTGTTGGGCCGAAAGACCGCCGCCGTCCGTGTTGACGGGCAGTTCCCCGCCCACCAGCAGCCGGCCCTTCGCGGCGTCCACGAACGGACCTCCCTCCCCCTTCTCGCAGAAGCCGAGGTCCTCCAGTGTCACGAGCGTCATGTAGGTGAAGGCGTCGTAGATCTCGGCCAGGTCGATCTCGTCCGGGCGGACCCCGGCGCGGGAGAAGGCGAGGCGACCGCTCACCGCCGCCGGCGAGACGGTGAAGTCCGCCCACTCGGACATGGCGGTGTGCGAGACGTGCTCGCCGGTGCCGAGGACCCAGACGGGAGCGGTACGGCAGTCCCGTACGTACTCCTCGGCGGCCAGCAGGACCGCCGCGCCGCCGTCGGAGCGGATGCAGCAGTGCAGCTTGGTGAAGGGGTCCGCGATCATCGGGCCGGACAGGACGTCGTCGACGGTGACCGGATCGCGGAACATCGCCTCCGGGTTCGCCGCCGCGTTCGCGCGGGCCTGGACGGCGACCGAGGCGAGCTGTTCCAGGGTTGTGCCGTACTCGTGCATGTGGCGCCGGGCGGCCATCGCGTACTTGGCGATGAGGGTGTGGCCGTACGGGACCTCGAACTGGAGGGGGCCCCGGGCGCCGAAGGACAGGTTGCTGGTGCGGCGGCCTGCCTTGATGTCGGCGCGGGCGGTGGAGCCGTAGACCAGCAGGACCGCGTTCGCGTGGCCCGCCGCGATCGCGTCGGCCGCGTGGGCCGCCATGACCTCCCAGGTGGAGCCGCCGACGGAGGTCGAGTCGACCCAGGTGGGCCGCAGCCCCAGATACTCCGCCACCTCCACGGGCGCCAGCGTGCCGAGGCCCGCCGACGCGAGACCGTCGACCACCTCACGGCCGAGCCCCGAGTCGGCCAGCGCACGCCGGGCGGCCTGGGCGTGCAAGGCGTACGGGGTCGCCTCGTCGACGCGGCCGCAGTCGGAGAGGGATACGCCGACGACGGCCACCCTGCGCTTACCGGAAGTCCTGGCCTTGGTGGGAGTTCCTGGCGTCATGAATCTGACGGTACATCAGGTAATGGTGGGTGGGGGAGGGTGTCGCGGGCCTGTGCGTTCCCGCGCTGCGGGGCGGTGCATTCCCGTGGTGCGGGGCCAGGTGTTCCCATGGTGCGGGTCCATCCATTTCCGTGGTGCAGGCCTGTGCATTCCTCTGGTGCGGGCCTAATATGACGGTCCGTCAGATCCGGGGAGGAGGCTGCCATGGACGCCCGTTTCACCGCCGAGCAGGAGGAGATCCGGCGCACGCTGAGGGAGTTGCTGGTCAAGCGGTGCGGGCCGGAAGAGGTGCGGGCCGCCGTGCGGAGCCCCGACGGATACGATGCCGCGCTCTGGGACGCGCTCGCGCAGCAGCTCGGGCTGCCCGGGCTCGCCCTTCCCGAGGCGTATGGCGGTGTCGGCTGCTCGGTCACCGAACTCGCCCTCGCCTGCGAGGAGTCGGGGCGCGCCCTCGCCCCTTCCCCGCTCCTGTCCACGGCCGTCCTCGCGGCCCCGCTGATCCTGGCCCTGGGCACCGAGGCCCAGCGCGCGGAATTGCTGCCGCGCCTTGCCTCCGGCGAGGTGACCGCCGCCCTAGCGGTGCCGGGCGCGCGGCTTGCGACGGTGCTCGGACTGGTGGGCGACAACCGCGGCGACTGGGCGGGCGGCGGCCGTGCCGGTGGCATACAGGCTCGGCAGGTCGATGGTGTGTGGCGGCTCTATGGGCAGGCGGCACAGGTGCTCGACGGACATAGTGCGGGGCTGCTTGTGGTGGCTGCGCACACAGGGGGCTTCGTACGGGCTCGGACGCTGCTGTTCCTCGTACGGGCGGGGGAGACCCGAGTAGGGGACGGGGCTGTCGACGGGCTCGTGCGGGTCCGGCAGACGTCCCTCGATGAGACGCGGCCCCAGGCACGGATCGAACTCCGTGATGTGGAAGCCGAGTTGCTCGGGGACGATGGCGCCGATGTGTCCGGAGCGCTCACCGATGTCGGGGACGTGGCTGCTGCCGTACTAGCCACCGAGGCCGTGGGCGCCGCCGACCGGGCTCTGGAGCGGACGGTCGAGTACGTGCGGCAGCGGGAGCAGTTCGGGCGGGCGATCGGGTCGTTCCAGGCGGTGAAGCACCGGCTGGCGGATGTGTATGTGGGGGTGCAGGCGGCGCGCTCGGCGGCGTATTACGCGGCTTGGGCGGCCGGTGCCAGCCCTGGTGCCGGTGCCGGTGCCGGTGCCGGTGGTGAGCGGGTGGGCGGGCTCGCGCTCGCTCAGGCGCTGGAGGCCCTGCGGGTCGCCGCGTCCGAGGGGATCCAGTTGCACGGCGGTATCGGGTTCACCTGGGAGCACGAGGCCCATCTGTACTTCAAGCGGTCGGCCGGTGACGAGCTGCTCTTCGGGCCGGTGCATCGCCTACGGGGGCACGCCGCCGATGTGGCGCACTTGTTCGATTACGGCGGCGACAGCCGTGGAAAGGTGGCCATGTGATGCCCAGTGCCAGTGACCGTGCCAGTGCCCGAGTCGGCGGCCGGGTTCCAGGGGTCCGGCTGGTGCAGAAGGTCTCCTCGACCCGGGCGTTCGCGCGGGTCGCGCCGCACCTCATTCCCGCGCTGGACCGTGTGGTGCACCGGCTGACGCGCGGCAAGGTGCTGCTCAGTGCACAGATGCTGCCGGGGGTCATCCTCACCGTGCGTGGTGCCAGGAGCGGGCTGGAGCGGCGTACGCCGTTGGCCTGTATGCCCGAGGCTTCCGAGGGCGAGGGTGCCGCCGGTCCGGGCAGCTGGATCCTCATCGGCTCCAACTTCGGCCGCCCGGATCACCCTGCCTGGACCGCCAATCTCCTCGCGCATCCGGACGGCGGGATCAGCTGGAAGGGCGAGGACATCGCCGTAACCGCTCATCTCCTGGAGGGGGACGAGCGGGCCGCGGCCTGGAAGGCGGTGGTGGCGTTCTGGCCGCCGTACGTCACTTATCAGGAGCGGATCGACCGGGAGATCCGGCTGTTCCGGATCGTGCGGCGCTGAGCTCGTCCGAAGGCGGAGAAGGAAGGGCTGTGCCGCGCGCACAGCGCAGCAGGCGGCAGTCCACAGGGATGGGTGGACTGCCGCCCGCATGACAGGAGTTGAACCACTGGACGGGAAGGGGCAGGGGTGGGGGCAGGAAGGGACGCGAAGGATGGCTACTTCGTGGGCTTCTTCCCCGTCACGCCCAGG
Source organism: Streptomyces sp. NPDC093544 (assembly GCF_040683495.1). Lineage (NCBI taxonomy): Bacteria > Bacillati > Actinomycetota > Actinomycetes > Kitasatosporales > Streptomycetaceae > Streptomyces > Streptomyces sp. NPDC093544. Next base: position 194,033 of record NZ_JBFBEA010000007.1, on the reverse strand, counting down.
TGCACCAACAGCGCCAGATTCGGCTTGAGTTCAGCCTGCTTGACGCCCCACGACTGGAAGCCCCTCTGGTGCGAGGCCACCGCCGCGAGCAGGGCGACGAGGGAACCGGCCATCGCCGCCGGGTTCACGTCCTTGTCGACCTTGCCCTTGGACTGGAGATCGGTGACCGTGTCCGTAAGGGAGTTGTTCACGGAGTTGAGGATCTTCATACGGATCTTGTAGAACCGTTTGTCGCCCTCGGCGGCACCGAGATCGACGACCCTGAGGATCGCGTCGTTCCGCCGCCAGAACTCCAGGAAACCGTCGACGAGTTCCTGTGAGGTCTGCCAGCCTGCCTTGCCGACCCAGGAACGCCCGTCGAGCAACTGGGTCAACCCGGCGCCCTCCGTGGCCATTTGCTCGGCGATCTCCAGGACGGCGCCTTCGACGTCCGGGAAGTACTGGTAGAAGGTCGCGGGTGAAGTGCCCGCCTTCCGGGCGACATCAATGACTTTGACGTCCCGGTAAGGGGAGGAGCTGAGCATCTCGCTGAGGCAGTCGAGCAGCTTCTGCCGGGTCGCCTGCCCACGCCGCCCGGCCACGCGGCCGTCGACGGTACGCACTTGTCCTGTCATGCCGTCAGCTTACCGAGGGGTGATCGGAGCGCGATTCGGCCGACTGCAAATGGGGTGCGGCTGCTCATCACAGGGGTGCGTGTGCCTGTGCACACAGGGTGCGGGTGCCTGTTCACGCGGGGGTGCGTGTGCCCGTGCACAAAGGGATGCGCATGCTCTGCGGGATGCGTGAAGGCCCGTTAGCTTGGCCGCATGGCCGAATCCGCCCCCTTGCCCGAGAGCCCCGCCGCTTTCTCCGAAGGCGTCCCCTGCTGGGTCGACGCGCAGCTCGCCGATGTCGCGGCCGGCAAGCGCTTCTACGGTGAGCTCTTCGGGTGGACCTTCGAGGAGGGGCACCACCCGGACGAACCCGGGGCTCCGGCGCGAGGGGCCGTGCGGGCGCACCTTCACGGCGAGCCCGTCGCCGCCCTCGTGCCCAAGCGGGACGGCCGGATGCCCACCGTCTGGACCGTGTACTTCGCGACGCCGGATGCCACCGCGCTCGCCGACCGGATCGGGGCGGAGGGCGGCCAGCTGATCACCGCGCCGACGCCGGTGGGCGACTTCGGCACGAGGGCCCTCGCGGCCGACCCGGAGGGCGCCGTCTTCGGCCTCTGGCAGGCCGGCACCCACCCCGGCTTCGGCAAGCGCTACGAGCCCGGCACCTTCTGCTGGGCCGAGCTGTACGCCCGGGACATGGCGACGGTCGACCAGTTCTACGGCACCGTCTTCCTGGATGCGCTCTTCGGCCCCGATGCCTCCCCTGATTTCGGCAGGGCCCCCGTGGCCGACGTCTTCCCGGCCGAGATGCCGCCCCACTTCCTCGTCCACTTCGGCGTCGAGGACTGTGACGCCGTACTCGGGACGGTGAACCGGCTCGGCGGCCGCGTCCAGGCGCCGCCCTTCGACACGTCGTACGGGCGGGTGGCGGTGGTCACGGACAACCAGGGGGCGTCGTTCGCCCTACTTCAGCGGTCCTAGACGATAGGCGGTCCTGGATGGCAGGCGCCGTACTTCAGCGGCCCCAGCCGGTAGGTAGGGCGGCGAACTTGTAATAGACCTGGCGTCTCGGCCGCAAAAGGCCTCGTCCGAGCCGTATACGGGGGTGGTGTCCCGGCCGTGCTCGAAAGTGCGGCCATTTTGCCCCAAGACACCCCGATCCGCCCCCGGGTTCGCAACCATCGGCTCGGACAGGAAGAATCGGGGTGCGTGCCGCCATGGCGGTGCGGTGGTGAGACGCTGCACGGGGCCGCGTTCATACGTGGATGACGTGGCTCGTACGGGGAGGTGGCAGGCAAGTGGTGGATCAGCTGACGCAGCACGATCCGCGTCGGATCGGGCCGTTCGAGGTGCTGGGGCGGCTGGGTGCCGGCGGCATGGGGCTGGTCTATCTCGCGCGCTCGGCTTCCGGCCGGCGCGTGGCAATCAAGACGGTCAGGACGGAGCTCGCCGAGGACCAGTTGTTCCGGGTCCGTTTCTCGCGCGAGGTCGAGGCGGCCCGGGCTGTGTCCGGCTTCTACACGGCGGCCGTGGTCGACGCCGACGCGCGCGCGGCCGTGCCGTGGCTGGCCACCGCGTACGTGCCCGCGCCCTCGCTGGAAGAAATGGTGAATGAGTGCGGGCCGATGCCGGCCCAGGCGGTGCGCTGGCTGGCGGCCGGTGTCGCGGAGGCGCTGCAGTCCATCCACGGCGCGGGCCTCGTCCACCGCGACCTGAAGCCCTCGAACGTCCTCGTCGTCGAGGACGGCCCGCGAGTGATCGACTTCGGCATCGCCTCCGGTGTCTCAAACACTCGTCTGACCATGACGAACGTCGCCGTCGGCACGCCCGCGTACATGTCGCCCGAGCAGGCGAAGGACTCGCGCAGCGTGACCGGCGCGAGTGACGTCTTCTCGCTCGGTTCGATGCTCGTCTTCGCCGCCACCGGCCACGCCCCCTTCCACGGCGCGAACCCCGTCGAGACGGTCTTCATGCTGCTCAGGGAGGGCCCGGACCTCGAAGGCCTGCCTGCGGAACTGCGCCCGCTCATCGAGTCCTGTATGCAGATGGAGGCCACGGGCCGCCCCAACCCCGCCGACCTCCAGGCCCAGCTGGCACCCCACCTCTTCGGCTCCGGATCCGACGACAGCGGTACGGCGTCGGCGTGGCTGCCCGAGCGTGCGGTGAGCCTGATCGAGGCGCGCCGCGGGGGCCGGCCGCCCGCGAAGCCCGCGCCGTCGGCAGGCCGCAGTGGCGGCGGGCGTGTGCCGCCCCCGCCCGCGCACGCCCCCCTGCCCGTCGGGGCGCCCGACACCGGCCCCGTGCGCCTCGCGGGTGGCCAGGTGCCCATCGGCCCAGGTCCGCGCGTTGTCGATGCCCGCGCCGCCGCCGTCAAGGCACCCCCTCCGGAGGCGGGCCTCGCCGCGTCCTGGTCCCGGCCGCGCCCCGGCGTGAACGGCGCCGACCCCGCGCCCGTCGTCGCGCCCCCCGCGCCGGACTCCCCGTCCGGCTGGCGGCCGTGGCGCTTCCGTATGTCGAACGACGTCTGGGGTACGCCCTCGGTCGCCGACGACCTGGTCTACGTCACCTCCTTCGAGGTGCACGCCCTGGACGTCGCGACCGGCCGGCGCCGCTTCAAGACGCGCGACGTGGCCTGGTCCATGTCGGTGGCGGACGGCCGTATCCACGCCTCCGACGGTCCCACGCTCTTCGCGCTGGACGCCCGGGAGGGCGGTGACCTGTGGCGTCTGTCGACGGACGCCTGGGTGTACTCCCTCAAGGCCGACCGGGGCACCGTCGTCACCGGCACGCGCGGCGGCGGCGTACAGGCCTGGGAGGCCGCCAACGGCCACAAGCTGTGGCAGATCTCCGGCGCCCAGACCGACTTCGAGTCCCCGGAGGCCGGGCCCGCCGTCCACGACGGCACCGTGTACGTCTGGCAGGACGCCCGGCTGCGTGCCCTGGAGGCCCGTACCGGCGAGGAGCGCTGGTCCTACCCGATCGGTGACGCGGCCTCCTGCGGCGGTGTGCCGGTGCGGATCACTTCGGCGCCCGACGGGTACGTGTACGTCTCCGCGGGCACCCGTGTTCTCGCCATCGACACGGCGAACGGGCATGTCCGCTGGCACTTCGAGGCCCCGGCGGTCTTCCTCTGCCCGCCGGCCTTCGTGCCGGGTCCCGCCGTCACCGGCGGTGGCGTCTACCTCGCCGACTACCTCGGCACCGTGTACGCCCTCGACGCCACCGACGGCCGTGACCGGTGGCGCATCGCGACCGAGTCCCGATCCTCGATCGAACCGGTCCTCGTCGCCGCCGGCCACATCCACGTCGGCAGCGGCAAGGGCCTCTACACCCTGGACGCCGTCACCGGCACCCCCAAGTGGCGCTTCCAGGCGGGCGGCGACCTGGTCGGCGCCCCAGCTGTCGCCGAGGGCCGCATCCACTTCGGTTCCACCGACCATCTCCTGTACACGCTGAAGGCGGACGACGGGCGGCTGCGGTGGAAACTCGCCACCGGCGGTGAGATCACCGGAGCCCCGGTGGTCAAGGACGGCGTCGTGTACGCCTGCAGCAAGGACCGGTGCGTGTACGCGCTCGACGCGGAGAAGGGGACGGGGACGGCCCGGACGGTGTGAGGGGTTGTTCGCCCCCTCCGCCCCTTCCCGTCCCGTACTTCCGGGGCTACGCCCCGTTTCAGCCCGTCCGGCGTTTGAGGACGAGGTCGTTCAGGCCGACAGCGGGGGTCTGGGGGCGGCAGCCCCCAGGGACAAGGGACGGGTAGGGGCGGAGGGGGCGAAAAACACCCCACCGCCGCCCCCTGACGTCAACGGGTCCTGAACGCCGAGCGCCGGGCGCTGAACAGCCCCGCCTGCCGCTCGCTCGGCAGGTTGCCGAGGGAGACGAGATGCGGCGCGTGGGCGAGTGCCTGGGTACGCGCCGCCTCCTTCGCCGACCACAGCGCACGCACGGTGCCCTGGACGGCCTCCGTCGGATACGAGGCGATGACCGCGGCACAGGACACGGCCGCAGCCAACGCCCCGCCGGGCGCGGTGAGTTCGGACACCAGCCCCACCTCATACGCCCGCCGCGCCGAAATCCGCTCCGCCGTCCCCATCAACGCCATCCGCGCCACCTCCCCGAACGGCATCCGCTGCGCCATGTAGATGGACTCGTACGCGCTGACCATCCCGTACGTGGTGTGCGGATCGAAGAAGGTCGCCGCCTCGTCCGCGACGACGAACTCCGATTCCCCCAGCAGGTAGAAGGCACCCCCGCAGGCCATGCCGTTCACGGCGGCGATGACCGGCTTCCACAGGTCGTTCGCCTTCGGCCCGATGGCGAGGAGCGGATCGTCCACCATGTAGGGGGAGTTGGGCTGCGGAACGTCGACGCCCCGGTCGATCCCGGTACAGAACGCCCGCTCGCCCGCCCCGGTGACGACGAGGGCTCGTACGGAGTCGTCGTACCGGAACTCCCGCCACGCCGAGGCGAGTTCCGAGGCCGTCTCGACGTCGATGGCGTTGAGCTTGTCGGGCCGGTCGAGGGTGAGGACGGCGACCCCGGTGTCCTTGTCGGTGGTGACGCGCAGGCCGTTTCCGCTCATGGCCGATCCAGTATCCAGCGCGGCACGCACACCCCGTCCGTCTCAGCGAAGACCACCTGCACCCGCGCCCCGATCCGAATCCGCTCCACCGGGGCGGAGTTGAGCGGCGCGCCGGGCCCGCTCACCAGATTCCCCACGAGCCGGATCCGCGGAGCCTCCGCGAGTTCGACCACGATCGCGTTGTACGGGGCCTGAGCCGCGTACGCGGGAAGGAGCGGCGGATGCGGGACGACGTACGACCAGACGCGCCCCCGCCCGCTCATCCTCCGCCACTCGCTCGCGAAGGAGTGGCAGTGCGGGCAGCAGGGACGGGGCGGGAAGCGGAGTTCGCCGCAGTCGGCGCAGGCCTGGATTCGGAGTTCGCCGCGGGCGGCGTACTGCCAGAAGGGGGCGCCGTCGTCGTCGGGGACAGGGGAGAGGAGGGCGGCGTGGTCGTCGTCGCTCATGGTCAACTCCTCAGGAGAAGGGCGGAAGTCGGGACGCCTTCGCCGGCCGTGACCAGGCAGGTGGCGGCGCCCGGCACCTGGGCGGTACTCGTGCCCCGCAACTGCTTCACCCCTTCGTTGATGAGGTTGAAGCCGTGCACGTACGCCTCGGAGAGCCCGCCTCCCCCCGTGTTCATGGGCAGCCGCCCGCCGATCTCCAGCGCACCGCCCTCCGTGAACCCCGCGCCCTCGCCCTTCCCGCAGAAGCCGTATCCCTCGAGGGAGAGCGGTATGAGAGGCGTGAACGCGTCGTAGATCTGCGCGACGTCCACGTCCTCGGGTGTGAAGTCGGCGTGTTTCCAAAGGTGTCGGGCGGCGGTCCAGGCGGGGCCGGTGAGCGGGTCGTCGTTCCAGTAGTTGACCATCCCGTGGTGCTGGGAGGGCAGGCCCTGGGCGGCGGAGTGGACGTACACGGGCTTGCGTCGGCAGTCCCTGGCCCGCTCGGCGGAGACGACGACACACGCCAACGCGCCATCCGTCTCAAGGCAGTTGTCGAAGAGGCAGAGGGGTTCGCTGATCCAGCGGGAGGTCATGTACATCTCGCGGGTGAGGGGGCGCTCGTACATGATCGCGGCCGGGTTCTGGTTGGCGCGGTTGCGGCAGGCGAGGGCGACGTTGAAGAGGTGGTCGCGGGTCGCGCCGTACTCGTGCATGTAGCGGCGCGCCAGCATGCCGATCTCGTCGGCGGGTCTGAGGAGTCCGAAGGGGCGGGTCCACTGGGCGGGGGTGGGGAGTTGGACGGCCGTGTTCTTCCAGGGCCGGGGCCCGCTGCCCCGCTTCCGTGACCGCCAGGCGACACCGACCGTGGCCTGTCCGGTGGCGATGGCGGCGGTGAGATGCGCGACGGTGGCGCACGAACCCCCGCCCCCGTAGCCCACCTTGCTGAAGAAGGTGAGGTCACCGAACCCGACGGCCTTCGCGACCTCCACCTCGTCCGTCTCCTCCATGGTGTAGGAGGCGAGCGCGTCGACCTCGGCGGGCTCGATCCCGGCGTCGTCGAGGGCGGCGAGGACCGCACGACAGGCCAAGGCCTTCTCGGACTCGGGGAGTTGGCGGGCGAAGGGGGTCTGCCCGATCCCGACGATGGCGGTGGCGTCCTTGATCCCCGGCATGGTCCTTGGGGCGGTCCTGGGAGTGGCCCTTTTTGCGGTCCTTGCCATGTGCGCACACCTCCGCACGGAGTCCCAACAGCTGACAGGGCGTCAGGCTACAGCTAATCTGACGGTCAGTCAGCAGTTGCGTTTCGGGTGCGGGGAGGCGTGAGATGCGCGGAGACCTGGAGTGGGGCAGCATCCCGGGACTGGTCCGGTCGGCGGCGGCACGCTTCGCGGACCGGGAGGCGGTGGCCGACGGCCGTACCCGTATCTCGTTCGAGGAGTTGGGCGCCCGCGTCGAACGCGCGTCGGCGGCCAGTCTCGCGAGCGGGGTCCGGCCGGGCGACCGGGTCGCCATCTGGGCCCCGAACACCCTCGACTGGATCGTCTCCGCGCTCGGCGCGGTGTCGGCGGGGGCCGTCCTGGTCCCGCTGAACACGCGCTTCAAGGGGACGGAGGCGGCGTACGTACTGGCCCGCAGCCGGGCCCGCCTGCTCTTCGTGACGGGCACGTTCCTGGGCACGTCGTACGTGGCGTCGCTGCGGCGGGCCGCGGGGGAGGGAGACGGCGCGGGTCCGCTCCCCGGCCTCCCGCACCTGGAACAGGTGGTCGTGCTCTCGGATGACGCCCCCGCCGACTTCCGTACCTGGAAGGACTTCCTGGCGGCCGGGGAAGGCGTGGGCGCGGCGGAGGTACGCGAACGGGAAGCCGGCCTCTCCGGATCCTCCCCCTCCGACATCGTCTTCACCTCCGGCACGACCGGCCGCCCGAAAGGCGCGGTCATCACCCACGCGCAAACACTCCGCGGCTATGCGATCTGGAGCGAACTGGCGGGCCTGCGCGAAGGCGACCGCTACCTGATCGTGAACCCCTTCTTCCACACCTTCGGCTACAAGGCGGGCATCGTGGCCTGCCTGATGCGTGGCGCGACGATGATCCCGCAACCGGTGTTCAACGTGGACACGGTCCTCGCGAACGTGGCCTCGGAACGCATCTCGGTCCTCCCCGGCCCGCCGACTCTCCACCAGTCCCTGCTGGACCACCCCTCCCGGGACGCCCACGACCTCTCGGCGCTGCGCCTGGTCGTGACCGGCGCCGCCGTGGTCCCCCTCCGCCTCGTCGAACGCCTGAAGTCGGAGCTGAAGATCGACACGGTCCTGACGGCGTACGGGCTTTCGGAGGCCAGCGGAATCGTCACGATGTGCCGCCGCGGAGACGCCCCGCCCGTGATCGCCTCGACCTCCGGGCGGGCGATCCCGGACACGCAGGTACGGGTGGTGGGCCCGAAGGGGGAGCCCCTCGCGCCGGGCACCCCCGGCGAGGTCCTCGTCCGCGGCTTCAACGTCATGCAGGGCTACTTCGAGGATCCGACGGCCACGGCCGCCGTACTGGACGCGGACGGCTGGCTGCGCACGGGCGACGTCGGGGTCATCGACGCCGAGGGCAACCTCCGCATCACCGACCGGCTCAAGGACATGTTCATAGTGGGCGGCTTCAACGCCTACCCCGCCGAGATCGAACAGCTCCTCGGCCTCCACCCGGATGTCGCCGACGTGGCGGTGATCGGCGTCCCGGACGGCCGGCTGGGCGAGGTCGGCAAGGCGTATGTCGTGCGGCGTCCCGGGGCCGTGGTGACGGGGGACGACCTGATCGCCTGGTCTCGCCGCGAGATGGCGAACTACAAGGTGCCGCGGGGGGTGGAGTTCGTGGGGGAGCTGCCTCGGAACGCGAGTGGGAAGGTGGTGAAGGGGGAGTTGCGGGGGCGGTGACCTGGGGGTGGGAGTGGTGGGGAAGGGGCGGCTACGCTTCCGCGCTTCCTGGGCCGGGGGTCGAGGGGATCTTCGGGTGTGGGCCGAGCTTGGTGAGGGCGGTCTGGATCTCCTGGACGATCTGGGCGGGGCGTCCGAAGACGTCCGCCGCGGTGTACCGGAGGAGGAGGCGGACCTCCGGGCACTGGAGGACCTGGTTGTAGCGGGCGATGTCCCGGTGGTGGGACGCGCGGCTGCCGTGGTAGGCGTACCCCTCGATCTCGACGGCCAGCCCTTCGGCCCGGAAGAGGAAGTCCAGGAGGCAACGGCGGCCGCCGAGGGTGAGGAGTTCGGCCTGGGGCTCTGGACGGAGGCCGGCGTCGTGCATGCGCAGACGTGCGATTGTCTCTGCGGGTGAGCCGGCGTACGGGTCGGCGAGCTTCAGCCGGCGGCGGGCCCTGGCCGCCCCGAGCAGAGGAGCTTCCAGCGCGGCTGCGATCGCGTCGCGAGTCGTGAGCGGTGCGCGGCGGATTCCGTCGACCCTGCGCCAGGTCAGGGCCGACTCCACGGCGACGAGCGCGTCGTCCCTAGGCCCGGCTCGCAGCAGATCCGCGAGCGTGCGGCCGATACCCGTGATCCGCAGGCCCCCTCGCTCCACGACATCGCCCTGCGTGAGGGGCAGCCGGTACACGCGCACCCCCTTGCCCGCCCGTCGGATGGACAGACTCGGGTCGCAGAACTCCAGGGCCGCTTCTTGTGCCGCCCCCTGTGCCTTCGCTCCCTGTGCCGTCGCTCCCTGTGTCGTCGTCCTCTGCGCCGCTCCTCGCGCCGTTCCTTGGGGCAGGTTCAGCACCTCGATCCGCCACAGTGCGGCTGCCGAGCGATGACTGATCACGAGCTGCGGTTTGAGCAGCTGCACGGCGCGGAGGCGAGTGGCAAGATCCACGCCTCGCCCCGGCTCGGCCCAGACCCCGGCCCGAACCCGGGTCCATCCCTCCGCCCCAAGCTTCCGGAAGAGACTCTGCCTAGGCCACCCCCCCCAAGGGCACGCGAAACAAGCAACACGCCCCCTCAACCATCCCGCCCAACCCCACTCGCTCCACACCCCCACTTTCCCGCACATCCCCCACCCGCACTCGCCCCTGTGGATAACCAAGGCCGGCCGGGGTGTTGAGGGGGAATGGCAGATGTGTACCAGGGACAGGGGACGCCACCAGGCGTTTTCGTGGCGGTGGGTGGGACGTATCTGCCAATCGCCCCCGCGTGGCTGGTGGGTTAGTGCTTCAGGGGTGAGAGGAAGGAGGTCCAGGCTTTGGGGTGGAAGAGGAGGACGGGGCCTGTCGGGGACTTGGAGTCGCGGACGGGGATTACTCCGGGGAGGCCGGGGGCTACCTCGACGCACTCGCCGCCGGTGCCGTTGCTGTAGCTGCTCTTGCGCCACTTCGCGGCGCTCAAGTCAATCTCGTGGCTTGCCATTTCGATAGTCCTCTGCCGCTGCCTCGATCATGGTGAGGGACGCCTCAGGCGACAGTGCGACGGCCCTGAGCAGATCGTACGACTCCCGGTACTGCTTCACGAGCGCCGGATAGTCGATGAGTTGGCCGCTGTGCAGACTCTCGGCGTACACCACCGGAGGAGCGTCCGCGAAGGTCATGATCCGGGTCATGCCCATCATGAATGGATGGGCGGCGGCGGTTTCTGGAACGATCTGCAAAATGGAGCGCGTGGTCCTGGCCAGCTCTGCGATGTGCACCAGCAGCCCCGCCATCTGCTCGTCCGGGAGAGCCGGGCGACGGATCAGTGATGCGTCGAGGATCGCCCAGAACTTCGGCGGGTTCTCCGAGTCGAAGAGTTCTGCCCGCGCCATCCGGGCGTTCACCTTCTCCTCGACCTCGTCGTCCGAGGCTCGGGGCATGGCCGCCCGTACGATCGCGCGCGCATACGCCCCTGTTTGCAGCAGCCCAGGCACGATCATCGGAGCCCAGTCCTCGATCGTCTCCGCATGCCGCTCCATCTCGGCCACGTCCGCGAAGTACTCCGCGTGCCCCGACTGCCGCGCCCTGCGCGCATCTTCACAACGGCGCTCGAAAAAGCCGTCTGTGTCGAGCTTCTGGTCGACGTGCTTGGCCAGATCCAATGTCATGCGCCGCTCGCCGCGCTCGATCTGGCTCAGGAAGGGCACGCCGCGGAAGCTCCCTTCCGCCAGCTGCTCCAGCGTCAGGCCCGCCAGCTCCCGCTGATAGCGCAACTCGGCGCCGTAGAACGAGGGAACGTTCGCCGACGCGTCGGGATCCTTACGGGAGGGCACAACTCACCACCGCCATTTGCTAATTGCCCTGCGCAACCCAAACCCCTTTTACGGTACGCAACTTCGCGTCACTGTGTGACTGGTTCATTACGGAACGTACGGACACGCGCACCGGAGGCGTACCCCATGCAAGACCCCCAACCCGCCCATCCCCCAACCGCCGACGACGTCGATCGCCGCGTGGACGAACTCCGCGCAGCCCTCGCCGCCCACGGCATCACGCTTCCCTCCTTGCGCGTGGATCTGCCGACCTTCGCGGGTACGTATCCACCCCCGGCAGGGTTGGTCGCGCTCGGCAACTGCAACACCGCCACCGCGCGCAAGCTCACCGCCGTGCTCCAGAAGGCGGCCGAACAGTGAACGCGCCGCAGCACCTTGAGCTCGATCTGCTCGCCTTGCCGAAGGTGGTGCCGGACCTGCGCCGCGCCGTGCGTCAGCACCTGGGCGCACCCTGCTCGGACGTTCAGCTCTGCGCCACGGAGCTCGTTGCCAACGTGATCCGACACGTGGGCGAGGGCACTCCCGTACGCCTACGGGTGACCCGCGCGGACGGGGACCGGATCCGGGTCGAGGTGACCGACCCCGATCCGCGCGCCCTGCCCGTCCTTCTGTGCGCCACGGGGGATGACGAGTCGGGGCGGGGGCTGGCTCTGCTCGATGCGGTGGCGCTTCGGTGGGGCGTGGAGCAGGGAGCGGTGGGCAAGACGGTGTGGTGCGAGCTGAGGGAGGCAGGCTATGCTTAGTCCAGTACTTAGTCCACCCGTTGGATCCGCTGATCGTGAGGCCGTCGTGGAAGCAGCCCGGCAATACAACGTGCACGAGGCCAAGACGCACTTCTCGCGCATCCTGGAGCAGGTCGCGACGGGAGAAGAGGTCGTGATCAGCAAGGCGGGGGAGCCGGTGGCCAAGGTGGTTCCGCTGCGGCCCAAGGTGCGGCGGTCGGGGCGAGGGTCGCTCCGAGGGCAGATCCACATCCCGGACGACTTCGATGACCTCCCGGATGACATCGCCGACGCCTTCGGGATGCACTGATGCGGCTCTTGCTCGACACACACGTGATCCTGTGGTGGCTGGACGACTCCCCCGAGCTGTCGGGGGAGATCAAGGATTTCCTTGACACCGAGCCCGGGGTGTATGTGAGCGCGGTGACGCCATGGGAGATCGCCATCAAGCAGTCGCTGGGGAAGCTCGCCGGCCCGGAGGACCTGGCCGAACGGGTTCGCGACAGTCAGTTCACCGGCCTGCCCATCACGGCGGGGCACGGGGTGCGGGCCGGTCGCCTTCCGGCGCATCACCGCGATCCCTTCGACCGCATACTGATCGCTCAGGCGCAGACCGAGGGCATGACGCTGGTGACGCGAGACAAGCGGATTCCGCAGTACGACGTGCAGGTCATGGCTGCCTGAGCGGCGGTGCGCCTGCAGTTGTGCGGGGCGCGGGTGGCGGCGGGTGGGACATATCTGCCAATCCCCTGCGCGTGGCTTGCGCTGCTCGACGCGGGATGCGCGGGACGTGGCGCGGGCGCCGGCCGAGCATGCCGATGGGGGCCGAGCCGGGTGGGCTCGGCCCCCATCGGGGAGTGGCTGAGTTACGGGGCGGGCGAGTCCAACGGGGCCAGGGACTCGGACGGCTCCCTCCAAGGATTGGCCCGAACCTCCCCCGGTACGCGCCCCGGACATGCATCGGCCGCGGTGGCTCCCCCTCCGCGCCACCGCGGCCGATCCCCGTCGGGATGGAGGTCTACTTGTTGTCGAGGCCGAGCGCCGGCGGGGCAGGCTGGTGGCTGTCCAAGGTGGTTATCACGCTGTCGATGGGCGGCGCGGGCTGGTGGCTGTCCAACGTCGTGATCTCGTCGCCGCTGGGCGGCGCGGGCTGGTGGCTGTCCAAGGTGGTGATTTCGCTGTCGCTGGGCGGGGCAGGCTGGTGGCTGTCCTGCGTGGTGAGGTCCTGGTCCTTCTCGGCGTCGCTCATAGCTAAGAACTCCTGTGGGATTGACGGTGTGTGGGCTGAGAACGCCCACTCGGCAACTCCCCCGAGGGTTGCCGAGCGGGCGTTCTGGGGCCGACCACCTTATCCGTGGGGCCCATGCGATCCGTCTGCCCCCCGACGCGACGGGTCGATGTCCCAGAGAGTGGCAGCGACCCATAAACGTTCGATGAACGCCGAGTCAGCCGGTACGTCAGGCCGCCGCGACCGGGTTGAGGAGGCCGCGTACTTCATCGGCCTCCCGTGCCCCTGAGTCGTCGTGGATAGCTAGGGCGTCGTGCCAACAGGCCCGTGCGCGGTCGAGCTGCCCGAGGCGGTCGAGGGACTTCCCCAGGAGAGTCAGAACGTTGGCGCGCATCCATTCGCCACCAATACAGCCGGTGGCGAGTGCTTGCTCAGCGTGCTGAGCTGCTTGGCCTGGACGGTGGGCCAAGAGGTGAACCTGCGCTATGCGGAAGTGAGTGGTTCCCTCCCACAAACGCTGGCGGTTCTCCACGAAAACCTGAAGGGCCTGGGTGAGTTGATCCAGCGCCTCGGTGTGGCGGCCCGCGTGGCCGAGGACAATCCCAAGCGCATACCTTGCGTTGGCGAGGCGGAAGGTGAGGCCGAGTTCGTCGTAGATGGCCATCCCTTGACGAGCAAGGTCAATTGCCGCGCTCGTGCGGTTCATTGAGTCCAGCCCCCGAGACAGATTGCATAGGGCACTCGCCTCGCCGGGCCGGTTGCCGTCGTTACGGAAGGCTTCGATGGCGGTGAGTAGATAGGCCTCGCCGACTGCATGCTGATTCATGCAGTTTGCGATGATGCCTTGCTCGTTGGGGGCGTTGCCGCTGGTCCAGGGATCCCCGGACTCGCGGCTGAGTTCCGCGGCTCGGTCTGCCTCAGCTGCGGCCTTCTCGAAGTGCCCCGAATTGTTGAGTACTTGAGCGAGGGTGACACACGCGCGTCCCTCGGCATGCCTATCACCGAGTGCTGCCGCAGCGTCACGTGCCGCGCATGTAGCCGACTCGTAGCGTAGGGAGCTTGCCCCGGACTCCGACAGATCCTTGGAGGCAAGGAGGAGATCAACTGCGCGCCGCAGCGTCCCTGGCCCCAACGACTGCTGCACACAGGCCAGAATGCAAGCCGCCTCGGAGTGCAGCCAATCCAGCGCCTTCCCATCGTCGATGAACTCCTGGCCCGCTTGCTCGGTCACCTCAAGGTGGTCCACAGTCCGGTCGCCCGGGCGCTCTATGGCGTACACCCGTGCTGCGGTGGCCAAGTAAAAGTCCAACAACCGCGACAACGCCGCATCCCGCTCACTGGGCGGTTGCTCATCCCGCTCCGCGCAAGAACGCGCGTAAAGCCGTACGAGATCGTGATACCGGTACCGACCAGGCGCCGCTGACTCCAACAACGACGTGTCGACGAGGGACTCCAGCAAGTCCTCCGTCTCTTCCACCGGAAGATCCAGTACCGCGGCTGCCGCCGCCAGCGACATGTCCGGCCCGTCCGCCAGCCCCAGTAGCCGGAAGGCACGGGCCTGGCCCGGCTCCAACTGCCCATAGCCCAGCTCGAAGGTCGCCTTTACGGCAAGATCCCCGGCCTGCAACTCGTCCAGCCGTCGCCGCTCGTCCCCGAGCTTCGCCGCCAGTACGGACACCGTCCACGTCCGTCGTGCGGCCAGCCGCGACGCCGCGATGCGGATCGCGAGTGGCAGGAAGCCGCACGCCGCCACCACGTCGAGCGCGGCCTTGCGCTCCGACTCGACGCGCTCGCGGCCCACGATCTTGGTGAAGAGCTGGAGGGCCTCCTCGGGGGACATCACGTCCAGGTCCACCAGATGCGCCCCGGCCAGGTCCACCATCCGTACGCGCGAGGTGACCAGGGCCGCGCACCCCTCCGTCCCCGGGAGCAGCGGACGTACCTGTGCGGCGTCCCGCGCGTTGTCCAGCAGGACCAGTACCCGGCGGCCGTCCAGCACCGACCGGTAGAGCGCCGAGCGCTCCTCCAACGAGTCCGGGATGGACGAGTCGGCGGTGCCCAGGGCCCGCAGGAACGCCCCCAGCACAGTCTCAGGCTCAGCGGACCGCGCCCCGGCCCCCTGCAAGTCGACGTACAACTGCCCGTCCGGGAAAGCGCTCCGCGACTGGTGGGCCACGTGCACGGCCAGCGTCGTCTTCCCTACGCCTCCGATGCCCGCCAGCGCGGAGACGGCCATGACGCGGTCCTCGTCGGAGGAGGCGGCGGCAAGGACGTCGCTCAGTTCCTGGACGAAGGCGGCGCGGCCGGTGAAGTCCGTGACGGTGGCCGGGAGTTGGGCCGGGCGCACCGGTGCTGTCGCGGGCTCCGCGGCCGGGGCGGACGGTTCGGCCAGGGCCGGGTCCGCCTGGAGGATGCGCTGCTGGAGTTCCCTCAGGCCCGCTCGTGGGTCCACGCCCAGTTCGTCGGCCAGCAGGCGCCGGGTGTCCGCGTACACGGCGAGGGCCTCGGCTTGGCGGCCGGAGCGGTACAGCGCGAGCATCAGTAGTTCGCGCAGCCGCTCCCGGAGCGGATGCGCCGCCGTGAGTGCGGTCAGTTCCGACACGGCCTCCGCGTGGCAGCCCTGCTCCAGGTCCATGTCGAGGCAGGATTCGAGGAGTTGAAGCTGGAACTCCTCTAGGCGTGCGCGCTGCGTATCCGCGGAGGGGCCCGGCATGTTCGCCAGCGGTTCCCCTTCCCACAGGCTCAGCGCCCGCCTCAGTACGTCGCGGGCGTGGCAGAGATCGCCGGCGTTGCGGGCCTTCTCGGCGTCGGCCGCGAGTTCCTGGGCGAGGGCGAGGTCCAGCGTTCCGCCGCCGCCGAGCAGCCGGATCGCGTAACCGCCGGACTCGCTGACCAGGATCTCGGGGCCCAGCGTCTTCCTGAGCCGTGATGCGTACGTACGGACGGTGGCCAGTGCCTGGGCCGGGGGATCGTCACCCCACAGGGCGTCGATCAGCTCCGCGGCCGTGGCCGTACGTCCTTCGCGGAGCAGCAGGACCGCCAGCAGGGCGCGTTGCTGCGGAGATCCCGCGGGCAGGAGCTCCTCCCCGCGCCAGGCGCGCACCGGGCCGAGCACACAGAAGCGCAATGCCGCCGATTCCTCGCGACCCCGCTGCTTCGGTACTCGCGGCACACCGTCCATCGCTGTCCCCCTGCCGAACCGTTGGTACTAGGACGCCAGTTTGCCTTGTTCATGGCGGATGCGTCAGCTGTGGGAGACAGCGATCACAGGCCGCCGTGCCAAGCCCCACGGACTCTCACAGAGTCCACACGCGGTCCGCGCAATCCAGCGGGCACCCACAAGGGAGCTGACGGACCGTCAGATCAGCGCTACCGTACAGAGTATGGAGACCTTCCCGAAGATCATCTCGGTGGACGACCACACGGTGGAGCCCCCCAACGTCTGGCGGGACCGGCTCCCGTCGAAGTACCAGGACCGAGGCCCGCGCATCCTCCGCGCGCCGCTGAAGGAAATGAGCTTCCTCGGCGGCAAGTTCGCGCCGGTCATGGGCAACCCGGGCGACGACGGACCGATAGGGGACTGGTGGGTGTACGAGGACCTCCACCGGCCCCTCACCCGCCTCGACACCGCCGTCGGCTACGACAGGGACGACATCAAGCTCGAAGTCATCACGTACGAGCAGATGCGTCCCGGTTCGTACGACGTGCCGCAGCGCCTGGCCGACATGGACGTCAACCATGTCCAGTCCGCCCTCTGTTTCCCGACCTTCCCCCGTTTCTGCGGACAGACCTTCACCGAGGCCAAGGACCGTGAGCTGGGTCTGCTGTGCGTGCGGGCCTACAACGACTGGATGGTGGAGGAGTGGTGCGGGCCGGAGGCCCAGGGCCGGCTGATACCGCTCCCCCTCATTCCCCTCTGGGATCCCCAGCTCGCGGCGGAGGAGGTACGCCGCAACGCCGCCCGTGGCGTACGCGCCGTGGCCTTCTCCGAGATACCGCCCCACCTCGGACTGCCGTCGATCCACACCGACGACTGGGACCCCTTCCTCGCCGCCTGCGACGAGACCGGCACGGTCATCGCCATGCACATCGGGTCCAGCAGCAAGATGCCGTCCACCTCCGCCGACGCCCCGCCCGCCGTCGGTTCCACCATCACCTTCGCCAACTGCTGTTTCTCGATGGTGGACTGGCTGATGAGCGGAAAGTTCGAGCGCTTCCCGAATCTCAAAGTCATGTACGCCGAAGGGCAGATCGGGTGGATTCCCTACATCCTTGAGCGGGCGGACGTGGTCTGGGAGGAGAACCGCGGGTGGGGCGGCGTCGCCGACAAGGTCCACCGGCCGCCGTCCGAACTCTTCACCGAGCACGTCTACGGCTGCTTCTTCGACGACGCCTTCGGCCTCAAGAACCTCGACGCCATCGGGGTCGGGAACGTCCTGTACGAGACCGACTATCCGCACTCCGACTCCACCTGGCCGAAGTCCAGGGAAGTCGGCGAGGCGCAGATGGGGCACCTCGACGCGGACGTCGTCGACCGGATCGTACGGCGGAACGCGATCGGGCTGCTGGGGCTGGCGGAGAACGGCCTCTGGGTGCCGTAGAGGATGCACACCCCTTGTCTGACGGTCCGTCAGCTACGACTATGGGCCCTGATATGACGGCCTGTCAGTCAAGGGGTGCCGATGCACGTACTGCCACAAGGGCGGCTCGCCTACGGGATGCAACTCCCGATCCAGTCGCAGAGCACCATCTACGCCGAGCCGTGGGAGGCGGGGGCGGGCCCCGCCGACCTCGTCGAGATCGCCCGCGCCGCCGACCGCTCCGGCTTCGCGTATCTCGCGAGCTGCGACCACGTCGCCATCCCGCGCCGCCTCGCGAGCGCCATGAGCACCATCTGGTACGACCCCGTCGCCACCCTCGCCCTCCTCGCGGGCGTGACCGAACGCGTACGGCTGCTCAGTCATGTCGCGATCGTCGGGCTGCGGCATCCGCTGGTCACCGCCAAGCAGTACGCGACCCTCGACCACCTGAGCGGGGGGCGGCTGATTCTCGGCGTCGGGGCCGGGCACGTACAGGAGGAGTTCGAGGTGCTCGGGGTGGACTTCGGGCGGCGGGGGGCGGTCCTCGACGAGTCCATCGACGCACTGCGGGCCGCGCTCGGGCCGGATGAATTCCCCGTCCACCACGGCAAGTTGTACGACTTCGAGGGGCTCGGGCAGCTGCCGAGGCCCGCGCAGGAGCGCGTACCCGTCTGGGTCGGCGGGTCCTCGCCCGCCGCCGTACGCCGGGCCGCGTTGCGCGGTGACGGGTGGCTGCCGCAGGGGGATCCGCGTGACCGGCTGCCGGAGCAGATCGCCAAGCTCCGAAGGCTCAGGCAGGACGCGGGCATCGAGGACCCCGTCACCATCGGGGCCATCACCGAGCCGCTGTACGTCGGTGAGCCCGGCTGGGATGTCGGGCGGCGCACCCTGCACGGGGCGCCGGAAGCGCTCGCCGAGTCGCTGGGGGCGTACCGCGCGATGGGCGTGCACCAGATACAGGTGCGGTTCCGCAGCAGGAGCCGCAGTGAACTCACCGATCAGATGGCGGCGTTCGGCGCCGAGGTCGCTCCGCACCTCGGCTGAGGGGGTCATGAGCCGTATCTCGGCTGAAGGAGCCGCAAGCCGCATCTCGGCTCACGAAGCCATAGGCCGCACCCGGCCCTTCCGGGCCGCCCGACAACTTACGGAGAGCCATGGGCAAGCTGGACGGACGCGTCGTCCTCATCACGGGTGCGGCGCGCGGGCAGGGTGAGCAGGAGGCGCGGCTCTTTGTCGCGGAGGGTGCGCGGGTCCTTCTCGCGGATGTGCTCGACGACCAGGGGGAGACCCTGGCCAAGGAGATCGGCGCGCGTTACGTGCACCTCGACGTGAGTCAGGAGGACGAGTGGCGTGAAGCCGTCGTCGTGGCCAAGAGTGCGTACGGGCGGATCGACGGGCTCGTCAACAACGCCGGCATCCTGCGCTTCAACGAGCTGGTCAACACCCCGCTCGAGGAGTTCCAGCAGATCGTCCAGGTCAACCAGGTCGGCGTCTTCCTCGGGATCAAGACCGTGGCGCCAGAGATCGCGGCGGCGGGCGGCGGCACCATCGTCAACACCGCCTCGTACGCCGGGCTCACGGGGATGGCCTGGGTCGGCGCCTACTCCGCGACCAAGCACGCCATCGTGGGGCTGACCCGGGTGGCCGCCCTGGAGCTCGCCGCCAAGGGGATCCGGGTCAACGCCGTCTGTCCGGGGGCCATCGACACCGCCATGAGCAACCCGGCGCAGCTCGACCCGGACGCCGCCCCCGCCGACAGCGCGGCGGCCTCGGAGGCGATCGACCGGATGTACCGCAAGCTCGTGCCGCTCGGCCGGATCGGGCGGGCGGAGGAGGTGGCCCGGCTCGTCCTCTTCCTCACCGGTGAGGACTCCTCGTACATCACCGGGCAGCCGTTCGTGATCGACGGGGGGTGGCTGGCGGGGGTGAGTGTCATCTGACCTCCCGTCGTGTCGCCTGACCTCCCGCCCCTCAGCTGACGCGACGTCAGCTATTGACGCCTCACGGGCGCGGTGGAACAGTCGGCGGCAGATGAATCTGACGGTTCGTCAGATAGATGGACAGTGACATAGCTGGACAGAGACGTGGGGACGGTGAACCTCCTTGGAATTCGGGCTCTTTGTACAGGGATACGTGGGCAAGCGGGCCGAGACCGATCCGCTCGCGGAACACAAGGCGCTGATGGAGGAGACCGAGTACGTCATCCAGGCGGACAAGTCCGGCTTCAAGTACGCCTGGGCGTCCGAGCACCACTTCCTGGAGGAGTACTCGCACCTCTCGGCCAACGACGTCTTCCTCGGCTACCTCGCGCACGCCACCGAGCGCATCCACCTCGGGTCCGGGATCTTCAACCCGCTCGCCCAGGTCAACCACCCGGTGAAGGTCGCCGAGAAGGTCGCCATGCTCGACCATCTCAGCGAAGGGCGCTTCGAGTTCGGCAGCGGCCGGGGCGCAGGCTCGCACGAGATCCTCGGCTTCATACCCGGCGTCACCGACATGAACTACACCAAGGAGATCTGGGAAGAGACCATCGCCGAGTTCCCGAAGATGTGGCTCCAGGACGAGTACGTCGGGTTCCAGGGCAAGCACTGGCAGCTCCCGCCGCGCAAGATCTTCCCCAAGCCGTACGGGAAGTCGCACCCCGCCATGTGGTACGCCGCCGGGTCACCACCCTCGTACGCCATGGCCGCCCGCAAAGGGCTCGGGGTCCTCGGCTTCAGCGTGCAGAAGGTCTCCGACATGGAGTGGGTCCTTGAGCAGTACAAGACGGCGATCGTCGAGGCGCAGCCGGTCGGGGACTTCGTCAACGACAACGTGATGGTGACCTCGACGGCGATCTGCGCGCCGACGCACGCGGAGGCCGTACGGATCGCGGCCGGTGGCGGGCTGCACTACCTCCAGTCGCTCGTCTTCCGCTACCACGACACCTTCCCGCGGCCCGAGGGCTTCCCCGTCTGGCCGGAGACGCTCCCCGAGTTCAACGAGGAGATCATCGAACTCCTCATCTCCGAGGAGCTGTTGATCTGCGGCGACCCGGCCGAGGTGCTCACCCAGTGCAAGCGGTGGGAGCAGGCGGGCGCGGACCAGCTCAGCTTCGGGATGCCGATCGGGATCTCCTCGGAAGACACCCTCCAGTCGATCAGGCTGATCGGCGAGCACGTGATTCCGAAGATCGACACGGATCCGGTGCACCGGACGACCCGGTTCCGCAACGCCGTCTAGGGGGTTCTCGCGCGATGCTCGACCATCTGATCAAGGGCGCGACCGTCGTGGACGGGACGGGTGCCCCCGCGTACACCGCCGATGTGGGGATACGGAACGGCCGTATCGCCGTCATCGGGGCGGTGACGGAGGACGCGAGGACGAGCGAGGACGCTCACGGGCTCGTCCTCGCCCCGGGTTTCGTCGACCCGCACACGCACTACGACGCCCAGCTCTTCTGGGACCCGTACGCCACCCCGTCCCTGAACCACGGGGTGACGACCGTCGCGGGCGGCAACTGCGGCTTCACCCTTGCCCCGTTGAACCCCGACCGGCCCGAGGACGCCGACTACACGCGCCGCATGCTGTCCAGGGTCGAGGGCATGTCCCTGATCGCCCTGGAGGAGGGCGCGCCCTGGAGCTGGCACGGCTTCGGGGAGTACCTGGACGCCCTGGAGGGGCGGATCGCCGTCAACGCGGGCTTCATGGTGGGGCATTGCGCGCTGCGGCGGTATGTGATGGGTGCGGATGCGGTGGGCGGGCAGCCGACCGAGGAGCAACTCCAGGAGATGCTGCGGCTCTTCCACCAGGCGATGTCCGCCGGAGCCTGGGGGCTGTCCACCACCCAGTCCTCCACGCACTCGGACGGCGACGGGAAGCCGGTCGCCTCACGGCACGCGAAACCCGCCGAACTGCTGGCTCTCTCAAGGGCGGTGGGCGAGCACGAGGGCACGCAGATCGAGGCGATCGTCGCGGGCTGCCTGGACCAGTTCAGCGACGACGAGATAGATCTGTTCGTGGAGATGAGCGCGGCGGCGGGCCGCCCCCTGAACTGGAACGTGCTGACGATCGACTCCGCCGTCCCCGAGCGCGTCCCCCGGCAGCTGGAGGCGAGCGAACGCGCCCGCAAGTCCGGTGGCCGCATCATCGCGCTCACCATGCCGATCCTCACCCCCATGAACATGTCGCTCGGCACCTTCTGCGCCCTGAACCTCATCCCCGGCTGGGGCGAGGTGTTGGCACTCCCCGTACCCGAGCGGATCGCCCGCCTGCGCGACCCGGACGCACGCGCCGAGATGCTGCGCAGGGCCGCCAGCAAGGAAGCGGGCGTCTTCCGGCGGCTCGCCAACTTCGGGCGGTATGTCATCGGGGACACCTACAGCGCGGCGAACGAGGGCCTGACGGGGCGGGTCGTCAACGACATCGCGGCCGAGCGCGGCCAGGAGCCCTTCGAGTGCCTCGTGGAGATCTGCGCGGCCGACGACATGCGTACGGTGCTGTGGCCGATGCCCACCGACAACGACCCCGACTCGTGGGCGCTGCGCCAGGAGACCTGGCGGCACGAGGACGTCATGCTCGGCGGCTCCGACGCGGGCGCCCATCTGGACCGCATGTGCGGGGCCCCGTACACCACTCGTTTCATCGGTGACTGTCTGCGCGGGCGGAAGCTCGTCACGCTGGAGCAGGCAGTGAAGATGCTGACGGACGACCCGGCGCGGCTCTTCGGGCTGCGGCAGCGGGGGCGCCTGGAGGTGGGCTGGCATGCGGACCTGGTCCTCTTCGACCCGGAACGGATCGACGCCGGCAAGGCCACCCTGGTGCACGACCTGCCGGGTGACAGTCCGCGCCTCGACTCGAAGGCGATCGGTATAACGGCCGTGTGGGTCAACGGTGTTGAGGCGATCCGGGGTGACGCGGTGACAGGTGCGGTGCCGGGGAAGGTGCTCAGGTCCGGGCGGGACACGCAGACGGTGAGCACCAAGTGACCCACGAAGAGCAGCGGTTGTTCATCGGCGGCTCGTGGGTGGAGCCCGACAACGGGTTCTACGAGGTGACCGACCCGGCGACCGAAGGTGTCGTCGGGCGGGCGCCGGAGGCCTCGCGGGAGCAGGTGTACGCGGCCGCCGCCGCGGCCCGCGAGGCCTTCGGGATGTGGTCGCGCACGCCCGCCGAGGAGCGCGCCGCCGTACTCGACAGGGCCGCCGGGATCATCCGCCGCAACCTCCTCCCGTACGCCGAACTCGCCCAGGCCGAGAGCGGCGCCACCACCGGGACCGCCCGCGCGATGCAGGTGGGCGTGGGCATGGCCCGTTTCCGCCGGTACGCGAAGGCCGAACCCGTCGAGCAGCCGCTGCCGCCGCAGATCAACGAGGCGGGGCCGTTCGGCGGGGCCGCCGTCATGGGCGCCTTGGCCCTGCGCCAGCCCGTCGGTGTCGTCACCTGCGTCACCTCGTACAACAACCCCTGGGCCAACCCGGCCGGCAAGATCGCCCCCGCCCTCGCCATGGGCAACACGGTGGTCGTGAAGCCCGCCCCGCAGGACCCCCTCTCCGTGTACCGGATGGCGGAGGCCCTGGAGGCGGCGGGCGTCCCGCCGGGGGTCGTGAACGTTGTCGGCGGAAGGGAGTTGGAGGTCGGCGAGGCGGCGGTCGACTCCCCGGACGTCGACATGGTCAGCTTCACCGGCTCGACCGCCGTCGGGCAGCGCATCGCCGAGGTGTGCGGGCGCGGCATGAAGCGGCAGTTGATGGAGCTGGGCGGCAAGGGCGCGGCGGTCGTCTTCGACGACGCGGATCTGAAGTCGGCGGCGCTGGGGATCGGGACGACGTTCTCCTTCTACAGCGGGCAGATCTGTACGGCGCCGACCCGGGTACTGGTGCAGCGGGCCGTGCACGACCGGCTCGTAGAGCAACTAGCCGCGTACGCGGGTCACTTGAAGGTCGGCGATCCGCGGGACCCTGCCACGGTGGTCGGCCCGGTCATCTCCGCGGCCCATCGCGACCGGGTCGAGTCGTACGTCGAACTCGGGCGGAAGGAAGGTGCGCGGGTGGTCGCGGGCGGCGTGCGGCCCCCTCTCGACCGCGGCTTCTACGTGGCCCCCACTCTCCTCGCCGACTGCACCCCGGACATGCGGGTGGTCCGTGAGGAGATCTTCGGTCCCGTCGTCGTGGTCGTCCCCTTCGACGACGAGGAGGAGGCCATCACCCTCGCCAACGACAGCGACTACGGCCTCATCGACTACGTCTGGTCCGGCGACGTAGCCCGCGCCTTCCGCGTGGCCCGCCGGCTCCGCGCGGGCGGCGTCGGCGTCAACACCGTCGGCCGGAACATGGAGGCCCCGTTCGGCGGGTTCAAGAAGAGCGGGGTGGGCCGGGACGTGGGGTCGTACGCGCTGCACGCGTACAGCGAGGTGCAGGCGATCGTCTGGCAGGGGTGACCTGCCCGTAGCGATGTTACGGGCGCCATGAGTAGCGTTGCTACCTCTTTGATGTTAGCGTTGTTCCTGTCGGGAAGCGAAGACCGCTACCCCAGTCGCGACAGGGAGCAACGCCATGAGTGAGCAGTCCAGCACGGGTACGGACCCCCGCGTCGCCGTCGTCACCGGCGGTTCGCGTGGGATCGGGCGGGAGACCGCCGAGCGCCTCGCCGCCGACGGATTCGCCGTCGTCGTCAACTACGCGGGCAATGAGGCCGAGGCCGACAAGGCCGTCGCCGCGATCACCGGGGCCGGCGGGCTGGCGATCGCCGTACGGGCCGACGTGGCCGACGAGACCGAGGTCGCCGCTCTCTTCGACGCGGCGGAGAGCACGTACGGCGGGGTGGACGTCGTAGTCCACGCGGCCGGTGTCATGGCGCTGGCCCCGCTCGTGGACCTCGACCTCGACGCCCTCGACCGGATGCACCGCACCAACATCCGCGGCACGTTCGTCGTCGACCAGCAGGCCGCGCGCCGGCTGCGCGCGGGCGGCGCGATCATCAACTTCTCCAGCTCCGTACTGGCGCTGGCGATCCCCGGCTACAGCGCGTACGCCGCCACCAAGGGCGCCGTCGAGGCGGTCACCCTGATCCTCGCCCGCGAGATGCGCGGCCGGGACATCACCGTGAACGCGGTGGCCCCCGGCCCGACGGCCACCGCCCTGTTCCTGGACGGCAAGGACGAGGAGACCATCGCGCGGATGGCGGCCCAGCCGCCGCTTGAGCGTCTCGGCACCCCCGAGGACATCGCCGGGGTCGTCTCCTTCCTCGCCGGTCCCGCGGGCCGCTGGATCAACGGCCAGGTGATCCGCGCCAACGGTGGCATCGCGTAGTCATCCGAGTGGTCCCAACCCCCCCTGACCTTCAGGAGTTCAGCCATGAGCAAGGTGATCGTGATCACCGGCGCCGGTTCCGGCTTCGGCGCCCTCTCCGCCCGCGCACTCGCCCGCGCCGGGCACACCGTCTACGCCGCGATGCGCGACATAACCGGCCGCAACGCGGACCGGGTCACGGAGGCCGCGGCATACGCCGCCGAGCACCAGGTGGACCTGCGTACGGTCGAACTGGACGTCCTCTCCCAGGAGTCGGCGGACGCCGCCGTCGCCACGATCCTGGCGGAGGCCGGCGCGCTGGACGTGGTCGTGCACAACGCGGGCCACATGGTGACCGGCCCGACGGAGGCCTTCACCCCCGAGGAACTGGCAGCGGTGTACGACACGAACGTGCTGGGCACTCAGCGCGTCAACCGGGCCGCACTGCCGCACCTGCGAGCACAGGGTCACGGCCTGGTGCTGTGGGTCGGCTCCACCTCGACAAGGGGCGGCACCCCGCCGTACCTGGCGCCGTACTTCGCCGCGAAGTCCGCGATGGACGCGCTCGCCGTGTCGTACGCCGCCGAGCTCGCCCGCTTCGACATCGAGACGACCATCGTCGTACCGGGCTCCTTCACCTCAGGAACCAACCACTTCGCCACCGGCGGACACCCTGCCGAACAGACCGTGATCCCCGCGTACGAGGAGCGCTACGCGGGCCTGATGGACCAGGTCTCCCAACGCCTGGCCGCCCTCGCGCCCGCCGACGCGGACGTGTCCCAGGTGGCCGACGCGATCGTCGAGGTCGTCGACACCCCGCATGGCGAGCGCCCGTTCCGGGTCCACATCGACCCGGCGAACGACGGCTCCGAGGAGGTCAGCGAGGTCGCGGACCGGATACGCGCCGAGTTCCTGAAGCGGATCGGCCTGGACGACCTCCTCGCCCCCCACCAGGTGATCTGAGTGGCATCCGTTAGCGTCGCTACCGTGAGTACGAAGGCGCGCATTCTCGAAGTGGCGGCAGCGTTGGTCGCCGAGTCCCCGGACGGGGATGTCTCGACCCGGGCGGTCTGCGAGGCCGCCGGGGTCGGTGCCCCGGCCCTCTACCGTCACTTCGGGGACAAGGAGGGCCTGCTGTCGGCGGTCGTCGACCACGGCTGGGACAGGTACCTGGCGACCAAACGCCACCGCACCCCCGGCACGGACCCCGTCCAGGACCTGCGCGACGGCTGGGACACCCACACCGAGTTCGCCCTCCAGAACCCGAACCTCTACCGACTGATGAACTCCCCGGCGATGCGCACACCCCCGGCCGCGGCCCTGGAGTCCCACCAGATCCTTACCTCCGACCTCCAACGAGCCGCCGAACAGGGCAAGTTGCGCCTGGCCCCGGAGCTCGCCGCCCAGATGATCATGTCCGCGAACGTCGGCGTCGCCCTGATGCTGGTCTCGCGCCCGGCGACCTTCACCGACAGGACGGTGGCGCGGCGGGTACGGGACGCGGTGCACGCGGCGGTCTTCACGCCGGACGTGATGGACTCCCGTACGGCATCGGGGTCCCCTACGGCATCGCGTCCCGACGCGGAGGAGGCCCGGGTCCCCGCCACGGCCGCCCGCCTCAATGCCCTCCTGCGCCGGCCCGCACCCTCGAGCCTCACCCCGGCCGAGACGACTCTCCTGACAGAGTGGTTGAACCGCCTCTCGAACGAGTGACGGTGAGCGTGAAGGGGAGCCGATGACACAGGCAACGTTCCTTGTCGGTGGGGATCTGGCCGTGGGGCGACTCGGCTTCGGAGCCATGCGCCTGCCGACCGATCCGGGCCCCGCCCGCGAGGACGCCGTGGAGGTCGCCCGCCGGGCCGTCGAGCTGGGCGTGACACTGATCGACACCGCCCACATGTACGGCTGGGGAGCCAACGAGGAGCTCCTCGCAGAGGCCCTGCACCCCTACCCGGACGGGCTGCTCATCACCACCAAGGTCGGTGTCGTCCGATCGGCGGAGACGGGGGAGTGGGGGCTGGACGGCCGCCCGGACGTCCTGCGTGCTCAGGTCGACGAGGCCCTCCGCCGGCTCCGCGTCGACCGGATCGAGCTGCTCCAGCTCCACCGCATCGACCCGGAGACCCCCCTCGCCGACCAGCTCGGCACGCTGCGGGAACTCCGGGACGAGGGCAAGGTGGGCCGGATCGGTCTGTCCGAGGTCACCGTCACCGAACTCGACCGGTCGCGGGAGATCGTCGACATCGCCAGCGTGCAGAACCGCTACAACGTTCTCGACCGCGAGTACGAGCCCGTGCTCGCGGCCTGTGAGGAGGCGGGGATCGCGTTCCTGCCGTGGCGGCCAGTCGCAGCGGGAGACTCAGGAGCAAGAGCCGAGGTTGCCGCCGTGGCATCCGAACTCGGCGCCACCCCCACCCAACTCTCCCTCGCCTGGCTCCTGGCCCACTCGCCGGTCATCCTCCCGATCCCGGGCACCGCCCGAATCGACCACCTGGAGGAGAACCTCGCCGCCGCACAGCTCCACCTGACCCCGGCGCATCTGGACCGTCTCGACCGGCTGTACGAGCAGGGTTAGCCCGCCCGTCGGCCTACTTGGACTCGACTCGCCCGAGCGCGTCCGGGTCGGCCGTCAGCGCGTCACGCGCCGTCTGCCAGGCGGTGTCCCCGGGGTAGAGCTCGCTGCGGAGGTAGGCCCAGGTGAGCCGCTGGACCGCGGACACCCGCGCGGGACTCTCGTCCGTGGTCTCGGCGACGTCGTATCCGGCGACTCCGCCGAGCCCGTGCTCCGCGTCGAACAGCGTGAGCAGGGACTTGGGGCCGGGGGAGAGGACGTAGGGATCGGCGTGCCAGTCAGGGCCCGCGACCGTCAGGTGGGTGGAGGTGTCCTTGTCGCCGGCGACCACGAGCGTGGGCGCCGACATCTCGGCGAAGTCCATGGTCAGGAAGAAGGAGTAGTTCTCGGCCACGAACTCGCTGACGGCATCGCCGCCCCTGCCGGGCGCCGCAAGCAGGACACCCGCCTTGATCCGGGGGTCGGCCAGGTCCACCACCGTTCCGTCGTCCGGATCGGTGAGCCGGGCGCCAAGGAGCAGGCTCGCGGTGTGCCCGCCCATCGAGTGCCCGGCCACGGCGATCTTGCTGTGGTCCAGGCGCCCGGCGAGCTGCGGTACGGCGGCCTCGATCACGTCGAGCAGATCGAGGACGCGCTTCATGTCCTCGGCCCGTGAACGCCAGTACAGCGGCGCCCCCGGGGTCTCGGGATCCAGGCTCAGCGTCCTGGAGCTCAGGTGGGTGGGCTGGATCACGACGAAGCCGTGGGCCGCCCAGAAGTTGGCGAGGGGGGCGTAGCCGTTCAGCGAGGAGAGGTGGTTCGAGTAGCCCTGGCCGTGCGAGAGAAGGATGACCGGCAGGTCGCTCCCGGTCACGGGGGCGGAGACACGCACCTCCAGGTCCACGGCCCGGCCGGGAGTCGGCAGCACCACCGGACTGACCGAGAGGACGGGAGTGGGCGAGCTGAAGGGGTCGGCGGGGTGAGTCGATTCGCTCATGTTGCTGCGTCCGTTCAATGGCCGGCCGTTCGATGACCTCTCCTGCCTGTTGCCGGTCTCGTTCGGCCGGTGGCGGGGGAGGCGGTCAGGAGCGTCCGGCTTCAGGAACTTGGTACGCTGAATCGGAACGTTGTTCCGATTACGATACGGAACAGCGTTCCGTTTTGTCAACGGTCGCCGAGAGGAGAGCGTGGGGCCACAGCGCGGATCAGCTGTCCGTCAGATCCACCCGCACCGTCAGCAGGTTCGTGCCGACCGCGCGGACCGCGACGCTGTTCATCCGGGGCAGGGACCTGAGCCGTTCGCGAGCGTCGTCCTGGGCCAGCAAGTGGGCCGTCCCATCGTGCCAACGCCCCTTGACGCGCACCCGGACCCTCGGATCGGCCTTGATGTTCCGCACGTACTGCGACTTCTCCCCGTACTCGGACACGATCCAGAACTCCCGCCCGACGCGCCGCCCACCGACCGGCGTCCGACGCGGCAGCCCCGACTTCCGCCCCGTGGTCTCCAGCAGCGTCTGGAACGGCAGCAACTTCATGACCGGATTCCCGACCCGCCGCTGAAGCGACGTGACGACGCGGAACTTGAGCTCGTGGTGGCGTGGCATGTGGGGGCTCTTTCGTTGGCAGACCTGGGCGGGATCAGTGGTTCGGCTTGAGTGCTCGGAGGAGGGCGGCGAAGGCGTCGGGTTGAGCCGAGAGTATGACCCCGGTGGAGTCGCTGCTTTCGGTGAGATGGACCGTTTCTGCGGTGGCGGCGACGTGGAGGCAGGCGTCGCCCTCCTGGCAGTAGGACGACTTCTGCCAGTCATGCGTGGACATGGGGCTCCTTCACAGGTCGTGGGCGATGGCGTGGATCAGGTCCCGGGACTTATCGGGGCTCAGGGCGGTGGCCTCCACGATGTCGAGCAGGTTCCGGTACTTCTCCAAGAGTGCTTCGGCGTCCAGGAGTACGGGACCGTGGAACTGGTCGAGTTGTGCGGTGTCGAGCTGGGGGACGGGGCCGTGAAGGTAGTTGATGGACTGGCCCGACCCGGGAAACGCACCGACGTCGAACGGGAGCACTCGTACGGTGATGTGCTCACGCTCGCTCATGTCGAGCAGGTGCTGGAGCTGGGCGCGGGCCACGTCCCGGCCGCCGACGCGCATGCGCAAGGCCGCTTCGTGGATGACTGTCCGGTACGGGATCGGGTCTGCCCGGTAGATGACGTCCTGCCGCTTGATGCGGTGTGAGACGCGGTGCTCGACCTCCGGTGGCGTGGGTGCCGGGATCACGTGGCGGAAGATCTCGCGGGCGTGGTCGTGAGTTTGGAGCAGCCCCGAGATGTGGGTTGTGTACGCGGTGCGCACGGCGGTGGCGTGGTGCTCCAGTTCGGCAAGGTCGAGCAGGCCCGACGGCAGGACCTCCCGGTACGCCTCCCACCAGCCACGCGTCTTGTCGGTCGCGATGTCGACCAGGGCTTCGATGAAAGCCTGGTCCGAGCATGTGTATGTGCGGGCCATCGCCCTGAGGCGGTCGGGGCTGACGCCGAACCGTGCCGACTCGATGTTGCTGAGTTGCCCCTGGCTGACCCCGAGTGTGCGGGCTGCCTCGGTTGCTGTCATGCCCGCTCGTTCGCGCATCTTGCGCAGCTCAACGGCAAGTCGGATGCGGCGGGCCGACGCCGAGGGCTTTGGGGGCATGTGAACTCCTCTGGCTCTGCGTCGAGTTGGTGTGTCACTCACACGAGCGAAGTCTCTCGAAGTTTTCTCGGATTCGCCAAAAGTTATTTGTGCGTGCCTTATCTTCGTTCCCAGGCGCCTCGCCCGGGAGTACCCCGCTCGACGGAGCGGCATCGTCACTGGGCTCCGCAGACCAACGACCCCAACTCCCTCTCGTGATCGGAAACTTCCATGGCAACCGTATCGCCGCCCTGGTCCTACACCCTGCAACTTCCGCACGATCCACGGGCTCCGGGCATCGCCCGGGGAACCCTCAGGCTGATTCTGGCCGCGCATGAAATGTCCGAACTCGCCCCCACGGCAGAGCTGTTGGCGTCGGAGCTGCTGACGAACTCGCACTGTCACACCAGTGGCCCGTACGCCCTCCGGATCCTCTCGACCGAGTCGGACCGGCTGCGGGTCGCCGTATGGGACTCCGACCCAAGAGTCCCGCCCGGCTTCGGCGACGTACCCCCGCCGATCGCTGAAACCGCCGAGCACGGCCGGGGGCTGCACCTCGTACGGGCCTGCGCCGACGCATGGGGCGCGTCAGTACTGCGCGAACTGGGCGCGTCGAAGGGCGGCAAGCTGCTGTGGGCCGAGTGCGGACGCGGGGTGAAGGCGTGGTGAGCGGGGCGGTGCGGGCGGTGGGGAATGCCGAGCGATGTCCGTCCCGGGCGGGCGGCGCCATACTGGGAGGTGGAGCGATGCCCGTTCGTCAGGAGCAGACCATGAGCGCGAGCGCACAGCCCGAGCACGGCTGGGGAGCGATGCCCTCCCGGAGATCCGGACCGTGGACGACCTGCGCGGCGCGCTCAGCCGTTACGGCTTTCCCGGCGACCGGGAGCGCTTCGAGGAGGAGCTGGCGGCGGCCATAGGAGCCGCCCCCACCAACGATTTCGAGGGCGCCGCGGCTGTGGTACGGGCCTATCGGCACCGCGTCCACATCAGGAACTCGCCCGGGATCATGGCAGCCCTCGAAGACGCACGCGCCGGAGGCGCCGGCACATGAGTGATATCCCGCTGGAGGAAGCCGAACCCGCCAAGAAGGCGTTCGGAGACCTCACGGAGGGAGAGCGGGACGTGGTCCGGGAAGCACTCGCGGTCATCGGGCGCGACCCGGCGGCGGGGCGCGAGATCCCAGGGTGGCGTCCGCCCTCCGTGGAGTACACGTACACCACACCGCTTGCCCACGACTCCGCCGAAGCGATCACCGTCGTCTGTACGCACACCCCTGGCTTGGGTGTGACCGTCGTGTACTACTTCCGTGATCCGCAGGTCGTGGATCAGTAGCGCTCCGGGGCCGGGTATTAAGGCCATCGGACCGCGACGGCCCCGGAACCTGGAGCGTGTTGTGAAAGTACTGGTCACAGCCGCTTAGAGGTCGCGCGGACCATCCGCTGGGCTGCCACCGCGCACGGATCAGCGACCGGATCGTCTTCGACAAGCTGCTGCGCTTCGGCTGCTCCTACCATGCGATCGCCGACACGACCTGCTCGGCCACCACGATCCGCAACCGCCGTGACGAGTGGATCAGGCTCGGCGTCTTCGCCCTGCTCAAACAGATCGCGCTGGAGTCCTACGACCGCATCGTCGGCCTCGTCCTCGATCAGATCGCCATCGACGGCTCCATCACCAAGGCACCCGGCGGCGGCGAGGTCGCCGGACGCTCACCGGTGGACCGCGGGAAACAGGGTCTGAACTTGTTGTTTATGGTCCGGCGTCGAACACCAAACCCCGTCGTGGATCTGTCGCTGAGAGTGAGAGTTGACAGCTGTTGTCGGTGAGTGCGAACAGGGCCTGTGGTTGGGTGGGGGGTGTCGCCGAAATTTGGGCAGCGGTGCGGGCTTGCAGCGGAAGCGTGAGTCGAGTGATGAGGGGGCCGCGATGTCGTAGCAGCCCCGGATCGAGGGGGACCATGACCAGACGTTGGTACACACCACTCGGCATCAATCTACTCCTGGGCATCCCAGCCATCGTGCCCATGCTGATGCTTTGGATTCTGCTGTCGAACTGGCCGCTCGCCGACATGGGGCTGACGACAAGAATCCCGAACAACGAGCATGACGACAGTCCGAATGCGGCACTTCTATTCTTCGGCCCCATGATCGCTGCGAGCGCCGTCCTCTGGTGGATCGCCAACCGTCCCCTCGCCCGCCGAACCCAACTCACCGCACCCCGCTACTGGCTCCTCTCCCTCACCGGCATCCTCATCCCAACCGCCGTCGCCATCACAGCTTGGCGCTAAAGCAGCGGCTCACCCTCTACCTGCTGCTGTCAGTAGTCATCTACAGAGCCAGATGGGTCCAACAACCAGCTGAAACACTCGGGCACGACGGACGGCTACGGCATCCCGCTGGGCCGCGTCCTGGCCGGAGCGAACCGGCACGACTCACCCCTGCTCGCCCCGACCCTGGACCGACTGGACGACCTGGTACCCCTGCCCGGCGACGTTACCGTGCACCTGGACGCCGGCTACGACTCGGACAAGACCCGCACGCTGCTCGACGAGCGCGGACTGCACAGCCGGCTCGCACACAAAGGCCAAGATGTCAGACAGGGAACGATTTTAAGCGCGCACTGCCGGGGGCGGAATATTTCACCGGAGGAAAACCAGAATGTTGATTCAGGCAATCCGATGCCTAGTCGTCCGCCACGTTCGCCAGAAAGTTCCGATTTACGTTAATCAGGTGATCAAGTGCTGCTCTGGCGGCGCCAGCGGCAGTAATGGTCACTGAAGAAAGGGTTGTGGTCTAACCCTCAGGGTTTCGGAGTGCTGGACGAGCCATTCGTAGTCGCGGGCGTGTTGGCGGGCGTGCATGATGCAGGCACAGGTCTCTCCGATGATCACAGAGCTTCGCAACTCCATGATCGTCAGGACCTGTGCCTGTCTTGCTGCCGGGGGTTCCGCCACCGCGCCTATCCGCGCGCCCTCCTATTGGGGACTGTGACCAGCACGGTCGCCTCTGGGGCGGCAAGTGGCCAAGTCAGTGCACCAGCAGGTCGATCACGCCCGTCAGGTCCTCCTCGCCGCTTCCCTCTGCCAGGCGGCGGCGCATCAGCTCGAAGTAGGGGCTGAGGAGTTCCGGGCTGACGCCTTGCTGCTCGGCGGTGCTCAGGAGGGTCGGCGTCCCGGCCACCTGCATGGCGAGTTTGGAGACGACACCCTTCGCGTAGTCGCCGCTCCGCAGTTGGTCGGCGGTCTGGTGAACTGCCGGGGCCATCGCGACGAGCCAGTCGGCGAGCAGCGGGGCGAGCACCGCGGGATCGATGTCCTCCTTGCGGATCAGGGCGAAGGCGTGCGCGGTACCGGCGAACATCCCGTACATGGCGCTGAGCAGGGCCACGTCGTGCAGGGCGGCGAAGCCCGCGTCCTTGCCGACGTAGGTGGTGCCGGCCGGGACGCCCAATGTTTCCTGGTGCCGCTCGAACAGTTCCCGCGAGCCGCTGTAGAAGACGTAGCCGCCGGTCTCCGGGACACCGATCATCGGCGGGACAGCCATGATCCCGCCGTCCAGGTAACGAGCGCCGCGCTCGCGGGCCCACTCGGCGCGGGCGCGGGCCTGGGCAGGGGTGCTGGTGGTCAGGTTGACCAGGTCCCTGCCGGCCAGGTCGGCGCCGGACAGCGCCTCGTCGACCGAGGCGTCGTCCAACAGGCAGACGACGATCAGGGTGTTCGCCACGACCGCCTCAACGGCGCTGTCCGCGAGCCTCGCACCCTCGGCGGCGAGCGCCGCGGCGCGGGCCGGGGTGCGGTTCCACACGGTGAGCGGGTGGCCGGCGGCGAGCCAGGTGCGGGCCAGCGCCGTGCCCATCGCGCCGAGGCCCAGCAGAGTGACGGAGGTCTTCTCAACAGTGTTCTGCGTCATGCCGATTAGGCTGGTCACAGGCTCGGAGATGATCAAGTACGCACTTCGGAGTGGGTGGTTACCCCGGGGTGAGCGAGCAGGTCAGAAGGGTGGGGCATGACGACACTGAACCGGCCGGGCGCACCGGACGGACACACGTGCGGCATCGACACCGCGATGGAGGTCATCGGCGGCAAGTGGAAGGTGCTGATCCTCTGGGCACTTCACGAGCACCCCTACCGCCGCTTCGGCGAGCTGCGTCGACTGCTTCCGGGGATCACCGAGAAAGTGCTCGCCTCCCATCTGCGCGAGATGGAGGCAGACGGCGTCGTGCACCGCGTCTCCTACGACGAGGTGCCGCCCCGCGTCGAGTATTCGCTGACCGAGAACGGCACGCGCCTCAACGCCGCACTCCAGCCGCTGGCCGCCTGGGGACGCGAGCGGCAGACCACTGAACGGTCGGAGGACAGGGCCTAGTGGCCAGGCACGGCCTGGGTGCTCAGCGCGACGGCAAGGACCCCCAGAGTCGGCACCTCCCGCTGGGACCGGGACCGCCACCCCCTCACACCGCCAAGGTCAGCGCCCCAGGAAGATCGGGTTCGTGAACGCCGCCAGCGCCCCCGGGAATGGCGGGAGCAGCACCTCGTGGCGGAGTTCGGCCCGTACGTACGCCGCGTACGAAGCTGTCGTACGCCATTCGACCGTGCCGGCGCCGTCCGCCGGCAGCGGGGCGCTGGTGAACAGGACGCCCTCGTCGGTGACGAAGCGGACCGTGCAGCCGGGTGCGCCGGTGGCCTCCAGGCGGATCGTGACCGGGGTGTCCTTGTCCACCTTCAGCCGCTCGCCGATGCCCGCGTGCTCCCCCTTCGACCCGGCGGCGGAGAAGGCGAGCGACACGGCCGCCGACTCGGCCACGTACGAGTGGCCCGCCCGGATGCCGTCCTGGATGGCCTCGCGGGTCAGGTCGTCGGCGAGGACGACCGTCTGGGGGCGGCCGACCGGGTCGGGGTCGCGGTGGGCGTCGCTGTTGCCCATGGCCGGGAGCCAGCCCCGGCCCTCCCGCACCGCTGCCACCAGCATGCCGTCCCAGTCCGCGAGGGCGACCTCGTCGTCGGGGCCGTACGCGCCGTTCCACACCTCGACCGCGTCCGCCTCCCCGAAGCCGAACTTCCAGTTGCAGCCGATGCAGGTGGCGTGCGGGTGGGCGGGTACGACCAGGCCGCCGGAGCGGCGGATCTCCCGGGCGTACCTGCCGAAACGGTTGTCGCGGGCGCGGTAGCGCCAGTCGATGAAGGTGCCGGGGTCGGTGCCGAGGGCGAGGACGTGCCCGTTGCGCGTCGTGATCTCCTCGCCGAGCAGGATCAGCAGGTCGTCCCCCGCCTGGTCCGCCCAATGGGCGTGCGCGGACTGGGTGTTGTGCTCGGACGTGTTGATGAAGTCCAGGCCCGCGGCACGCGCGAGGGCCGCGATCTCGGCCGGGGTACGGCGGCCGTCCGAGTACCAGGAGTGCAGGTGGCAGTCGCCCCGGTACCAGGCGCGGCCCCTGCCCTTGGCACGCGAGGGCGGGTACACCGGCTTCACGGCGGGACTCGGGGCCCCGTACGTGAGCGTGATCGTGATCTCGTACGGCAGTCCCTGCGGCGCCACCGTGTACGGGCCGAGGGCGATGTGCCAGATGCCCTCGCGGACCGGTCCGGGGAGGTAACCCGGCGTCGCGTCGTCCGCGCGGATGAAGAACTCCGTGCGGGCCCCACCCGACCAGCCGCGGAAGGCCTTGCCGCCCAGCTCGGTGCCGCGTTCGTCGAAGACGCCGATGTCGAGGGCGTTGCCCTGGGTGCCGGCCGGGACGGGCGGTCTGTCGTAGGTGTACGCGACCTTGATCTCCCTTACGCCCGCCGGGACTTCCACGGGGAGATACACGAAGTCCGGCGAGCCGATGGGCAGCGTGCCGCGCACCGTCCTCGTCTCCAGCTCGCTCGCGGCTTCCGCGTCATAGCCCGGTGAGAAGGTCACGCTTCCCAACGTAAGCGCGGCAGCCCCTCCCGTCACGATCAGAGCGCGTCTGCCCATGCCGTTGATTCCATCGATGCCATCGGTGCCCTGATCGTCCTCACACATGCTGCTGCTCCCAAGACGTCGTGACTGACATGGGCGGGCGGTGCGGGGTGTGTCATGGACAAGTCTCGTATTCGGCCGTGAACTGCGGTGCAAGGGAAAGGGATCCACAGCTTTCGCCTGGACGCCCACGGCGTGGCGGGCGGGGATTCCCGTGCCGGTTTCCGTCCCAGTGCCAGTCTGTAACGACCTGCCGCGTCGGAGGAATACACCTGTGCCCTGTGGCCTCTGATCACCGCGATCGTATGCTCGAAGGATGACGACTTCCGCGACCTCTGGAACCGGCCCGACCGAGAACTCCATGCGTCGCGCCCTCAAACGTGCCCGTGAGGGCGTCGCCCTCGACGTCTCCGAGGCCGCGGTGCTGCTCCAGGCCCGCGGCGCCGACCTCGACGACCTCACCGCGTCCGCCGCCCGGGTGCGCGACGCGGGCCTGGAGGCGGCAGGCCGCCCCGGCGTCATCACGTACTCCAAGAGCGTCTTCATCCCGCTCACCCGCCTGTGCCGGGACAAATGCCACTACTGCACCTTCGTCACGGTCCCGGGCAAGCTGCGCCGGGCCGGCCACGGGATGTTCATGTCCCCGGACGAGGTCCTCGACATCGCCCGCCGGGGCGCCGAACTCGGCTGCAAGGAAGCGCTGATCACCCTCGGCGACAAGCCCGAGGACCGCTGGCCCGAGGCGCGTGAGTGGCTGGACGCGCACGGGTACGACGACACGATCGCGTACGTACGGGCCATCTCGATCCGCATCCTGGAGGAGACGGGGCTTCTCCCGCACCTCAACCCCGGGGTGATGTCGTGGACGGACTTCCAGCGGCTGAAGCCGGTGGCCCCGTCGATGGGCATGATGCTGGAGACGACCGCGACCCGCCTGTGGTCCGAGCCGGGCGGGCCGCACTACGGCTCGCCGGACAAGGAGCCCGCTGTACGACTGCGGGTGCTGGAGGACGCCGGCCGGTCCTCCGTCCCCTTCACCAGCGGGATCCTGATCGGGATCGGGGAGTCGTACGAGGAGCGCGCCGACTCCCTCTTCGCGCTCAGGCGGGTGTCGAGGGCGTACCACGGCATCCAGGAACTGATCATCCAGAACTTCCGCGCCAAGCCGGACACGGCGATGCGCGGCATGCCGGACGCCGAGCTGGACGAACTGGTCGCCACGGTCGCCGTTGCCCGGCACATCATGGGCCCCACGGCCTGCCTCCAGGCGCCGCCGAACCTGGTGGACTCCGAGTACGGGCGGCTGATCGGCGCGGGGATCGACGACTGGGGCGGGGTCTCGCCGCTGACGATCGACCACGTGAACCCGGAGCGTCCGTGGCCGCAGATCGATCTGCTGACCGCGGAATCCGCGGCCGTCGGCTTCGAACTGCGTGAACGCCTCTGTGTCTACCCGGAGTTCGTGCAGCGGGGCGAACCGTGGCTGGACCCGCGGCTGCTGCCGCACGTACGGGCGCTGGCGGACGCGGAGACGGGGCTGGCGCGTGCGGATGCCGTCGTCGAGGGGCACCCGTGGCAGGAGCCCGAGGAGGCGTTCACGTCGTCGGGGCGTACGGATCTGCACGTGACGATCGACACCGAGGGCCGCACCGGCGACCGCCGTGAGGACTTCGACCTCGTGTACGGCGACTGGGAGTCGCTGCGGGAGGCGGCGGCGCCCGGGATGGTGCCGTCCCGCATCGACACGGACGTACGGGCCGCGCTCGCGACGGCCGCCGACGACCCGACCCGCCTGACCGACGACGAGGCGCTGGCGCTGCTGCACGCGGACGGGCCCGCCCTTGACGCGCTCTGCCGTATCGCGGACGACGTCCGCAAGTCGGCGGTCGGCGACGACGTCACCTACATCGTCACCCGGAACATCAACTTCACCAACGTCTGCTACACCGGCTGCCGCTTCTGCGCCTTCGCGCAACGCCGTACGGACGCGGACGCGTACACGTTGTCGTTGGACCAGGTGGCGGACCGAGCCCAACAGGCGTGGGAAGTAGGGGCCGTCGAGGTCTGCATGCAGGGCGGGATCCACCCCGACCTGCCCGGCACCGCCTACTTCGACATCGCGCGGGCGGTGAAGGAACGCGTCCCCGGCATGCACGTGCACGCCTTCTCCCCGATGGAGGTGGTGAACGGCGCGACCCGCACCGGCATGTCCATCCGCGAGTGGCTCTCGGCCGCGAAGGAGGCGGGCCTCGACTCCATCCCCGGCACCGCCGCCGAGATCCTCGACGACGAGGTCCGCTGGATCCTGACGAAGGGCAAGCTCCCCACCGCCACCTGGATCGAGGTCGTCACGACGGCCCACGAACTCGGCATCCGCTCCTCCTCCACGATGATGTACGGCCACGTGGACCAGCCCCGCCACTGGCTCGGCCACTTCCGCACGCTCTCCCGCATCCAGCAACAGACCGGCGGCTTCACCGAGTTCGTGACCCTCCCCTTCATCCACACCAACGCGCCCGTCTACCTTGCGGGGATCGCCCGCCCCGGCCCCACCATGCGGGACAACCGCGCGGTCATCGCCATGGCCCGCCTCCTCCTCCACCCGCACATCCCCAACATCCAGACCAGCTGGGTGAAGCTCGGCACCGAGGGCGCGGCGGAAATGCTCCGCTCCGGCGCGAACGACCTGGGCGGCACGCTGATGGAGGAAACCATCTCCCGCATGGCGGGTTCGTCGTACGGCTCGTACAAGTCCGTCAAGGAACTGGTCGCGGTGGCCGAAGCGGCGGGGCGGCCGGCGAAGCCGCGCACGACGTTCTACGGGACGGTGTCGGAGGAGCG
The DNA here is from genome assembly GCF_040683495.1 of Streptomyces sp. NPDC093544. Taxonomy (NCBI): domain Bacteria; kingdom Bacillati; phylum Actinomycetota; class Actinomycetes; order Kitasatosporales; family Streptomycetaceae; genus Streptomyces; species Streptomyces sp. NPDC093544. Next base: position 155,433 of record NZ_JBFBEA010000007.1, on the reverse strand, counting down.
GCAGGCGTCGGCCGCGGCGTCGGACGGGCATCTGCCGGAGTTGTTGCCGGTGTTGGACTGAGGGAGCCCTACGCCTGGCCGGAGACCGCCTCTCACCAGGCGGGAAAACCAATTCGGTGATGTCAGTGGCCCCTGTTAGCCTCCTGCGGCTCGTGTGATCCACGAGCCTCAAGGAACAACAGGGGATGGGCACTTGGCCAGGAACAGACAATTCGGTGGTTTCAGACGGCTGGCGGTGGGGTGCTGCGCGGCGGCGGTCGTGACCGCGGCGTCCGGCACGGCGCACGCCGCGGCGAATCTGCCGCCCGCGCAACCGGTCGTCCAGGATCTGCTGACGGAGAGCAAGCCGTGCGCGACGGGCGACGACAAGGCGTACGTCGGGTCGTCGCCCACGGTCAGCGCGGTGCTGTACGACCCGGCGGAGGACGATCAACCCGGTACGGCGAATTGGGTCGCGGGCGAGTTCGAGGCCTGGTGGACGGACTCGGACGGGGCAGAGCAGCGCCGCACGTACACCTCGTACCGGACGCTGTCGGGTACGAGGCAGGTTTGGCGGATGCCGGAGGACATCCCGGCGAACACCGTCGTCTCGTGGCACGTCCGCGCGAACGACGGCACGGCCGCCTCCGCTTGGAGCTCTGAGGGTGACGGCGGCTCGGCCTGCGAGTTCGTGCTCGACACTGCGCACCCGCAGAAGGCCGTCGTCAGCTCCGCCGACTACCCCGACAACGAGGAGTGGACGGACGGCGTGGGCGTCTACGGCAGTTTCACTCTCGACTCGCCGTCCGACGACGTCGTGATGTACCGGTACAACTTCCTGGGCGGCACCCCCCAGACCGTGCGGCCCGAGGAGCCCGGCGGCGCCGCGACCGTGCGGTACCTGCCCCTCGAGGAACGCCCCGACCGGCTCACCGTCCAGGCATTCGACCGCGCGGGCAATGGCAGTCCGGAGGTCACCCACAGCTTCTTGGTGAAGTCCGGCCGCGCCCCCGTGAACCACTGGAACCTCGCCGACGCGGCGGGCGCCACGACTGCGGCAGCCGAGTCGGGCACCGACGCGCGCGCCGGCTCCGGAGTGACCTTCGGCGGAACCGCACCGGCCGGCGCCGGCCTCACCACCACGGCCCGCCTCGACGGCGGGGACCAGGCGTTCCTGACCCCCGACGCCCCGGCCGTGGACACGGGCGGGACCTTCGCGATCGGCGCGTGGGTGCGCCCGGAGCGCACCGACCGGGACATGGCGGTGGCGAGCCAGGGCTCCGACACGGGTGCCACGCTCGGCCTGCGCAGCGGTGACGAGGGCCCGGTCTGGTCGTTCACCGTCGCCGGTCAGGTGGTCTCGGGCGGTGCTCCTGAGAGTGGCGAGTGGGCCCACGTCCTGGGCCTGTACGACGCGGAGACCGGACTGGCACAGCTGTACGTCAACGGCCACGAGGTAGGTACGAAGACGGAGGCGGCGCCCGCGGAGACCACCGATGCCTTCCGCGTCGGCCAGGGCTCCGGGCTGTCGTCGTGGCAGGGCGACATCGGCGACGTACGCACCTACGACCGGGTAGTCGTACCCGCCGAAGTCACCGAACTCGCCTACCGTCAGGCGCAGTTGCTGGGGCACTGGTCCTTGGAGACGGCGGCGGACGGTGTCAGCCCCGAGCAGGGCGGCGGAGTGCCGCTGAAGCTCGGTGCCGGCGCGCTGATCTACCGGAGCCCGGACAGCTCCTGCATCCCGGAACTCGACCCGGACTGCCCTGTGGTGCCCTACCCCCTCGTCGGTGACGGCCACCTCCAGCTGGACGGCGACACGGCCTACGCGGCCACGGACGCCGCCCTCCTGGACACCGCGGACAGTTTCACCATCGGCGTCGTCGTACGGCTGGCGGACTCCGAGCCCGTCGGCCCGATGACCGTACTGTCACAGGCCGGCGAGCACACGGACGCCTTCAAGGTGCGCTACGAGCCGTCCGTGCACGCCTGGCAGCTGATCGTGCCGGAGAAGGACGAGGCGGGCGCCGCCGAGACCGTCGTGTCCCAGATCGAGATGGCGGACGGTGGCGAGGGACAGGGTCACCGGCTCGCGGTCGTCTACGACGACGCCACCGACCAGATCAAGCTCTACCTGGACGGCTGGACCAACGCGGAGGCCACCGCGCCCCTCCCGAACGGCTGGCACAGCTCCGGCCCACTCCAGGTGGGCCGGAGCCACGTCGGCGACGGCTGGGGCGAGTATCTCCACGGCGACGTCGACGAAGTCCACGCGTTCAGCGGGGTCTTGACGGACACCGCCATCCGCCAACTGGGCTTGGGCGTCGACCCCTGTCTGTGCTGACCCCGGCAGGGCACTGAACTCGGGCCGGTCGCCCGCCGTTTCGCATGACGGCGGGCGGCCGGCCCTCTTCGTCGACGCAAGCGCGCACGCCTCTCCGGGCGTCGCGGCGAACTCGAGCTGTGCGAACCCGGCAGGCTTTGTCAGTCGCCGCGCGCCTGGATGCGGAGCATCGTGGTTCCGTGTGGGGGTACGACGGCGCTGATCTCACCCGTGGACTCGCCGGTCGTGCCTGCCCACAGGTCCTTGACCGTGTACCCGGAGGTCTTGGGGAGGCCGACGGCCGAGGCCGTGGTGCTGATGGTGGCTGCCGCGTCGGTCTCGTTGAACAGTGCGACGGCCCGGTCGCCGTTCTTCAGTGGCTTGGTGATCACGTGCAGGCCGTTCGCCGAACTGATCTCGGTGCCCTGCACTCCGAGTGGGTCCTGATCGACGGCGATGACGTCGGAGTTGCTCAGGATCTCCATCGTGGCCGGAGTCGCCTCCCGGATATCGGTGCCGATGATCAGTGGCGCCGCCATCATCGACCAGAGGCTGAACTGGGAGCGGTATTCGAGGTCGGTCATGCCCCCGTTGCCGATCTCCAGCATGTCGGGGTCGTTCCAGTGACCGGGCCCCGCGTACCGGCCGAGCTGGATGTTCGCTTTGTAGATCGACACCATGCTGCTGTAGGTGTCGGTGATGTCGAGGGTGGTGCGCCAGGAGTTGCCGACCGGCGCGGCCCAGGTCCAGGGCTCGCTCTCGCCCCATTCGCAGATGGCGTACAGGATCGGCCGTCCGGTGGCCACCAGGGCGTCGCGCATCGTGGCATAGCGCTGCGTGGCGCTCTGTCCGTCGTTGTTGCAGTTGTCGTACTTCAGGTAGTCCACGCCCCAGGAAGCCCACAGGTCGGCGTCCTGCTGCTCATGGTCGAGCGAACCGGGGAACCCGGCCACGTCGCTGCAGGTCTTGGTCCCGGCGCTGGAGTAAAGGCCGAACTTCAGGCCCTTGGAGTGCACGTAATCGGCGACGGCCTTTATGCCGTCCGGGAAGCGCACCGGATCGGCCACCAGATTGCCGTTGGCGTCGCGTGTGGGAAGCGCCCAGCAGTCGTCAAGATTCACGTACTCGTAGCCGGCGTCTTTGAGACCGGAAGATACGAAAAGATCTGCTATGCCCTTGATCATTTCTTCGCTGAATGTCGAGGTGCATTGAGTGGAATTCCAGTTGTTGAACCCCATCTGCGGAGTGAGCGCCAGACCGTTGTCCAGTGCCTTGCCCGGCGCGTTGTCGGCGGGAGCCGTGGCCAATCCCACAACGCACGCTCCCGCGGCGAGCACCGCGGCGGCCGCCACAGCCACCAGTGAACGGACGGACATCGGGCCCCTCTTTCACAGAAATCGCAAGGGTCGGGGACCGGAAGCGAAAAGATTCGAGACTGGGCGGAAAGGCACCCGCAGCGCGCCGCCCGCGTCCACGAACTTGAGTAGATCGTGGACGCGGGCTTCTATTTCTGCAACGTCACCTGGTGCGACCGACTGTCAGTCGGAGCTCCCCGACCTGCTTCCCCGTGCGCCTGCCGCGACAGGCAGTAGATGAATGACCACCAGCACGACCCCGCTCAGCAGAAACACCCGCATCGCCGCATCCAGCCCGTTCCAGTCGCCCGACTGCCACATGGAGAACCACTCGCCGCCGATACCGATGAAACCGGCGCCGAAGAGGAGCAGGAGCATCAGCAGGCCGAGGGTGGAGACGGAGCGGGCGCGGGTGTCGTCGCGGCGGGCCCATAGGTACGTTCCGGCGATGAGGACGAGGGCCGCGACCGTCTCCCACGCGATGATCGCGATGTACGCGGCGTCCTGCCAGGTGTGTGACGTGATGGCCCGCCACATCAGATCGTCGTCCTTGAACGTCGTGTCCATCGCGAGTACATGGCGGACGAACTGCTGGTTGGTGCCGAAGTCCGTGATGTTGCCGAAAGCGACAAGGGTGATGTAGAGCGCGACCGTGGCGGTGAGGAGGGTGGAGGTGAGGTGGAGGACAGTGGAGTGGGGGGTTCTGGAGAGCGGCATGTTCCCACTATGGCCGACGTGCCGAACGGCCAACACCTGGGTGTTTTCGGGCGAGTTGGGTCAGACTGGAGACCGGTCCGGACGGGCGATGGGGAGGAGTCGGGCTAATGGTGCGGGCGCGTCCGTCGATGCGGGAGCTGATCAGGGACCGCGGGCGGCGCGGGTTCGTCGGGCGGGGGGCCGAGCGTGCCGCGTTCCGGGAGAACCTGGAGCTGGCGCCGGAGGACGAACGGCACCGGTTCCTGTTTCATGTGCACGGGAACGCGGGGGTCGGAAAGAGCTTCCTCGTACGGGAGTTGGAGCAACTCGCGCGGGAGCGCGGGGCGCTGACCGCCTACGTCGACGAGAGCGTGGGCAGTGTTCCCGAGGCGATGGCGGGCATCAGTGACCGGTTCGCGCGGCAGGGGCACCGGTTCAAGGAACTCGACCGGTTGCTGGCCACTCACCGGGAGCGACGGCACGAGGCAGAGTCGACGGTCATGGAGACCGTCGAGATGCTCGAACCCCAGCCGTCGCCCGCGAGCATGGCCGCCGCCCGCGCGGGCCTTGTCGGACTGGGGCTCGTGCCCGGCGTCGGGGCGTTCGCCGGTGCCATCGACCCGGCCCAACTCGCGCAAGGAGCCGACCGGTTGCGTGCGGGGCTGAGTGCCCGCTTCCGCAACCAGGAGGATGTGCAGCTGGTGCTGTCGCCCGAGCGCGTCCTCACACCTGTCCTGCTCGCCGAACTCGCCGATGCCGCCGACGCAGCCCCCTGGATCGTGCTGTTCTTCGACACGTACGAGCGGACCGGCCCCTTTCTCGACGGCTGGCTGCACGACGTGATGACGACGGACCGGTACCGCGGTTCGCTGCCGGCCAACACCGTGGTCGTGACGGCAGGGCAGCGGGCCTTCGACACCGGCCGCTGGGGCGGCTTCGCGGACTTCGTGACGGACCTCCCGTTGGGGCCGTTCACGGAGGCCGAGGCGCGAGGGCTGCTCGCCGGCAAGGGCGTGGTGGCGGAGCCGGTCGTCGAGGAGGTGCTGCGGCTCACGGGCGGCCTGCCGGTGCTGGTGTCCACGCTGGCCGAGGCGCGGCCGGCCGACCCGGACGATGTGGGCGACCCGAGCGCCACCGCCGTCGAACGGTTCCTGAAGTGGGAGCAGGATCCGGTACGGCGGGCCGCCGCGCTCGCCTGTGCGTTGCCCCGGCGCCTGGAGGCGGACATCTTCCTGGCCGCCGTGGGCTGTCCGGAGGAGGAGGCCGACACGTTGTTCGGCTGGCTGCGGTCGCTGCCCTTCGTCAGCGACCGCGGGGACCGGGTGCAGTACCACGACGTCGTACGCGCCCCGATGCTGCGGTTGCAGCGTCGGCACTCCCCACGCCGCTGGGCCGAGCGGCACGCGCGGCTCGCGCAGACCTTCGCCGGATGGCGGGCGGAGGCTGAAGTCGGCCTCGATACGGATGAGTTGTGGGCGGACGAAGCGTGGCGGGAGTTGCGGCTCGCGGAGTCGTACCACTTGCTGTGCGCGGGGGCGCGGGCTGCGCTGCCGGTGGTGCTGCGCGATGTCGCCGACGCCTGCGGCCAGGACGACGTCGTGGGCCGGACGTGGGCGCGGATGCTCGTGGAGGCGGGGGAGGACGGGGACGCGGCCGACGTCGGCCGCTGGGGACGTGACCTCCTCGCCGCCATCGAGGACGGAATCCACGACGCGCTCGGGATGCTGCTGAACCGGGGAGGACTCGACATCCGGGGGCAGGCGGTGGTGCGGATGCTGCGCGGGCGCGTGCTCCGTGTCAACGGCGACTTCGAGCGGGCCCGGGCCGAGTACGAGCAGGCCATCGCGCTCGACCCCGAACTGGCGCGGGCGTACTACGGCCTGGGTGTGACCCGTGCCCATCAGGGCGAGTACGAGGCCGCCATCGCCACATTGGACCGGGCCGACGAACTCGCGCCCGGCACGGCCGAGATTCTGTTCGTGCGAGGCGACTACCACCGGATGCTGGGCCACTCGGATGAGGCGATGCGGGACCTGGACCGGGCCGTCGCGCTCGACCCGGGATTGGCGGGCACTTGGGCCGCCCGGGGTGTCGCCCGGTACAGCATGGGCCAGACCGACGGGGCCCTCGCCGACCTGGACCGGGCGCTCGAACTGGACCCGGCGCACGTCTGGGCGCTGGTGCGACGAGCGCGTGTACGGCGTTCGCGCGGCGAGCATGTGGAGCAACTGGCCGATCTCGACAGGGCGGTCGAGCTGGGCCGCGAGCAGGCCTGGGTGGCGTGCGAGCGCGGCGACGCCCTGCGCCTCGCGGGCCGCCGCGAGGAGGCTCTTGCCGACTACGACCGTGCCATCGGACTCGACGGCACATACGCGTCGGCGTACGCGAGCCGTGGTGTCTGCCGGAACGGACCGGGCGGGCCCGACGAAGCGCTCGCGGACCTGGACCGGGCCATCGCGCTCAGGCCGGATTACGCCTGGGCACTGTGCCATCGGGCTGAGATCCATCTCCAACAGCACGAATATGAGCGGGCGTTGGCCGACGCGGACCGTGCTGTCGAAGGGAACCCCGATTACAGGTGGGCGCACACCGTCCGAAGCATGGTGCTCCTTGAACTTGGCCTCCTCCCCGAGGTGTTGGAAGCCATGTCGCACGCCGTCGAGCTCATGCAGTCCGAGCCATGGGGTTGGGGAGATCTCGACAGGCTGACACGGGTGCGTGACGCACTCATTCACGACCCCGTCGCCGACCGAGCCGCCCTTACCCCACTCCTCGACCAGCTCAGCGTGGCGCTCGACGCCCTTCAGGAGCGGGGCCCGGAGTAGCACCCGGCGCCCCGTCTGGGCCGCATTACGGAGAATTCGGGTCGAACGCCAGTCAAAGGTGATCGGTAGCGCCACATCTCGCATACCGTTCCGGCCCTGAACTGACCGTTCCCGGTCGATTACAGTGCTGGGCAGTCGGACGTGCGGACGGTGGCTGGGAGGTCTCGGTGGGTGCGACAGCCGGTGCCGTCTGGGGCCGTGCCGAACAGCAGGACTTCCGTAGCCGGGTGCGCGGAACGCTGCTGGGTACGGCCGTCGGCGACGCGCTCGGTGCGCCTCTCGACGGGCTCAGCCTGGAGGAGATCCGGGAGTCGTACGGCGCCGAGGGCCTCACCGACCTGACCTTCGGGCACGGCAGGCGGGGCGCCGTCACGCATCTCACCCAGCTCACGCTCTTCACCCTCGACGGGCTGGTCCGCGCCCAGGTACGTCGTGACACCGGCGCCTGGCACCCGCCCACCGACCTCCACCGGGCCTACCGCCGCTGGGCCGCGACCCAGAGCGACTGGGGCCCCGACGAGCGCCGCAAGGAAGACGGCTGGCTGGCCCGCGAGGAGTGGCTGTACGCCCGCCGCGACCCCGCCCGCTCCTGCCTGCTCGGCTTCGGCGACGAGACCATGGGCACGCTGGACGCCCCCAAGAACCCGGGGGAGCCCGGCCCCGAGGCCGCCGCCCGCTCCGCGCCCTTCGGGCTCCTCGTCGGCTGGGAGCCGCAGCTCGTGATGCAGCTCGCCGTCGAGTGCGCCGCGCAGACCCACGGGCACGGTACGGCGTACCTGTCGGCGGGGGCGTACGCCGTCATCGTGCACGGGCTGGCTCGCGGCGAGAGCCTCGACGGGGCCGTGCAGCGGGCCCAGGGGATGCTGGCCGCGCGCCCGGGGCACCAGCCCGTCACGGAGGCGCTCCAGCACGCCCTGGGGGCCGTGCGGCAGGGCATGCCCACGGCGTCCCGGGTCGAGGAGCTCGCGGGGGAGGGTACGGCGGAGCGGTTGCTGTCGGTCGCCGTGTACTGCGCCCTGGTCGGGGAGGACATTCGGCATGGGCTGTGCCTCGCGGTGAACCACGGTGGGCCCTCGGGGGCGGCGGGGGCCCTCACCGGGGGGCTGTTGGGCGCCCTGCATGGCGAGACGGCCCTCCCGCCGGCCTGGCTGGCCGAGCTGGAGGGCCGTCCCACGATGCTTGTCCTGGCGGACGACTTCGCGATGGAGATGACGCAGGGGCCGGCGTTGCACGGGCCCGGGGGGTCGTCTCCCGGGTGGCTCACCCGGTATCCGCGGGCGTGAGGGCGGAGGGTTTTTCGCCCCCTCCGCCCCTACCCGTCCCGTACCTGGGGGCTGCGCCCCCAGACCCCCGCTTTCGGCCTGAACGGCCTCGTCCTCAAACGCCGGACGGGCTGAAAGATTTCCAGCGGCGGACGGGCTAAAGGCCGGCGCCTGACGGGCTCGTGGTGCCCGCCTGGCTGGGGATCGCGGCCGCTCCCGCCGACCCACCGTCGTCGCTGTTGATCTTCGCGATGAGTGCGTCCCGTTCCGGGGTGTCCTCCGGCTTGATGTATCCGATGAGGATGTAGAGGACGAGGGAGACAGCCAGCGGAACCGATATCTGGTACTGCAGCGGCACGCCGCCGTCGACGTTCCAGCTGATCGGGTAGTTGACCAGCCAGAAGGTGAGCAGGCCGACGCCCCAGCTGATCAGGGCGGCGGTGGGACCGCTCTTGCGGAACCAGGGCAGCAGGCCGAGCATCAGCGGGATCGCGATCGGGCCCATAAGGCCGGCGACCCACTTGATGACCACCGTGATGATGTCGCCGAAGAAGGCGGAGTTGACCTGCGTCGCGATGGACATCGAAAGGCCGAGGAAGAGCAGCGTGGTCAGGCGCGCGGCCAGCAGCCCGGCCCGGGTGTCCCACTCGCGTGCCTTCTTCGAGACGGCGGGCATGATGTCGCGCGTCACGACGGCGGAGATCGCGTTGGCGTCGGAGGAGCACATCGCCATCGTGTGGGAGAAGAAGCCGACGATGACCAGGCCCAACAGGCCGTGCGGCAGCAGCTTCTCGGCCATCAGCGCGTACGAGTCCGACGGCACGTCCGTCTTGATGACCAGCGGCGCGACCCACATGGGGAAGAACAGCACCAGCGGCCAGATCAGCCAGAGCGAGGCGGACAGGATGGCCGAGCGCGTCGCGGACTTCGCGGAGTCGGTGGCCATGTAGCGCTGGGCCTGGTTCCACATGCCGCCGTTGTACTCGAAGGTCTTGATGAAGAGATAGGCGATCAGGAAGACCATCATGTACGGGCCGGCCAGCGGCTTGGTGTGGCCGTCGAGCGCCGGGGCGTCCCAGACGTTCCACAGCTGGTTGAAGCCGCCCAGCTCGGACAGGACCGAGACGAGCATCGCGATACCGGCTATGAACTGGATGACGAACTGGCCGAGTTCGGTGAGCGCGTCGGCCCAGAGCCCGCCGACCGTGCAGTAGATGGCCGTCACCGCGCCGGTGATGAGGATGCCCATGTTGAGCGAAACGCCCGTGAACACGGACAACAGGGTCGCGATGGCGGCCCACTTGGCGCCGACGTCCACGATCTTCAGCAGCACACCGGACCAGGCGAGGGCCTGCTGGGTGGGCAGGTTGTACCGGTTCTTCAGGTACTCCAGCGGCGAGGCCACGTGCAGCCGTGAGCGCACCCGGTTGAGCCGCGGGGCGAAGAGCTTCGCGCCGATCGCGATGCCGATGGCGATGGGGAAGGACCAGGTGACGTACGACGTGATGCCGTAGGTATAGGCGATCGCCGCGTACCCGGTGAACATCACCGCGCTGTAGCCGGACATGTGGTGCGAGATGCCGGACAGCCACCACGGCATCTTTCCTCCGGCCGTGAAGAAGTCGCTGACGTCGTCCACCCGCTTGTGGGACCAGACGCCGATCAGGACCATCACACCGAAGTAGCCGATGAGCACGGCCCAGTCGAGACTGTTCATATGCCCCCTCCCAGGGTCCGCCTTGTGAACTGCGATGACACGCGCAGCACTTCTCCGGTGCAGCCCAAAGAGGCCACGAAGTGCCCGCTCATCGTGGGTTCGGCGGCATGGCGGCGACAACAGCCCGTATGGTCAAGAGGGAGTAAAAATGTTCTGGTTGCTGACCTCGGTTCATGTTCATGAACAACTGGAGGGTGTCACATCGGCAGCTAACGCATTAATTCGCCCGCGTTCACCAGCAGCGACTGCCCTGTGATCGCCCGAGCCCGGTCGGACGCCAGGAACACCGCGGCGTCCGCGACGTCCCCGTCCGTGGCCAGCTCGGGCAGCGCCATCCGCCCGGTGAGCCGCGCCAGTACCTCCGCCTCCGGTACGCCCTCGGTGTGCGCGGTGAACTGGACGTACGCCTGGACCGGCGGCCCCCACATCCAGCCCGGCAGCACGGTGTTGACCCGTATCCGGTGCGGGCCGAGCTCCCGGGCGAGCGAGTACATCGCACTCGTCAGCGCGCCCTTCGACGCCGCGTACGCCGCCTGCCGCACCTGTGAAGGCGCGGCCACCGCCGACTGGGTCCCGATGACGACGACCGAGCCGCCGCCCGCCTTCAGCGCGGGGAGGCAGGCGCGGGTCATCCGCAGCGTCCCCAGCAGGTTCACGTCGATGATCGACTGCCAGGTGGCGAAGTCGGCGTCCTCGAGGCCCCCGAAGTAGCTGTCCCAGGCGGCCACATGGACGACGCCGTCGATCCGCCCGAACCGCTCCACCGCGAGCGCGGCCAGATCCTCGCACTGCCCCTCGTCCGTGATGTCCGTGGCCCGGTACGCCGTGTGCGCGCCGTCCGGATCGAGTTCGGCCGCACACTTGGCGAGATTCGCCTCCGTACGCGCCCCGAGCACGGCGTTGCCGCCGTCCCGCACCACGGCCGCCGCGACCTGATGGCCGAGACCGGCTCCGACCCCCGACACGACGATGGTCCTGCCCGCGAGCAGTGCTGACATCGGACGCCTCCCCGGCTATGGCACATTTCCTGACGGGGCGTCAGAGTATGGGCGTCCAACGGAGGAAGGAAGGGGAGTGACGTGAGCGAGGAGACCCGCAGCGAGGAGACCCGTAGCGAGGAGACCCGTAGCGAGGTGTACGCGGAGCTGGCCGCCGTCGGCCCGTACGGCGTCCACCCGGGCCATGCCCTGATCACCATGGTCGAACCGCATCCGGGCCACGAGTACGCGTACAACCGCTGGTACGAGGACGATCACTACTACGCCGGCGCGATGGCGATGCCCTGGATGTACGCGGGCCGCCGCTGGGTCGCCACCCGCGATCTCCAACTCCTGCGCCACCCGGAGAAGTCGGCGGTCGCCCAGCCCGTCACCGCCGGCTGCTACCTCTCCACCTACTGGGTCACCGACGGCCGCTACGACGACCACATGAAGTGGACCGTCGGCATCAACAAACGGCTCAATCGCGACGGCCGCGTCTACCAGGACCGTACCCACGTGTTCACGGCCTTCCAGGACCACGAGGCCACCGTCTACCGGGACGGAGCCGCGGGCCCCCGTGACTTCCACGCCCTCGACCACCCGTACGCGGGCCTGGTGTTGCAGGTCATCGACGCCGAATCCGCCGAGCAGCGCGCCGAGTTGCTGGAATGGCTGCGCTCCCGGCACCTCCCGAAACGGCTCGCGGGGTCCCCGTCCGCGCTGGTCACGATCTTCCGCCCGACCCCGCTCCCCGGTGACCGGATGACGTACGTCAAGCAGGTCGAGGGGGTGGATACGCGGCTGACGCTGCTGTGGTTCCTGGAGGCGGATCCACGGGACTGCTGGGAGGGCTACTTCGCCGGGATGGACACGGCGGTCGCGGAAGTGGGCCTGGGGAAGGTGGAGTTGGTGGCGCCGTTCATCCCGACGGTGCCGGGGACGGACAAGTACGTGGACCGGCTCAGGTAGAAGATCGTGTAGACGATCGTAGAGCGGCGCGGTGGGGGAAAAGCCGAGCCCCCTCGGCTAGGACGGCGGGCCAGTCGAGAGGGCTCTGTCGGTGGTGCGTATGCGGTTGGTCATTGCAGTTGTGGTGGTGGGCGGTACCTGTGCATCAGTCGAGGTCGGAAGTACCCCGGCTCACCTCTGCCACGAAGGCGTTCCACGAACTTGCGGGAAACGCCAGCGTGGGGCCCCCGGGGACCTTGGAGTCCCGTACGGCCATCGCCGCGAGAACGGGGGACTTGACCTCGACGCATGCGCCATTGCCAGTGGAATACGAGGACTTGGTCCAGGTGTTCTGCGCGCCTTGCTGGATTGCCATGTTCACTCCGGTAGCCAGTTGTTGAGTTGCTGTCACCGCACAACGGGTTCCTTCCGGAACCCGCGGGTCGGTTTGCGCCAACGTTGTTGCTTGATGGCGTGATCGACGCTACTCGCCAACATCGGCAGGCGAATGAAGTATTCACTCGACCGGATGGCATATTCCAATGGAGCTTCCGCTCGGGAGTGACGAAGGTGTAGAGTCCGGCACCCTCGCGACGAGGGTGCCCCTCTGAGTCTCGCGAGTCTCAGCGTGCGTACTCTTTCGCGATGTCCGCGATGAACTGCCGCGACTGCTCCACGTTCAGGGCCTGGGCCCGCAGATGCTCGTACATCACGCTGTACTTCTGGACGTCGTTAGCCTTCTCCAGATACAGGTCGCTGGTGACACCCTCGATGTAGACGACGCTGGAGTCCGCCGCGTCGGGGAACTCCAGGATCGCGTACTGCCCGTTCAGCCCCGGATGCGCGCCCATCTCGAACGGGATCACCTGCACCGTGACGTGCGGGAACTGCGACTGCTCGACGAGGTGTTCCAACTGCTCACGCATCAGGGAGCGGTTGCCGACGACCCGGCGCAGGGCGGCCTCGTCGAGGACGGTCCACAGGCGGAGCGGGTTCTCCGGGGCGGAGATGCGTTCCTGTCGGCGCAGTCTCACCTGGACGCGCTTCTCGATCTCGCCTGTCGCGGTCTCCGGTAGCGCACCGGCGATCAGAGCCTCCGCGTACGGCCGGGTCTGCAACAGCCCGGGGACGACCTGGGGGTCGTACACACGCAGGCTCGCGGCGTCCGTCTCCAGACCGATGTAGACGCTGTACGGGATGTCGCCGAAGGAGTGCCACCAGCCCTGCTGGCGTGAGTCCTTGGCCATCTGCATCAGCGAGTCGACGATGCGGACGTCCTCGACCTCGTAGACCCCGCAGAGATCGCGGACATCGCGTTGGCTGATACTGCGCCGCCCGTTCTCCAGACGGCTGATCTTCGACTGGGAGACCAGCAGTCGCTCGGCGACCTCTTCGGCCGTCATGCCCTTGAGCTCACGGAGCCGGCGCAGCTCCTGGCCCAGCCGGCGCCGCCGGACGGTGGGATTGACACTTGACGCCACGGGACGTGCACCTCCGGCTGCGAACCTCTACTTTGCGTATCTGCTGTTGAGCAGACTGCCACCAAGGTGCTTTCTACCGCTGGGAAACCGTGGATATGCGCTGGGTGGGCGCCAGTTAGGGGATCTGGCTGGTAAGAGCGCCTGGATGCGCGGGAGTACGCGCGCGTGAGCATGTGCGCGCGGGTACGTTCGCGCGCGTGTGTGCGCGTGGACAGGTCCGCGTGGGTACGTCCGCGTGTGTTCCTGCGCGTGGGCACGTGATCGCGTGTACGTGCGCCCGTGTCCCGCGCGGCCGTATATGCGGCCGCGCGGGGCGGTGAGGCCGTGTCGTCGTCCGGACGTACGGTCTCATCGCCCCGCGCGAGCCAGCGGCTCCCGGACCGGTTCCTGGGGACTGCGGTGCGGCGCTGGTAGTGCGGTCGTACGGGTTCTGCGGTCCTGCGGTGCTGCTGTTGTGCCGTGGTACTGCGGCTCAGTGGGCCACGGCGCGCGCCATGGAACTGTGGCGCGGTTGCATCGGAACACCGCGGGCGGGTTCCGGTGCGGACCTGACTCCGGCGCTGGCCGGACGGCCTGCCGGTGCCGGGCTCCGGCGTGGCTGTGCGGCCACACCGTTCTGGACGTCCATGACCGCGTGTGCCACGAGGCCGCCCATAGGGTCGTGCCTGATCAGATCCCGTAGCCGGGAGCGGGACGAGCGTCCCTCATTACCCGGATACAGGTGCTTGCCGAGTCCGACCGCGTGGGCCAGTGCGGCGAGCGCCGCGGTCCGCGGGTCCGGCGGAACGCCGGTGCGGATCGCGCTGTCCAGCCGGGCCTTGATCTCCCGGCTGATCGCCGTGTCCGTCGCTTGGTAGCGAGTCGTCGGCAGCACCCCGCACATCTGGCCGGCCACGGCATGAACCATGCCGCACCTCTCCAGATGCGAGAGATAGGTCTGGCGCAGCCCCAGGCGGGGTCCGCCAATCCAGTTCACTGCGCGTACGGGTGCTCCGCGTCGGCGAAGCAGTTCCAACGCACAGTCCAGTGTTGGATCTCCAGTCGGCCGTGGTACTACCACGGCGATACGATCCCCGTCCGGGGCTATCCGTCCGGCCAGCGCCAGCTCCACTAGCTGTGCTCCGGCCAGACCGAGGTCGAGCGACTGCGGCTGTGCGGTGGTACCCGTGGTCGGGTCCAGCGCCAGCAGAAGAAGCTCTTCCGGAATTGATCTGCGGCTCCTGCCCATCCATGCCTCCCCGCGTGGATGAATGACAGGGTGACCCCTCTCACATTCATCTGTCGAGAGGGCGTGACCGGTTCGTAGTGGAACCGGTAGGTATGTCGTTCTCGTCTACCGCGGGGGACATGCCCTCACACAGGACACTGGTACATGGTTCGGACAGCGGTGTCCGGGCGGCGGTTCACGGGTTTTCACGCGTTTTCACGGTTCGGATGGGCGCACTGCGGGTGTGCGCCGCAGGAGGAGGCATCGGTGGCGGGCGAGTCCCCCGACAGGTCGAAGCAGCACGAGTCGTCGGCGACGGCATCGTCGGGAGAACCGACGTCGGGGACGGCGGCCGCGGTTCCGGGTCCTGTGCGGGGGGTGGGGCCGGCTTCGGCTTCGGCCCCGGTCGACCCGCGCATGGCGGTGGCCCGCGACAGGGCTGCCACGGTGCGGGTCGATCAGGCCACGGCGGTGTTCTCGACGCGGGCAGTGAGGGACGGGGCGGTGAGCGCGTCCGACGGTGCGGACGGGGCGGGCTCCGACGGTTCGTCGGGTTCGGTCCCGTCCGGTGCGGTCGGCCAGGGCCCGGAGGGGGCTGAGGGTCGCGCTCCCGGAGACGCGCGTCTCCGGGAGGCGGTTGCCGCCTGGGTGGCAACCGCCGATGACGACACGGAGAAGTCCTCGGGGGGTGCCTCGGGGGACAACGGGGGTACGAAGGCTGGTGACGGCGCGGACGTTGCCGCTGACGCGGGTGCGGTGAGCGCCGTGTCGGGTTCCGGTGCGGGGTCCACGCCGGAAGCCGGGGGCGATGGCGACCCGGCGGACCGTGACGGCTCCTCCGCGAGTGACGCCTCCGCGCGTGACGGTGCGACGGATGCCACCGGTGCCGGTGCCGATGGGGAGCGGGAGGGCGAAGCCCTGCCCGAGACGGGGGCCGAGACGAAAGACGCCGACGGGGCCGCGAGTGCGGCGGGTGCCGCGACGGAGGGCGCTGCCGCGTCCGGGTCCGCGAGAGCGGCCGGCGCCGCCACAGCCGACACGGAGGGCGCTCCCGAGTCCGGGACCGCCGACGAGCCCCAGGCTGCCGCCGGCGCCGAGAGAGCGCCGTCGAGCGTGTCCGTAGGCGACAGCGCTGCCGACGTGGGGCCTGCGGCCAACGACGCCGACAGCACCGGCGCTGAGCCTGAGGCGGACGCCTCGCCGTCCGCCGCGGCTGCCGCTGCCGCGAGCGCGTCCGCGCGCGGGACGGCTGCCAGGGCCGAGCCCGGCACCAACACCGGTCCTGGCGCCAGGACCGGCGCTGGTACTGAGCCGGAGGCGGACGCCCGCGTCGACTCTGATGCCAAGCCCAAGGCGGAGGCCTCGTCGTCCGCTGCCGGGAGTGTGTCGGCGCGCGGGACGGCTGCCAAGGCCGGGCCTTGCGCCGGTACTGAGCCTGAGGCAGACGCCGACGCCAAGCCCAAGGCGGACGCCTCGCCGTCCGCTGCGGCTGTCGGGGCGGAGCATGCGTCCGGGCGGGACGTGGGCGCGGAGTCTGCCTCCGAGGTTGGCGCGCAGGCGTCCGTGCGTGACGCAGGCGCCGCCCCGAAGGCCGCCGACGGCGCCTCCCACGAGGCATCGGACGGGCGCGCGGCCGACGACGCGGTGCCCAGCACGAAGGGCTCCGCCGCCGCTGCCACAGCCCCCTCCGAGGCCCCCCAGGCCCCCCAGGCGGCCAAGGACACCCCCGGGCACCCCCAGGTGGACCAGCCCACCGGAGTCTTCAGGGCTCCGCGTCGGCCTGCCGTGGACCAGCCCACCACCATGCTCAAGCTGGGCGACACCAAGCCGCCCACCGACAAGCCCAAGGCCGCAGAAGACAAGCCCAAGACCGCCGACAAGCCCAAGCCCGAGTCCCCCGCCGAACGCACCAGCAAGTTCGTCGCCCTCAAGCCGCTCGACGAACCCGCCCCGGCGAGGCCGAAGGCCAACCCCGGCGTCCCCGGGGGCACCGCGGCCCTCCCGCAGGTCGGCCCCGACCGTCCCCAGGTCGGCCCCGAGCGCACCACCCAGCAGCCCCTGCCGCCCAAGCCGCCGCTGGATCTGCTGGCCGAGCTGACGAACACGCCGCCGCCCCGGCAGACCCCGGTGCGGACGATCGTGCGGCGGGTCAAGATCTGGACCCCGCTGGTCGTTCTGCTCGCGGTGATCTTTGCAGTCGTACAGGCTGTGCGACCGCTCCCGGCGGCGGCCCTCACGCTCACCGCCGACGCGACTTACACGTTCGAGGGCGGCACCCTCGACCTGCCCTGGCCGGGGCAGGGCCAGTCGGCGATCGAGGTCGAGGGCGTCGGCAGTCTCGGTACCGACGGCAAGCAGACGGCCGCGCCCATCGCGAGCGTCGCGAAGATCATGACGGCGTACGTGATCCTTCAGGAGCACCCGCTGAAGGGGAACGAGGGCGGCGAGAAGATCACCGTCGACCAGCAGGCCGAGGACGAGTCGAAGAACGTGGACGAGTCGACGGCGGCCATGACGAAGGGGCAGCAGTTCACGGAGCGGCAGATGCTCCAGCTGCTGATGATCCCGTCGGGGAACAACGCGGCACGGCTGCTGGCCCGTTGGGACTCCGACAGCAAGACCTTCGTCGGCAAGATGAACGACGCCGCCAAGAAGCTCGGCATGACGAACTCGACGTACACGGACCCGAGCGGTCTGGAGAAGACGACGGTGAGCACCGCCACCGACCAGCTCAAGCTGGCCAAGGAGGTCATGCAGAACCCGGTGTTCGCCGGCATCGTCGGGATGGCCAGCGCGAAGATCCCCGGGCTCGACGGCATGATCTACAACAACAACGACCTGCTGGTGAAGCAGGTCGGCGTGACCGGTCTCAAGACCGGTTCGTCGACGCCGGCGGGCGGCAACCTGGTGTGGGCCGCGACCAAGACCGTGAACGGCAAGACCCAGACCGTCTACGGCGCGGTCCTCGGCCAGAACGCGGGCACGGGCAAGGTCTGGGACAGCCTCCAGCTGGCCCTCACCAACAGCCAGAAGCTCATCGACAAGGTCCAGCAGAGCCTGACGTCGGCCACGGTGGTGAAGAAGGGTGACGTCGTCGGCTACGTGGACGACCAGCTCGGCGGCCAGACCCCCGTCGTCGCCACCAAGGACATGACGGCGGTCGGCTGGCCCGGCCTGAAGACGAAGCTCGCGATCGGCACCGCAAGTGGCGATACGGTTCCGCACTCGGGCAAGGCGGGCACGGTCGTCGGTGAGCTGACGGTCGGCGACGGTTCCGACCACGCCGTGACGATCCCCGTCGCGCTTCAGTCGGACCTCGCCGAGCCGGGCTTCGGCGCCAAGCTGACCCGCGTCAGTTGACCCGCGTCCAGTTGAGCGGGCGTACGCCGGAGGGCGTGGCGAGCACCTCGTGAACGCCCTCCGAGCGCCCCGCACCTCGCCGATGACGCCCCACCCGGGCGCTCACCGGCGGGGTGCGTGCTAGCGTCGCTAGGCGGCCTGGTCGCGGGCCGCGGGTCCCGGCCGAGAACGGAAAACGGGACACGGGAGTGCCTTGCAGTGGCGACAGCGGAGCCGACACACGCCGATGACGCCGATCCGGGCAGCCCAGGATCAGGCCCGCGAATACCACTGCCCGCCGGTAGGCAGAACGGCGAAACCCGTCCGCACGATGACGAGTTCCGTGAGCGGAACGGCGTGTCCCGCCCGCAGAACGGCGAACGCCGCCCGCAGGACAACAAGCCCCATCGGCACGACGACGAGCCCCGGCGCCACGACGACGAGCCCCGGCGCCAGGACGACGAGCCCCGGCGCCAGGACGACGAACGCGGCCCGCAGGACAACGAACCCCGTCCGCAGGACAACGAACCCTCTACACGCGACGAGGCACTGCCTCCACGCGACGAGACACCCTCTACACGCGACGCGAAGTCGACCACCCGAGAACCCCTGCTGACCCGTCTCCTCCGGCATCCCATCATCGTCGCGACCGTCGTCGCCGGCGTACTCCACGTCGTCTGGTTCTTCACATTCGCGAACAGTGGCGGGGACCTGGCGGCGCAGGACGCGTGGGCGGAGTTCGTGGGGCAGCATCCGGACTCGGCGTACAACCTCGCCTGGTACGGCGGGATGCACCCGGTGTCGTACAGCGTGGTGTCGCCGTATCTGATGTCGGTGCTCGGTGTCCGTACGACGATGATGATCGCGGGGACGCTCTCGGCGAGCCTGCTGACGCTCATCCTGATCCGCAGCAGGGCGGTACGGCAGCCGCTGTGGCCGGCCCTCGCGGGCGTGTTCGCACTGCTCTGCAACGCCGCCTCGGGCCGGGTGACGTACGGCCTGGGCATGCTGTTCGGGCTCGGCGCGGTCGCCGTCGTCTTCTGCTGGCCGTACCGCTGGCGCTACAAACGCTGGGCGAAGGCCCTGTGCGCGGCGCCGCTCGCCGCGCTCGCCACCGCCTCGTCGCCGGTGGCCGGCCTGTTCGTCGGCCTGGTCGCGGTGGCTCTCTTCCTCCAGAAACGCCGTCCGGGCGCGTACGCCCTCGGTATCGCGCCGGCCGTCGTGGTGGCCCTCTCGGCCTGGCTGTTCCCCTTCTCCGGCACCCAGCCGATGGCCATCGGCTCGGCGACGCTGCCGTTCCTGTCCGCGGTGGTCGTCTACCTCCTGGTCCCCAAGGAGTGGAAGACGGTACGGATCACGTCAGCGGTGTACGGCCTCTCCGTACTCCTCGTCTGGCTGATCAACTCCCAGATCGGCTCCAACATCACGCGGCTGTCGATGCTGTTCGCGGGCGTCGTGCTGATGGCCGCGCTGCCGTTCACGATGCCGCGCTCGCGCAAGTGGTACGCCATCGTCCTCGCCTTCGTCGGATTCACCGGGTGGATCGGCTTCAAGTCGGTCGACGACGTCGTGCATACGACACCGGCGGCGTCCTGGGCACGCGAGCTCGCCCCGCTGGTCAACGAACTCCAGGTCGTCGGCGCCGAGAAGGGCCGCGTGGAGGTCGTCCCCTCCCGCTCCCACCGTGAGGCCTCCGCCCTCGCCCCGTACGTCAACCTCGCCCGCGGCTGGAACCGCCAGGCCGACATGGAGCGCAACCCCCTCTTCTACGACGACACCCTCAACTCCGCGAACTACCACGAGTGGCTTCAGCGCTGGGCCGTCCACTACGTGGTGCTGCCCAAGGGGGAACTGGACGGCGACGGCGGTGAACGCGAACGTGAGCTCGTCCAGCGCGGGATGCCGTACCTCAAGCAGGTCTGGGGCGACGCCAACTGGCAGCTCTTCACCGTCACCGACCCCGCGCCGCTCGCCGAGCCCAACGCCGTCGTCGACCGGGCCGAACAGGGCGAGATGACCCTTGAGGTGAAGAAGGCGGGCCGCGTCCTCATCCGCATCCCGTACTCCCCGTGGCTGAGCGTCGTCGACGCCGACGGCAAGAGCCTGGAGCCGCCACAGGAGACCGAGGCGTCCAAGAACCGCGAGGACGACGACACCCCGAAGACGTACGACAACCCCAACGGCTGCCTGACCCAGGCACCGGAGAACGCAACAGGCGACAAGTGGACGGTACTGCTGGCCCCGAAGCCGGGGACCTACCGCCTGGCGGCGCCGTACCAACTCCCACGGGGGACACCGTGCCCGGAGGAGCTGCGGTAGGGCGACGGGGATGGGTTTTCGCCCCCGTCGCCCCGTCGCCCCCGCCGAGAGGTAGGCCGCTCGATCAGCTGTGGAGCAGCGCGGGCAGCAGCGACTGGTCGACACATCTGGTCAGGTAGTCGGTGTCGGCGGGCATGCCTTCGAGCATCGGACGGGTGACCATCACGCTGAGCAGGATCTGCGGCAGGAAGTCGGTGGCGGACGGCCGGTGGGACAGCTCGCCACGCTCAACTGCTCGGTCGACAACCTCAATGAGATCCGCGAACCAAGGCTGCACCAGCGTTTCGCGCATCGCCTCGGCGAGAGTCTCATCGGTCAGTACGGCGTGTCCGAGCGCGGCGAACAGCGGCACGTCCTTCTCCCCGTGGGGACCCAACACCTGTGCCATGGCCAGCAGATCGCCGCGAAGCGTACCGGTGTCGATCTCCTCCGGCTTCATCGGCCGCGTGGCGTACAGCGCAGCCGCCACGATCTGCGGCTTCCCCGGCCACAGCCGGTAGAGCGTGGCCTTACTGCAGCGTGCCCGGGCCGCGACCATGTCCATCGACAACTCTTCATAGCTGACCTCGCGCAGCACGTCGATGGTCGCGACCAGCAACTCGGCCTCCCGGTCGGGGGTCATCCGAGGGCGACGGATCGCCTCATCGCCGTTGGCGCGTGACATCAGCACTCCATTTGATACAGAACAGTTTCGTACCAGAATTGTAGGTGGCTAGGGAGGACTCCGCCGACGGTGTGGTCCTTGGAGGCGACGGGCGCACGCAAGGACCACACCCGGATCCGGCCCTATCCGACCAG
Organism: Streptomyces sp. NPDC093544; assembly: GCF_040683495.1. Lineage (NCBI taxonomy): Bacteria > Bacillati > Actinomycetota > Actinomycetes > Kitasatosporales > Streptomycetaceae > Streptomyces > Streptomyces sp. NPDC093544. The sequence continues at coordinate 134,204 of NZ_JBFBEA010000007.1, read as the reverse complement.
GGCGGCGAGCTTGCCCAGCGACTCGGTGAGCGCGGTGGTGGTGGCCTCCTTCACCCGGGCCGCCATCATGTTCACGGCCGCGCCCTTGAACTCGTTCTCCACCGTGACCAGGGTGCCCTCACCCTCGTCGGCAAGCACGTAGTACTGGCCCACCGAGACCCCCATCGGTCCCTTGCCCTGCAGTCGGTAGGCCCGTCCGGCCTCGACCTCGGTGACGGTCCAGGCCACCTCGGCGGGCATGCCGATCAGGGTCATCTTCTCGCGGTACTCGGCGCCCACGGCGAGTGCGGCCGGGCCGCCGTCGGGGAACTCGGTGTGGATGGTGTTCCACTCACCGAAGCGGTCGAAGTCGGTGATGATCGCCCACACCTTGTCGGCGGGGGCGGCCACGGATGTGCTGACGGAAACCTGGGGCATGACTGCTCCTCTTCTGATGGGCCCTGCGGGCCGTGTTTTGACATGTCGCCCACGGTGCGGGCGGAGTTCGTGGAGTGGGGGCCACACTTCGGTCAGGCCTTCACGCACTGGATCAGGTTGCGGACCAGTGCGTCCGCGGCGTGCGGGGTGCGTACGCCGCCGAACAGCTGGAAGTCCGGCCGGACGAGGACGACCGAGGCGTTGAGCCGCTCGAACCACGCCGCGTACTTGCCCTCGGGGTCGGTGAGGCCGCCGGGTCCGAAGTGGGCGCTGCGGCCGCCGAGTTGCTGCCAGGCGGTGCGCTGGACCGGGGAGAGCAGTCCGGCCGGGTCACGATCGCGGCCCAGTATGAGGAAGCCGGGCGCGACCATTTCGTCCAGGAGAGCCGTACGGGTCCCGGTGCCCACCTGGGCCTGGACGCCCAGCGTGCCGCCGATCCCGTCGTCCTGCAGCGTCCCGCCCTGCAAGTTCCAGTTCTTGGATGCCTCCTGGATGTCCAGGGTGCCCATGGACCTGATCATGGCGTCCCGCTCGGCGCACTCCTTCGGGTCGGTCGCGCAGAACATCCGGCCGATGAAGACGGTTTGCTCGATGATCTGCGCGACCTGCCCGGAGCGTTCGGTGCTGTAGTCGTCCAGCAGCGAGTCCTTGCCTCCGCCCCCGACCAGCAGGGCCAGGCGCCAGGCGAGATTGGCCGCGTCGCGGAGGCCGGAGTTGATGCCCTGCCCCATGAACGGCGGCATGAGATGGGCCGCGTCACCGGCCAGCAGCACGCGGCCCTTGCGCCACTGCTTGGCCCAGCGGCCCCGGAAGGTGTACCGGGCGTGCCGGACCAGGTCGGCGTTGCCGGGGTGGATGTCCCAGGCCTTCAGCAGCCGCCAGGCGTTCTCGTCGGTGTCGACGCTGTCCTGGTCGTCGTCCGGCATGATCATGAACTCCCAGCGCCGCCGGCCGGGCCCGGACGGCACCAGGGTCGTCGACCGGGCAGGATCCAGGTGCTGGCACGCGTACGGCAGCCAGGCCGGCGGCGTGTGCGGGAGGACGTCGACCACGAGCCAGTCATGGCTGAAGTCGAGGTCGGTCATCTCCGTCCCGAGCAGGGTGCGGACGGTGCTGTTGGCCCCGTCGCAGCCGACGACGTAACCCGCCCGTACGGTCTCCGGTTCGCCACCGGGGGTCGTTTCGAGGCCGTTGTGGGGGCGGACGATGGCGGTGACCCCGGACCCGGACGGCCCGTCGTCGGACAGCGCCTCCAGTGAGAAGCCCCGGCGCTGGTCGATCAACGGGTGTTCTCGCACCCGCTGTTCGAGCAGACCCTCCAGGTCCGGCTGCGAGAAGCCCGTCATGTGGGCGAAGCCGGAATCGGATTCCAGGCTGAACCGCGATTCGGCCAGGGTCTCCCCGGAGGCGTCCGTGAGCTTGAACGTGTGCCCGTCCTGCCCCCAGGGCTCCAGCAGCGGGGCCAACTCCTCGCGCAGACCGAGCTGGTAGAGGATCCGCAGGGTGTCGTGGCTGAGAGCGACGGCGCGGGGCAGCGGATACGGCTGCTCCCAGCGCTCCACCACGATGACGCGCACTGCCTGCTGGGCGAGCAGCAGCGCCAGTACCTGGCCGATCGGTCCTGCGCCCACGATGAGGACATCGCAGTCGTGCCGTTCGGTCGTGGCTCGTATGTTCTCGTTGTCGGTCATGGTTCAGCCCAGGGGTCCCAGGTAGGCCGTGCCCCCGTAGGTGTCGGAGACGGGCTCGAGCGTCTCCGGCCACGGGAGGACCATGTCGCGGCGCTCGCTCCGCGGCCGGGGCTTGCCGTCCCAGCCGATCTGCTCCATGTAGTAGTAGAGACAGACCAGGTGGCCGTCGGGGTCCTTCAGGTGGACGGCGTAGTCGATGCCGACGTAGATCTCCTGCGGGAGTCCGTGTACGAGGGTGTAGCCGCGGTCCATCAAGTACTTGGCCGCGTCCTGCAGTTGGGTGTAGCTGCCGAGCTGGAGGCCGATGCTCAGGCACGAGGTGTGCTCGCTCAGGCCGAGGATGCCACGCAGCGCCTTGTCGGCGAGGGCGAAGGTGTGGTGCTCGGTGCCGGTGCGGAAGTACACGATCCGCCTGCCGTGCAGCTCTACCTCTTCGACCACCTCGAAGCCGAGCATGCCGGTGTAGAACGCGATCATCTCGTCCATGCGCTCGGTGAACAGCGAGACCGGGCCGATCCCGGTCACCTTGAAGGGCCGCGGGAGCAGCACGCCGCCGACGACGTACGTCTCGTCCAGGTGCTCCTCGGACGGGTGGTGGCCGGAGTCGATGTCGATGCCCTTGGCCAGCGCCTCGCGGACCTCGGCGGCCTCCGACATCTGCGGCAGCGACGGCATCACGTCCATGAGTCCGCGGTAATGCATGCCGTACGGCTTCGACTTGCGCTGCCAGCCGATCTGCTCGATGCCGTAGTACAGCTCGATCATGTTGTCGTCGGGGTCGTAGGCGTAGATCTCCCAGTTGCTGCCGGGCATGTCGCGGCCGTAGTGGCCGATCTCGACGCCCCGCTCCTTGAGGTACGCCTCGGCCTCCACGACCTCTTGCAGGCTGCCGACCTGGAAGGTGAGCTGACTGAAGGTGATGTCCTTGACCTTGCGGTCATTGCCCCACAGGGTTCCGAAGGTCTTGTGCGCGAGCACCAGTGCGTGGTGGTCGCTGTTGTGGGTGGTGAAGGTCAGCCGCGGGTCGGTCAGGATGTCCTTCACGAACGGGCGCGCCTCCTCGGGCACCTGGCTCAGCACGTCGAGCTGGTCGGTGATGCGGAATCCGAGCGCGTCGCAGTAGAAGGTGATCGCCTCGTCCAGCCGCTCCATGTTCAGCCCGAGGTGGCCGAGGCGGCGGATCTTGAACGGACGCGGCAGCATCAGGCCGCCGACGTCGTACTGCTGCGGGCTCCGCTCCGGGGTGGTGGTCATGACTGGGCTCCTGTCCGGCTGTCGTTGTTGTCGTCGGCGGCGGGGTATCCGGAGGCCGCCGTCACGGGGTTGTGGAGTTCGCCGATGCCCTTGACCCAGCTGACGAGCTTGTCGCCCGGCTTGAGGAAGACCGGCGGGGTACGGAAGAGACCGACGCCCGCGCCCGTACCGGTGAAGATCAGGTCGCCGGGCAGCAGGGGGACGATGGAGGAGATGTACGCGATCAACTCGGCCACCGAGAAGATCATTTCGGAGGTGCGGGCCTTCTGCACGATCCGGTCGTTCAGCGCGCAGCCCAGCTCCAGGTCGTCCGGGTCCTCGAACTCGTCGGGCGTGACCAGGACCGGACCCAGCGGCGCGAAGCCGGGGAAGGACTTGCCCATCGACAACTGCGGGGCCGGGCCGGCCAGTTGGATGACGCGTTCGGAGATGTCCTGCCCGACGGTGAGGGCGGCGACGTGATCCCAGGCGTCCTTCTCCGCGACACGCTCGCCGTACCGGCCGATCACGACGACGAGTTCGACCTCCCAGTCGACGTTCCCGCTGGGCACCGGAATCGGGTCCTGGGGACCGGACAGGCTGGTCCGGAACTTTGTGAAGATCATCGGGTCCTTGGGCAGCAGCGCCTTGACGTCCCCGGTGTGGCCGCGGGCGGCGGCGGCCTCCTGGACATGGTCGAGGTAGTTGGCGCCGATGCCGAAGACCTGGCGCGGTGCCGGGACCGGGTTCTGTAGGCCGTCCAACGGCAGCCGCTCCCCGTCGGGTTCGGCGGTGGCGGCCCACTCGACCAGCGGCTGCCAGTGGTCGAAGAGCTGTGCGGGATCGGCCGGGAAGCGGCCCTTACTGGCCTGTTCGACGTCGACGGCCGAATGCCTGTCGACAAGGACCAGCCGGTTGGCGATGACTCCGATGCGCATGACGGTGCCTCCTTGGGATGGATTGGTTACTTGACGGCGTCCGGGTACTGGACGCCGTTCGGCGCTGTCCGCGGGCTGTCGAGCGGTACGCCGAGGGAGTTGAGCGTTCCGGCGAGCAGGACGTAGTGGCCCACCAGCACGGGCAGTTCGATGAGCTGTTCGGTGGTCAGCAGCGCGCTCAGCGCACGCCAGGTGACGTCGCCGATCGTGTGGCCGGCGTGCAGTTGGTCGACCGCGGCCACCAGCAGCCGTTCACGCGTCGACCAGGCTGTTGATCCTTCGCCGTTCAGCGCGGCGAGTTCGCGGTCGGTCAGCCCGACCTCGGAGCCGAGCCCGACGTGGTGGTGCAGTTCGTACGCGCAGCCGCAGAGCGACGCGGTCCTGATGATCACCAACTCCCGCTCCCGGGCCGGGAACGCGGACTCCGTCAGCAGATGCAGACAGAACGGCAGCCATTTCCGGTAGAGCGCCGGATGGCGCACCAAGGTGCTGAAGAGGTTGGGCGCGTCCTCACCCAGGACGCCGGTCAGCAGCTCGCGCTGCTCGTCGGTGCGCTGTGCTCTCCCGAGAGGGGTCAGGTGCCGCTGCGTCGGTGAATGCGACGGGGGCCTGACCGGCTGTGATTTGGGCATGGTTCTCCCTTCGAACGTGGTCAAAGATCGGCTATGCGGCCGATGTGCCGGAAGCGCCGGAATTCGTGGAGGTCCCGGAATCCGTGGCAGTCCCGGATTTCTCGGACGTCTTGAAGGTGACGTCGTGGCCCGAGAGCGTGACGCCGATACCGGAGGAACCGGTGGAGATCGACCGCAGGGTCATCCCGTGCGGGAGGTTCTGCAGCGGGATCTTCTTCTCGAAGGTCCTGCTGACCGAGTCCAGGACGGACTGCGGCAGTTGGTCCGAGGAGATGCCCAGCACCTTGAAGGCGATGGTGGTGGGCCCGTCCTTGGTCACCTGGGCGTTCACCGCGATGTTCCCGGCTATCGGCACGCTCAGTGAGGCGGTGATCCGCCCCGGCGCCGACCCGGCCCTGACGTCCAGGCCCAGGGTTGTGGACAGGTCCTCGTACGAGACGAACGCGGTGGCTTCGGCGGAGCCCGCCTGGGCGCTGTCCGCGTCCGAGCTCCGCTTGAGGTGGGTCATATGGGCGTCCAGCCGGGAGATCGGGACCGGGCTGTCCGTCCCGGCCGGTATCTGTTCGGCAGAGACATTCACCTGGTCCAGGGTTCCCCGGGCCGCCTGGGTCAGGAACGGGAATCCCCGGATGTGCACCTCCGGTGCTGTCGCGGTCCCGGTGGCCTTCTGGAAGGCGTGCGCGGTCTGGGCTTCCGAGTAGGCGCGTACGCCGTAGTCGGTACCGAGGGCCGCCAAGGGGAGGGCTGCGACGACCCCGATGAGCACGCGGTACCGGCGGCGAATGCGTCCTGTGCCCCGCGGACGGCGGGCGGACTGCGCTGTCCCGTGCGGCATGCCGGCGGGCGGCGCGGACGAATCTGTTTTCTCGGGCATTGGGGGGACCTTTCGGTCTGTCAGGTTCGGTGCGGGCGGCGGTGTCACATGTGGACGACCGGTGCGGCGTCGGCGTCCGGCTGAGGCACGCCACGGCGGTAGAGGAGCCCGCAGACGACCATGCCCGCGGTGAAGAAGCCGGCGGCCCACCAGTAGGCGGCGGCGTAGCTGTGCAGGGCGGCCTCGGCGAGAACCGCCGGGTCCTTGGGGTTTCGGCCCGTGAGGTAGTCAGTGGCGGCGGTGGCCGACAGCGTGGTGAGCAGCGCCGTGCTGATGGAACCGCCCACCTGCTGCATGGTGTTGACGGCCGCGGAGGCGACTCCGGCGTCCTCGGTCGCCACCCCGGAGGTGGCCACGCTCATCGCCGGAGCCATCACCAGCCCGATCCCGAGTCCGACCACGATCAGCGGCGGCATCACGTTCGCGGCGTAACCGCTGTTCAGGTCCAGGGTGGTGAGCCACGCCAGGCCGACGGCGGACACGCCCATGCCCACCGGCACGACCGGCTTGGGGCCGAAGCGCGGAATGAGGACGTTGGTGGCGAGCGGGGTGGTGACCATGAGTCCGACGACCATCGGCATGAAGGCAAGACCGGTCTTGACCGGGCTGTAACCCAGGCTCTCCTGCATGTAGTAGGTCAGGAAGAGGAAGACGCCGAACATGCCCGCGCCGCAGATCAGAACGGCGATGAAGGAGGCGCCGCGGTTGCGGTCCAGCAGGACCCGCAGGGGCAGCAGGGGGTTGGCGGCCCTGGTCTGCCACCCCGCGAACGCCGCCAGCAGGACGGTGCCGGCCAGCAGCAGGCCCCAGGTGGCCGGCGAACTCCAGCCGTGTGTCTCGGCGTTGGAGAATCCGAAGACCACGCAGAACAGGCCGGACGACACGAGGATCGTGCCGGGCACGTCCAGAGTGGCGGTCCTGTCGCGGGCGGTACGGGTCAGCAGCAGGACCCCGCCGACGAAGGCGACGAGGGCGAAGCCCAGGTTGACGTACAGCGTCCAGCGCCAGTCGAGGTACTCGGTGAGGACGCCGCCCAGGAGCAGGCCGATGGCCGCACCGGCGCCCGCGATGCCGCCGTAGACGCTGAACGCCTTCGAGCGTTCCTTGGCGTCGGTGAACGTGGTGGTCAGCAGCGACAGTGCGGCCGGTGCCAGGAGCGCACCGAACAGCCCCTGGCCGGCGCGGGCGCCGACCAGCATGCCGAAGCTGTCGGCCGCGCCGCCCAGCGCGGAAGCGCCCGCGAAGCCGACCAGGCCCACCAGGAAGGTGATCTTGCGGCCGAACAGGTCCGCGATACGGCCGCCGAGCAGCAGCAGGCTGCCGAAGGCCAGCGCGTAGGCGGTGATGACCCACTGCCGGTTGCCGTTGCTGAAGCCCAGGTCCTGCTGGGCCGACGGCAGGGCGATGTTCACGATCGATGCGTCGAGCACCACCATCAACTGGGCGATGCAGACGACTGCGAGGATCCACCACCGGTGGCGGGCTCGGTCGGACGGAGGGGCTGCCGTGCCGACACCTTTTGTGTCGGCGGAACGGACGGACATGGTGGATCTCCAGAGAGGGCTGCCGGCGGCGGCCGGGCACGAGGCCATGGCGAAGCCGGGGGAGGGGGCAGGGAGGACGGATCGGGACAGCAGGGGGAAGGCAGGGAAGGCGTGATCAGGGCTGCAGCGCCGTGGGCTCGAGCAGGGGCAGCAGCAGTTGGTCGACCCATCTGGTGAGGTGGTCGGTGTCGGCGGGGCCGCGCCCGAACAGCGGACGGTTGAGTGCCAGGCTGAGCGGCACTTCGGGCAGGAAGTGCGCGCCCGGCGGCCGAGTGGCCGGCTCGCGCCGCTCGACCGCCCGCTCGACGGACCCGATCAGATCAGCGAACCAGGGCTCCACCACCGATGTCCCTACCGCTCGGGCGAGTTCCTCGTCCGTGAGCACGCCGTGCCCCACTGCGGCAGCCGGCGCCGTCATCGTCTCCCCACCGGCCACCAGCAGCCCGACCATGGTCAACGGATCGCCGTGCAGCGTGCCCGTGTCGACCTCCTCCGGCCTCATCGGGCGCGTGGCGTGGAGCGCTGCACCGACAAGTTGTGGCTTGGCCGGCCACAGCTCGTCGAGCGTGGCCTTGCTGCACCGCACCTGCGCTGCGACCAGGTCCATCGACAGTTCCTCGTAACTGACCTCGCCCAGCACATCCGGCGCCGCGTTGGCCAGCTCCATCTCCCGGGCCCGGGAAACGCGGGAGCGGCGGGTCGACGGCTCGTCTGTGACGTCGAGCATCAGGTCCTCCATTTGGTACAGAACTGTTCTGTACCATCAATGTAGACCGTGCTCGGGAAAAACACAACCGTACTACCCGCTGACCGCGGGGCCATGCTTCGGCCACCGCGTGGAACTGGTCGGCAGAGCGTTCCCGCTCACCTCCCGCCGCCCCCACCGTGCCGCGTAACGGCCGGCCGGCGCACTGACCGCGGCGGCCCCAGGCCACGAGGTCCCAGCCGGGGTGACCATGCGGCTCCCCGCCCCCGCACTCCCCGCCCCCGCACTCCTCACGCCCGACACCGTCGTCCTGCCCACCGCTGCCACGGGCAGAGCGGTACGCGGACGCGGCCATGTCCTCCTGGCCGTGGAGATCACCGGCGCCGAAAGCACCGTGACCGATCGGTTCACCAGGCCGCCTGTCCTGTATGCGTGACCGATCGGTTCAGCAAGCTGCCTGCCCGGTATGCCAAGGCGCACATCCGGTACCTGTGGCGCCCGGACCTGGAGCCTTGGTGATGTACGGCTCAGACCGGCGGCGCTCAGGACCCCAGGCTGAGCCGCCGAAAGCCGCGTCGGCCGTCGAAGCGCCAGGCGAACGCCTTCGCCGACGCCATCCTGACGCCCGCCGCAAGCGTGCTCGGCCACATGCCCGCAGGGGGCACGCCGGCCACCGTGCCGCCGGGGCGGCTGAGGCGGGAGCCCGTCGGGGAGCTGCGGGCCTTCGACGAAGCGGGGCCACCGGAGTGCACACTGCTTCCTTGGCCGCCGCAGGGACCGAGGTGGGGCGCTCACAGGTCCGCCGCGTCCTGCTCGCGGAGGGTGTGCGCCGACGCCGCACCCGGTCCTGGACGCGGTCGAAGGACCCGGACTTCGTCCCCAAAAGGGATACCGATCACCGGCCCTCATGCCCCGACCGGGCGACACCCGAAGAAGCCCAAGCCGTCCTCGCAGCCTGGGCCGCCGCCGAAAGGCAACCGGCCAAACCGTGTGGGGGAGGGAGGGTCACCGATCAGCGGTGTCGAGGCCGATCAGCTCCTCGGTGACGGACCACAGCCGCCGCGCGGCGTCGTTGTCCAGGGCCACCGCACCCGGCTCGGCGAGTTGCCCTCTTTCGTAGTACAGGCCTGTCCTGCCGGTGAGTGTGGAGTCCAGCGCCACGCGCAGCAGCCCGGTGGCGGCCTCGTCCGGAGAGATCAGCCCCTGGCGGAACAGCGGATAGAGATGGCGCAGCACCGGGCGGTCGAACATCGACTGCATCATCGGTGTGTCGACGCCTCCGGGATGCGCGGCGCTGACGTCCACCCCCGATCCCGTGAGCCGGCGGGCCAGTTCGCGGGCGTAGAGAACGTTTGCCAGCTTCGACCGGTTGTAGGCGAGGAGGGGATGGAACTTTCCCTGAGCCATCATCAGGTCGTCGAAGTCGAGGCCGCCCTTGGCGCGGCGGTGCGCTTCGGAGGCGACCAGGACGATGCGGCTCGGCGCGCCGTCCCGCAGCCGGTCGGTGAGCAGCCGCGCCAGCAGCGCATGCCCGAGGTGGTTGACGCCGAACGTCGTCTCGAAGCCGTCGGCCGTCTCGGTCCGAGTGCCGCGCCCCGCGTAGCCGGCGATGCAGAGCAGGAGGTCGAGCCGGTCCCAGCGTTCCAGCACGGTGGCCGCTGCCTGGCGCACCGAGGCGAGGTCGGCGAGGTCCAGGTCCACGACGTGGACCTCCTTGTTGCCCGTGGTCCGCACGATCTCGTCCCGGACCCGTTCGCCCTTGGCCCGGTTGCGGGCGGCGATGAGGGTGACCGCCCCGGTCGCGGCGAGCTGGACGGCGGCCGACCGGCCGACACCGTCGCTTGCGCCGGTGACCAGGGCCACCCGGCCCCGCATGTCGGGCGCCACGGCCAACGCTTCCACCCGTTGCAGTCGATTGCCGACCTGATGATTCATGGCCTCAGTCCGTTCCGGGCGCCTCTGCCCACAGTGGTCCGAGGCGGCGGGCTGAGCGCCGCACCTCGGAGTAGGAGCGGACGGAACTTTTGGCATCGTTCATGGGGTTGACCCCGAGGATCCGGGAAATGGTCACACGGGCCATCATCAACGGGCTCTGGTAGCGCACTTGGCTGCTGATCCAGGTCAGCGCGTCCGCCTCGGGCTTCCAGGTCGCCTCGAAGCGGGCGCCCGTGGTCGCCAGCGGTCCGGAGGCCAGCGCCTGGTCGAACACCATCGCCGATTCCAGGGCCGCGTTGCCGCCCTGGCCGATCGGGGGGAAAGCCGCTGCGGCGTCGCCGAGCAGCACCGCCCGGCCGCCGTACAGCTGCGAGCAGGTCAGCCGCTGGCCCAGGTGGACGGCGTTGCGGCGGGAGAACTCGGCGACGGCCTGCTCGCTCGTCAGTTCCAGGGTGCGTGGGGCATTCCGGCGAAGCCAGGCGGTGGCCTCGTCGGCCGAGGCGAAGGTGTGCGGCTTGTTCACGCCGATGACGCAGATCCAGCGGACGCCGTCCGCCCTGGACTCGTCGATGGTCACCCCGGCGAGGGTGAGCGGGCTCATCGCCAGCCCTTGCAGGTAGCGCTTGTCCAATGTGTCGCCGACCCGGTCGAGTTCCAGGATGAGCCCGTAGTTGGGGACGGTAGAGGCCTCGACGGTGAATCCCTCGACCTGATCCTGCATCGCCTTGCGGACCGCGGAGCCCGCGCCGTCGGAGCCGATGACGAGGTCGAAGGACTGCCCGGCCACCTTGCCGGCGTGCACGTCCACGTCGTCGGCGCGAATGTCGCGGTGAAAGGCGACGTCGACCAGATCGCTGTGGCGCTCCTCGGTGAGCGACATGAGCGTCCGCATGATGTCCCCGCGCGAGCCGATCCAACCCGGCTCCGACCAGGGGTCGAGGATCCGGCCGCGGTGTCTGATGCCGTGGAACGGGGTCATGTGGGCGTCGAAGTGGGCGACGGCGTCGATGTGCCGCACGGCCTTCAGCCCGTGGCCGGTGAGGTCGATCGGGTAGGAGCGGTCGGGGTTGAAGCGCGGCATGCCCTGGGGATGGCCGTCGCGCTCGAACACCGTGCTGCGGATCCCGCGCCGGGCCAGCGCGATGGCCGCCGTCAGCCCGCCGGGGCCGCCTCCGATGATCGCGATGTCTGCCACAGTGCCTCCTCGTTGATTTCAGATCAATGATAAGGGATCAGCTAAACTCGGGGAACGTGACCACCAGCCGAGCGGAACGCGCCGCCTCCACAAGGAACAAGTTGCTCGACGCGGCGGTCGAGCAGTTCCTCGACAAGCCCTACGACGAGGTGTCCGTGCACGCCCTCGCCGACGCCGCGGGAGTCGCCTACGGGCTGGTCTCCCACCACTTCGGCAACAAGAGAGGCATCCTCCTGGAGGCGGTGCGAGAGATCGCCCGCCGCTTCGAACAGGGCCCGCCCCCGCCCGGCCCCACCGCCGACCGAATCCGGCACCTCACCGAGGACCACTTCGCCTCCATCGAGCGCGACCCGGACGCCTATCTCGGGCTGATCCTCGGTGCGGACCCGGACACCCGCGCCATCCTCAACGCCTCACGGCAGTTGGGCGTCCGGGGCCTCAGCGAGGTCCTCGGCCTCGACCCGGACCGGCCCGCGGTGCGGGTGGTCCTGCGCTCTTGGATCGGCTCCGTCCTGGAGGCCGCGGCAGGCTGGCTCCAGGAAGGTCGTCCGATCCCCGCGGCCGACCTTGTCGAGGTGCTCGTCGCGACCCTCGCCGAACTGCTCCGTCAGGCCGCCCGCCTCGACCCCGAAATCGACGTTGCCGCGGCCCTTTCCGAGTGGGACCGGCCAACCTGACGGCCGAGGCCCAGTCAGGCGAGTCCAACTCGCCGGGCTGGGCCTGAGCTGCACTTCGAAGATAAAACGCGGGTCTGCCTGAGACCCTCACCGGTCGGCTGCAGTTCCTCGGTACGGGCCCGCTCGACCAGCATCCCGACCAGCTGGTCATCAACGGCCGCAGCCGTGCCGGCCGCCTTCGGCTCCGACGCCTCGGCCTGGACCCGGCGTCGGAGTCAGTGTTCCGCGCCCCCCGCATGGTGGCGCGCGAGGTGGCGGCGCAGCAGATCGCGTCCGTAGTCACCGCCGTTGGGGGTCCGCACGATGGTGTGCACGTGGAACGGTTCGGGCTCCGGGTTGTCGAGGAAGACCCCCTGATGGCAGTCGTACTCGATCATGAGGACGGGGCTGTGGACCCGGTAGTAGAAGGGGTCGTCGTCGCCGGTTCCGCCGATCCAGGCGAGGTGGGTGTCGTTCAGATGGCGCAGGACGTCGGCCATCAGTGCGTCGGAGGGGCCGCTCGGCAGCCGGTGCGCGTACGTACCCACAAGTTGGAGCAGCAGATCCCGCTGACGGGGGGCCAGTTCTCCTGCCCCCAGTCCTTCGTAGGGGATGACGCGGTTGTCCTGGCCGGCGCCGCCGAGGTGCCTGCCGTCGGCCGGGCCGGCGAGATCGGGCGGGAGGTCCTCGACGCGCATCGACTCGTGGAGGACGGCCGACCGCGCCTGTTCGGGGCGCAGGCTGCGGCGCAGTTCGAGCCCGGCCTCGCGCTGCGCGTCGAAAAGCCGCAGTCCCTTGTACGTGCCTCGGTCGGCCTCCGCGGGCTCGGCGCCCATGAAGGCCGGCGTGAGCACCAGTTGACGGCCGAGGACGAAGCAGTGCACGTCGAGGTGGTGCCCCCACAGCTGCCATCCCCAGGGTTCGGTCGGGGACGGAGTGCCGAACAACGCGAAGTAGTAGCCGTATTCGGTCAGGGTGTCGCGGTACTGGTCGATCAACTCGCCCAGCGCGGCGTTCAGTTTCATCGCCGTCCGGGTGTCGGCGAACCCGGTGTCCGAGAGACACGCCTCGACGATCGCCAGTGCGCGGTCCCGCTGCCCGGGCTCGATGTCCTCCAGGCGAAGACCGTGCGGGTCCCAGGTGGGGAACGCGTTGATCCACATGCGCCACTCGGTCGCGTCCACCTCGAAGCGAACGGCCTTGCGCTGCGCGGAGTCGAGGCTGTCGAGGAAGGCCCAGGCGGCTTTCACGGCGGGCTCGGGACTCCAGCCGGTGTCCCGGAGAGCGTAAAGACCGGGGACGACATGTCCGTCCGTGGTGATACCGACGAACGGCTCCTCGGCCGCTTTGGGCACCTGCGGCAGCAGTGAATGAAAATCCGGGGGGATGGCCGACAGGTCCATCTCGCCGCGGCTGAGCGGCAGCATTCCGTCGGGGTACGGCCCGAAGCCCCGGTAGCGCGCCTTCTCGTATGAGGGTTCCGTCATGATCGGTACTGCCCCTTCAGGAGTTCGACGCCATGGCCGAACGGACTTCGCCGAATCGGCCGGCGGCCGCGGCGGAGAGAAGCTGGGTGTCGGTCGAAATGGTGATCATGCGGAATCCCATATCGGCGCACTCGATCACCTGCTGGGTGGTGCCGCAGTGGATACCGGCGACGATGTCGTGGCGCGCGCAGGCGTCGAGAATCTTGGCGATCGCCTCGGCGTGAACACCGGGTACGACGCCCAGCGCGGGCGGGACCCCGAGGCTTGCCGCGAGATCGGCCGGGCCCACGTACACGGCGTCGACGCCCGGTACGGAGCAGATGTCGTCGATGTTGTCCACGGCGGACACGCTCTCGGCCATGACGATGCAGGTGCCCTCGGCGAAGGTCCGTGTCCTGCCGCTGCCGGCAGTGCGGATCGGCCCGATGCTGCGGTCGCCGCGCGGCGGATACCGGCAGGACCGTACCGCGCGCTCGGCGTCGGACCCGTCGTTGACCAGCGGGACGACGACGCCCTCGGCGCCGCTGTCCAAGGCCTTGCTGATCAGGCCGGCCTCGTTCGCCGAGACGCGGACGAGAGGTGCGGCGCCGCCCGCGGCGACAGCGATCAGGCTCGCGACCAGGCTGTCGTCGTTGACGATGCCGTGCTGCTGGTCGAGACATACGTAGTCGTGGCCGACCAGCGCCAGGCTCTCGGCGACCACCGGGGTGTTCAGCGTCGTCCAGGAGCCGAGCGTGGTGGCGCCCGCGGACCAGGTGGAAATAAGCGTGCTCATGGTGTGACTCCGTGCGTGGGGATCTTCCTTGCGGCCGGTTTACAGCGCGAGATGCGTCGTGTTGGCTACCGCCCGCAGCTCGACGGAGCGGTCCCAGGGTTCTTCCTCGGTACTCGTCTGCGCAGGCGGAGGTGTGAGGATCGTGAGGTGCCGCTCGGTTTCCGCACCCGCGTTCCACTGCCGGTGGGGAACGCCGGCCGGTAGAACTACGAGCTGCTGTGGACCGACGGTGAATTCCTTCAGCCCGATCTGCACGTTGAGCAGACCCTTGAGCACCAGGTAGAACTGGTCGAACGCGTGCGTGTGGAGGCTTGGGCCGGCTGACCCCGCGGGCATTCCCGCGACATAGATGAGCGCGTTCTTGGAGGTCGGGTCCTGCCCTTTCCCTAGGACGTGCTCGTGTCCGAGGAGGGGTGTGACCGTCATTCCGGCGTCGAGTGTCACCGTCTGCTCCGGGGCGGGTACGACCACGGCATAAGGGAGGCCGTGGGCGTCGTCCGACTCGGTGAATTCGAGCAGCGGCCGGATTCCGGCGTTGCCGGGCGCGAGCACCTCCAGGTGCACTTCGGTCTCGCTCCCCTCATTCCAGTTGTGATGGGGGACGCCGGCCGGAATGAACACCGCGGAGCCGGCGGCGGCCTTGTGTATGTCCTTTCCCAGCTTGATCGTCACCTCTCCTTCGGTGACGAAGTACAGCTGGTCCACCGGATGGGCGTGGTTCTGGGGGCCCCGTGCGCCCGGCGGTACGACAGTGGCGATCAGGGTGCAGGTCTCGCCGCTGTAGAGGATCTTGCCCTTGTACCCCTTTTCGCCAGGTATTTCCGCGGAGTCGAAATCGATCGGCCTTACGTGCTTCATGTCGCCCTCCAGGATGGACTGGGGAGATTGCTGGCTCGCTCTGCGATATGCAGCGTATCGCTGTGCGATACGGACGCTAGACCGCCGACACCGCACCGTCAAGCCGGGCACCGAACTGTCAAGATGGGTGGCGTGACCGAATCAGCTGAGGACGTGCACGCCGACCAGGCGCGAGTGAGCCGGGACGACGGCGAGCGCCCGGGCGGGGTCCAGCCGATCCAGGCGGTGCAGAAGGCGGTCTCCGTGTTGAACCTGTTCACGGTCCAGGAACCGGAACTCACGCTCGGGGAGATAGCCGCCCGCCTCGGCATGTCCCGGGCGACCGCGCACCGGTACCTGATCACTCTGCGAGCCACCAATCTGCTCGCCTACGAGCCCTCCCGGGGGGTGTACTCGCTCGGCGTCAAGACGCTCGACTATGCGGCGGTGGTGCAGGAGGCGGCGCTGTTCACCAGTGCCTTCGTCCGGCGTGCCGAACCGGTTCTGCGGAGGCTGTCCGAGGAGACGAACTACACCTCCGTAGCCTCCGCATGGAACGGCGAAAGTCCCGTTCTGGTCCGCATCGGCACTCCGGTACGGCGGCTCGTCATGATCGCGATGCCGCTGTACTCCGCCCTTCCGGTCTTCGACTCGGCGCAGGGCCGGATATTCCTGGCGTTCTCCGAGGACGCACGACGAACCCACGCCGCGAATCCGCGCCTTGGCGAACTCGAACCCGAGCTCCGACGCGCACGCGAGGAGAAGTTCGTCTCGCACGACGTGCCGACCGACGGTGGCACCACCACCATGGCCGTCCCCGTCCTCGTCGACGACACACTGGTCGGAGTGATCGCGACGCTCGCCTTCCAGACCACCCTGCGGGAACCGGATCTGATCCCGGTCAGGAAGGAACTGGACCGGGCCGCGGCCGAGTTGTCCGCACGCGTCCGGGCGGACATCGCCGTACGGGACGGGCAGTCGCGGTAGTTCCCGATGGCACTCCAGCCAGCCCCTCCGGCGTTTGAGGAGCGGGGTCTGGGGCGGAGCCCCAGGAACAAGTGACGGGCAGGGGCGTGGGCGTGGGGGGCGGGGGGCGAAAACCACCCCCACGCCCCCGCCGCGTCACCTCACCGGAAACGCCACATCACACACCGCGTCCTCCGGCCCCGCCGCATCCCAGTCCGCGAAGTACACCTCCCGACAGGGACCGTCGTACGACAGCCCCCGCGCGACCATCCACCCCTCGACCGCCTCGAACGCGGCAAGGATCTGCGGATGGGCGACCTGCGCCTTGGCGATCCGGGTGTACGCGAGCCGCCGCGCGGGCTCGACCCGCACGCGGGTGTCGAAGGCGCGCCCCCGCGAAGTCGCCCACGCCCGCGCCGCGTCCGCGTCGGCGACGGGCACACACGACTCGGCGGGCCCGTCGCTCTCCTGGGACACCTCGGAGTGGTAGACGACGAAGGGCGCCGCGGTCACCTCACCGCAGACCCGGGCGCCCTCCTCCAGCC
Source organism: Streptomyces sp. NPDC093544 (assembly GCF_040683495.1). NCBI lineage: Bacteria > Bacillati > Actinomycetota > Actinomycetes > Kitasatosporales > Streptomycetaceae > Streptomyces > Streptomyces sp. NPDC093544. Next base: position 117,773 of record NZ_JBFBEA010000007.1, on the reverse strand, counting down.
GCCCCAGCGACGCCGGGATCCACGTCGGCAACTCGTCGGCGAGCGTGTGCCGCGACTCCGTCAGCACCACCTGCTCGGGCACGTCCACCGTCTCGATCACGAACTTCTCGTACATCTCGGAACTCCTTCCCGAAAGCCGTCCACGGAGGTATTCGGCAAGGGTCCGCTGCGCAGCGAACCGCGCCTCCGCGTCCGCCCAGTACGCGTCGAGTAGCGCGGCAGCGGCCAAGGAGCCCTCCGCATCGCCGGCCTCGACAACCCCGGCGATCCGCGCGAGCGGCATGTCGAGCTGGCGCAGCAGCGCCACCAGGCGGGCGCGTTCGATCTGGTCGGCGCGGTAGTACCGGTAGCCGCTGACCTCGTCGACGTGCGCCGGGGCCAGCAGCCCGAGCCGGTCGTACAGCCGAAGTGCCTTGGGCGAGAGCCGCGACCGAGCGGCGAACGCGCCGATCGTGAGCAGTTCGCCCACATCGTGAGCGTGTTCGGAACGTTCCTGGTCCACGAGCCCATCCTCCGTCACCGGGCGCCTTCCGCCCGGTGACACAGGACGGTGGTCCCTGCCCCAGGGGCAAGGTCAACCGGTACGGGACCGGATCAACAGGTACGCCCGACGTAGTGCGCGCCGTCGATCTTGCTGGAGCGGCCGAGCCAGGAGTTGCCGGGGCCCACGCACTTCTCGTAGTTGGGGCCGAACACCTCCACCTCGATGACGACGCGCGAGCCGTCACTCGTGCAGTGGTTGTAGAACGCGTCGCTGCCGGTCGCGTAGAACCCGCAGGGGTTGGCGGCCGCCGTGGCCGGTACGCCGACGACGAGCGCCAGGGCACTGGCGGCGGGAACCACGGCGGCGATGACAGTGGGCAGGAAGCGGCGGACGCTCATGGACGATCTCCTCGGGAGGCGAAGTGCCAGGTCGCGAGCCGGAAGGCTCGGACACAAGCAGCTTCGATGATCACCAATCCATGGGCCCAGCGTTTTCCTCGGACGGAGTACGGGGTTCACGCGTCCGGGTGCCCCCGCTGCCGGATCACCGGATCACCGGATCACCGGATCACCGGATCAGCAGTCCGGCCGACGGCCTCAGCCAATGCCCTCAGCCGATCTGCTCAACTCAGCCGATGGCCTTCTCCACCGCGGCCACGACCTCCGCCGACTCCGGCTCGGTCTGCGGCGAGAAGCGTGCCACCACCGCACCGTCGCGTCCGATCAGGAACTTCTCGAAGTTCCAGCGGATGTCACCGCTGTGCCCCTCGGCGTCCGCGGTCTCCACCAGGCGCTTGTACAGCCCGTGCCGCCCGTCCCCGTTCACGTCGACCTTCTCGGTCAGCGGGAAGGTCACGCCGTATGTCGCCGAGCAGAACTCGGCGATCTCCTCGGAGGTCCCGGGCTCCTGCCCCATGAACTGGTTGCAGGGCACCCCGAGCACGGTGAACCCCTGGGCGGCGTACCGCTCCTGGAGCCGCTCAAGGCCCGCGTACTGCGGGGTCAGTCCGCACTTGGAGGCCACGTTCACGACGAGCACGGCCTTGTCCCGGTACTGCCCGAGGTCCGCGGAACCGCCCTTCAGGGAATCGATCTCGACATTGAGTACAGAGTTGTCAGTAGTCATAAACGGATGCTAACTCCGTTTATCCCGCAGGTGCGGCGCGACCTCGGTGGCGAGCAGGTCCAGGTGGTCGAGGTCGGAGAGGTCGCGCAGGCGTACGTACACGCGGGATGTGCCGAGGTCGGCGTACTCGCCGAGCAGGTCCACGATCCTCGCGGGGGAGCCGTACAGGGGCTCCTCCGGGGGGAGGCGGGACGGCTCGTGCAGGAGGGCGAGGCGGGCGTCGATCTCCGCCTCGGTGCGGCCGCAGGCGATGCCCAGGCACACCGAGAGGACCAGGGGAGGGCCGCCCGCGGCGGTTCTGGCGGCCCGCGCCCCGGCGTACAGCTCGGCGCTCTGCGCGGGTGAGGTGAACGGCAGGTTGAACTCGTCGGCGTAGCGGGCGGCGAGGGCCGGCGTGCGGTGGGGGCCGCGGCCGCCGACGATCAGTGGCACCCGGGGCTGCTGCACCGGCTTCGGCAGGGCGGGCGAGTCCGTCAGACGGTAGTGGCGGCCCTCGTACGAGAACTGCTTGCCGGGCGGTGTGGCCCACAGGCCGGTGATCACCTGGAGCTGTTCCTCCATCCGCTCGAAGCGCTCGGCGGGTGGCGGGAACGGGATGCCGTACGCGCTGTGGTCCAGGGTGAACCAGCCCGCGCCCAGGCCGAGTTCGATTCGGCCGCCGCTCATCGCGTCGACCTGGGCGGCGATGACCGCGAGTGCGCCGGGCTGCCGGAAGGTGGCCGAGGTCATCATCGTGCCGAGGCGGATCGTCGAGGTCTCGCGGGCCAGTCCGGCCAGTGTGGTCCAGGCGTCGGTGGGGCCGGGCAGGGCGTCGGTGAAGTGCATGGGGTGGTAGTGGTCGGCGACGAAGAAGCCGTCGAAGCTGCACTCCTCCGCGTGCCGGGCGGCGCGCAGCAGTTCGTCGTACGTGGCTCCGTGGTACGGCTCGGTGAACAGGCGCAGCTCCATCTCGCCCTCACACCCCTGTCTTGTGGCTGGCCAGCAGCAGGTCGTGGAGTTCGGCGCGGCAGCGGGCGAGTTCGGTGGCGTGGGCGTCGTGACCCAGGGACCGGGGCCGGGGGACCGGCACGTCCAGGACCGTACGGACCTGGCCCGGGCGCGGGCTGAGCACGACGACCCGGTCGGCGAGCAGTACCGCTTCCTCGGTGGAGTGGGTGACGAGGACGACCGTCGAGCTGTGCTCCATGTGCACGCGTTGCAGCACCTCGCACAACTCCTCGCGGGTCAGGGCGTCCAGGGCCGAGAAGGGCTCGTCCATCAGCATGACGCGGGGGCGCTGGATGAGGGACCGGCACAGGGCCACCCGCTGCTGCATACCGCCGGACAGCTCGTGCGGCAGACGTTTGTGGAAGGGGGTGTCGAGGCCGACGGTGGCCAGCAACTGCTGTGCGCTTTCCCGGTGTTCGGGGCGAGGGCGGCCGTGCACCTCGATGGGCAGGAGCACGTTGTCGAGCACCGATCGCCAGGGCAGCAGGGCCGGGCGCTGGAAGAGGATGGCGACGTCCCGGCGGGGTTCGCGCACCGGCTCACCGGCGATCCGTACCTCGCCGGAGGTGGCCGGGAGCAGCCCCGCGATCACCCTCAGCAGGGTGGATTTGCCGCAGCCGGAGCGGCCCAGAACGGCGACGAACTCCCCGTCATCGACGTCCAGTTGGATGTCGCGCAGGGCTTCCACGGCGCCCCTGCGGCCGCCGAAGCTCTTCGACACACCGCGTACTCGGATCACGGGAGCCCCCCAACACCGGTTCACCTGTAGCGGTACGAGTAGCGGTACGAGCAGCGGAAATGGCCCTACGGTCGTACGTCCGAGGATAGATCGGCGCGTCCCGTGATCAACCGGTTGCTCAATGTTTGTTACATGTCAACCGGCTCCGTGGTCTCGACAACTTCCCCTTGAACGACTCCACTTGAGTTCCATGAGCCTTTGCATTTCGAAAAGGACATCACGGCTGCTCGCCGCACTCCTGGCCGTCCTGATGACGGCGGCGCTCTCCACGGCCTGTGGCTCCGACGACGACAACGAGAACGGCGGCAGCGCCTCCGGCGACTCCGCTCCCGACAAGGTCACCTACATCACCGGTTTCGGCACCTTCGGCCGCGAGGCGTACGCCTATGTGGCCCAGGACAAGGGCTACTTCAGCGACGCGGGCGTGACGGTCACCATCCAGCCCGGCCAGGGCAGCGGCAACAGCCTGGCCGCTCTCGCCGGCGGCAGCGCGCAGTTCGCCCCCGTCGATCTCAGCAGCACCATCATGCAGCTCGGCGACGGCAAGGTCTCCGGGGTCACGGCGGTCGCGGCCGTCCACCAGACCACGGACGCGGCCGTCATGGTGCTGGCCGACAGCGGCATCAGCGAGCCGGCCGACCTGGAGGGCAAGAAGATCGCGGACCCGGCCGGGTCGGTCATCGGGGCGCTCTTCCCCGCGTACGCCAAGCTAGCGGGCGTCGACGCCGAGAAGGTCGAATTCGTCGCCCTGGAAGCCCAGCAGCTCGGGGTCAACCTGGCGACCGGCTCGGTCGACGCCGTCGGCCAGTACCGGGTGGGCCGCCCCAACATCGAGAACGCGGTCAAGGGCAAGGAGGTCGTCGTACTGCCCTTCGGCGAGTACCTCACCGAGAGCTACGGCGCCGCGATCACGACGACCACGAAGATCGCCGAGGAAAATCCTGACCTGGTGAAGCGCTTCACCACAGCGCTGTTCAAGGGCATGCGGTACGCGATCGACCATCCGGCGGAAGCGGCGGCGCTGATGGCCGAGAAGTTCCCGACGCTGAACGAGAAGACCGCCGCCGCCGAGATCGAGCTCGTGGGGGCCGCCGTACAGCCGAAGGAGGACGGAGCACCGATCGGCACCATGGACCGCGAACGCGTGGCCGGGGCGATCAAGGCGCTGGAGGACGCGGGAGCCGTGAAGCCCGGGCTGACGCCCGAGGAGTTGGTGTCCTTCGACCTGGTGCCGAAGTCCTGACGTGCGCCGAGGTCCTGGCGTGGCTCGAAGCCCTGACGTGCCCCAAGATCCCGACGTGCCTCGAAGTCCTGACGTGCGCCGAAGCCCACAAGTACTCAGGCGCGTAGGGGAGTTCGGCTGGCCCGTGCTCGGGCTGGCGACGGTGCTCGGGGCCTGGGCGCTCGCGGCGGCCGTCCTCGATGTACCGGAGATCATCCTGCCGTCCCCCGCGGACGTGCTCGACGCCTTCCTCCGCGTCCCCGGCTATCTGCTGGACGAGGCGATGGGCACGCTCCTGGTCATCGTGCTGGGTTTCGCGTTGGCCGTGGGCGCGGGGCTGGTGATCGGGGTGGCGATCGCGGCGTCACGGATCGTGGAGCTGATGTTCGCGCCGCTCCTGGTGGCGTTCAACGCGGTGCCCAAGGTGGCGCTGGCCCCGCTCCTCGTGGTGTGGATGGGTTTCGGGTCGCAGCCGAAAGTGGTCATGGCGCTGCTCGTCTGCTTCTTCCCCATCGTCCTGTCGGTCGCGAGCGGACTCACCTCGACACCTGTCGAACTCGTCGAGCTGGCCCGGTCGTTGCGTGCCTCCCGCGCCCAGACCTTTCTGCGCTTCCGCTTTCCCGGCGCGCTGCCGCAGATCTTCGTCGGGCTGAAGGTGGCCATGCCGCTCGCGGCCGTCGGCGCGGTCATCGGCGAGTTCAGCGCCGGCGACGAGGGCCTCGGCTTCGTCATCCTGCAGTCCGGGGCGAACTCCGACACAGCACTGGCGTTCGCCGCGATCGCGCTGCTGGGGGTGATGAGCGTGGTGCTGTTCTACGCCCTCGTACTGGCGGAGCGGACGCTGCTGCCGTGGGTGAGGGAGACGACGTCGCAGCGATAGGTCCTATGAGGGGGAGGCGGGCGAATTCGCCTTCCCCTGCTGTGCCTTGACCAGGACCTCCCCGGCAGGGGTGCGGAAGTAGAGCACGGAACGCCCCGCCCGCCGCCGCTCCACGAGCCGCGCGTCAAGGAGCACCTTCAGATGCCGCCCGACCGAACCCAGCGCCTGCCCGGTCACGGCGACCAACTGGCTGGTCGACATGGGGGAGTCGAGGAGTACGAGGATGCCTGCGCGGGCGGTTCCGAGGAGTGCGCCCAGGCTCGCGGGCACGGCCGCCTCGTCCGGGCCGCCGGCCAGTGCGCCCGCGCACGGGTAGATGACCGCGTACCGGTGGGGCTCCTCCCAGGAGACCCACCCGATGCGCTGCGGAGTGACCGGTACGAAGAAGAGCTGCGCGCCGGAGATCTCGCGGGGCGGGTACTCGTGCGCGTTGACCTGAAGCCGGTTGTCACCGAGCCACCGCGTTCCCGGCCGCAGCGTGTCGAGCGCCGCCGCCCAGCCTCCCTGGCTCAACTGGGCGGTACGCGCCACCACATCGGCCTCCAGAACGCGCCGCCGCCGGGCCCAGTACGGGCGTACGGCCTCCTCCCACACGTGGGTGAGGAGGTCCGCGGCGCGCTGCGAGAGGTCGTGGCGGTCGAGGCGGGCGGGGAGCGGGCCGCGCAGGGAGAGTACGAGGTGCTCGCGCGCCGCCCCGGGGGAGACCGCGCGCACCCGCTCCACTTCCTCCTCGAAGGTCGCCTGGTCGTCGCGCGGGGTGGGTGTGAGGAAATCGGCGATCCACTCCCGGCCGAGCCCGGAGCGAATGAGCAGTGCTGTGACGGGATCGGCGGCCAAGTGCTGTTTGTAGGGAGGCAGATGGGCATGCAGCCAGGCACGCTCACCGGGGTGTGAGGCCGCCTCCGCATGCAGCATCTTCAGGCTCGCGAACGTCTCGGCGAGCGGCGAAAGCACGAAGCGGCTCCCGGCGAGGGTGTCGGCGTTGACCTGCCACCAGCCCACGTACCGCACACCCCCTGACGTTTCGCTCCTGCGCGAAACAATAACGGTCGCCGCACACGTCACCCCAGAATCCGCGCATGCGCAGTTACTCCGATCTCTTCCGCACCCGGGAGTTCACCCCGCTCTTCCTCTCCTCCGCGCTCCACTCGACGGCCTCGACGATCGGCGGCCTGGCCATCGGAACGCTGGTGTACAAGGCGACCGAATCGCCGCTGCTGTCGGCGTTGAGCATGTTCGGGCCGCAGCTGGCCCAGGTGGTCGGTGCGACCACCTTGCTCTCGGCGGCGGACCGGCTGCCGCCCCGCTCCACGATGACGGGCATCGCCCTGTCCTTCGCCCTCGGCACGGCGGCGATGGCGACGCCCGGCCTCCCGCTCTGGGCGCTCTTCGCCCTCATCGCGGTGCTCGGCCTGGTCTCCTCGCTCGGCGGCGGGGTCCGCTGGGGCCTGCTGAACGAGATCCTGTCGAAGGACGGCTATCTGCTGGGCCGTTCGGTCTTCAACATGGTGAACGGCTTCACGCAGATCGCGGGCTTCGCGACGGGCGGTGTGCTGGTGGCGGCGCTGTCACCGAGGGCCACGCTGGGGATCGCGGCGGTCCTCTACTTGGCGGCGGCCCTGGTCACCCGCTTCGGCCTGACCCGCCGCGCCCCGAGAGCCGCCGGCCGCCCGTCCATCGCGCAGACCTGGCGCACCAACGCCATCCTGTGGTCCTCGCCCCCGCGCCGCACGACGTACCTGCTCCTCTGGATCCCCAACGGCCTCGTCGTCGGCTGCGAGTCCCTGTTCGTCTCGTACGCCCCCGACCGCGCGGGCCTGCTCTTCGCCTGCGGCGCGTTCGGGATGTTCGTGGGCGATGTGACGACCGGCCGCTTCATCCCGCCGCCGGTCCGCCGCCGGCTGGGCATCCCGTTCCTGCTGCTCCTGGCCGCGCCGTACCTGCTGTTCGCCCTCCGCCCGGGTACGGCGATCGCGGCGGCCTGCATCGCCCTCGCCTCCGTCGGCTTCGGCGCGAGCCTGATCCAGCAGGAACGCCTGATGGCTCTGACCCCGGACGAGTTGAGCGGCCACGCCCTCGGCCTGCACTCTTCCGGCATGCTCACCATGCAGGGCGTGAGCGCGGCACTGGCGGGGGCGGTGGCTCAACTGACCTCAGCCGGTACGGCGATGACCGTGATGGCCGCCGCGTCGATCGCGGTGACGGTGACGCTCTCAGCCGCGGGCAAGCGTGAGGAACGCCGTCCACGTGGTGGGGGCGACGGCGAGGGCGGGGCTGTCGTCGGGGTTCTTGGAGTCGCGGATGTGGATGGTTTGGGGTGAGGTGGCGACTTCGAGGCAATCACCGCCCTGTTCGGTGCTGTAGCTGGACTTGAACCACTGCAATGCGGTGCTCATTGCTCTCCTAGCAAACGGTCCAACAGGCTCTTGGTCTCCTGAGGGTTGAGAGCCTGTGTCCGCAGCATCGCATATTTGCGTTCGAGGACAGATACCTCGTCGGGGTCGGCGATAAGCCTGCCGTTGAGCTGTCCCTCGACGTAGGCGACGCGCTGATGATCTGAGGTCTCCACCAGGACGAACGGACCGGAGAGGCCAGCATGGAACTCGCGTCCCAGCGGCATGATCTGGAGCGTGACTCCGGGCAGGTCGGCCCACTCGCGAAGCTGGCGCAGCTGCTCGATGTAGACCTCGCCGCCGCCGAGACGGTCCTTGAGAGCTGCCTCGGAGATGACGAAACTGGCAGTCGGTGGCTCCTTGCGGTGCAGGATCTCCTGTCGCTCCACGCGAGCCGCAACGCGCTGCTCGATCTCGTCCTCCGACAGGGCGGGCACGTCGTTGCGGAAGACGGCGCGCGCGTACCTCTTGGTTTGAAGGAGTCCCGGTAAGGCCTGGTTCTGGTACGAGGACAGAGCCAGCGCCTCCCGCTCCAAGTCGATGAACTCCTCAGCCCACCGAGGAAACAGATCCACCTCGGGCATGTTCTCCACGGCGACGGCCAACGCCCCCTTGGTGTCGAGGAGTTCATCCAGGAACACCGCGTATTCCAGTCTCAGCGACCGTCTGCCCTGCTCGATCGAGGCGAGGGTCTGCTCGTCGAGCCTCAACCGCTCGGCCAGCTCCCGCTGGGTGTACCCCGCCGTCCTCCGGAAGACGCCGATCAGCGCCCCCACCATCTTCATGGCGGACGCGTTCTTCCTGCGGCCCTTGCCGCTCCCGCTGTTCACCTTGATGAACTCCCCACCCGAGGGCGTACGTTCACCCCAGAACACCCGTACAACGCATTCCGTACGGGTTCAGGTGTGCCATGGACACGCCATGAACGGGGGAGCTAGTCTGGCGGCGCATTGGCTGGACAACGTTGTCAGTTGGGTCGCGATCGGCAACGTTGTCGAAGGCGGTCCTCGCCCGAGCCCAACGGGTCCGAACCGGTGTCTCGCACGAACCCCCCCTTCCCCACGAGGACTTGGATCTGCCGTCATGAGACGTACTGCTGCGTATCTCGGTGCCCTGACACTCGCCGCCACGGCATGGGCGGCCGGCACTGCCAACGCCGCGCCGCACGCACCCGCCGTCGTCGACAGCGCGTCCTTCTCGGCCGCGCAGCAGAACGCGGCGCTGCGGTTCTGGACCACCGAACGGCTGCGCGCGGCAAAGGACTTGCCTGCCCCGGCGCAGCCGACAGGAGTGACGGGCGAGACGGTCGCGCCGCAGACGGCGGGCCCCGAGGTGACGGTCCCGCCGGTCACCGCGCCGGGAGCCTCCGCCACGGGCGAGTTCGCGGCCGCGTCATCGCCCACGGCTTGGACCGGGGGCGGCCTGATCAGCACGACCGCCGGCAAGGTGTTCTTCCAGAACGCGACGGGCGGCACTTACACCTGCTCGGCCACCGTCGGCAACAGCAACAACAAGTCGGTGGTCCTCACCGCGGGACACTGCGTCGTGAACGCCTCGACCGGCGAGGTCTACAAGAACTGGGTGTTCATTCCGGGCTACGCCAACGGCAGTCGCCCGTTCGGCACCTTCACCGCCCGTAGCCTCCTCTTCGACAGTGACTACGTGTCCTCGGCCGGCAACGCCAACTGGGACTTCGCGTTCGCGGTCGTGGGCACGGTGAACAACCGCACGCTCGTGGACACCGTGGGGGCCCAAGGCGTCGCGTTCAACTCGCCGAACGGCCAGCACGTGCACTCCTTCGGCTACGGCGGCTCCAGCGCCGAGGGCAGCGGGGAGCGGCTCAACCACTGCGAGGGCAACGAGTTCATCGACTCCGGGCGGGTCGGTTCCACGATGTGGGGCATCGACTGCGTACAGACCGGCGGTTCCAGCGGCGGCGGGTTCCTGTCCGGCTTCGACTCCTCCGGCGCCGGCTACCTGATCGGCAACATCAGCGTCTCCTCGGGCAGCAACGAGTACCACCCGGTGCTCGGCGACGAGGCCCTGGGCGTCTACAACCAGGCGGGCTCGGCCTGATCGGGTAGCGCACGCGGGCGGGACGCCGGAACGGGGATCTCCGGCGACCCGCCCCTCGGTGGTGGACGGTTGGCTCAGCTGACGTCGGAGGCGTCCAGGCGGTACAGGCCGGTGGAGGAGCTCGTCGTGGACGTGCTGGTGGAACTGGAGCTGTAGGCCGAGGAGTTGACGGCGGTGCCGTTCGCCTCGACCCACGCGGTGATCTCCGAGTTCGTGCTCTTGCCGCCGTCGCTGCTGACGATGATGTAGTGCAACTGGCCGGACTCCACCAGGCTCTTGAGCTTGGCGAGGGTCATGGCGTTGTCGGTGCCGGACCAGCCGCCCATGGAGATGACGGGCTGGCCGGACTCCAGGATGATCGAGGCCGCGGTCTGGTCGGTGGCCACCGCGACCAGCCAGGTGGCACCGTCCTGGTTCTTCTCCAGATACGTGATCATGTCGGAGCTCACCTCGGTACCGCCGCCGACTCCGCCTCCCGGCTGGCCGCCGCTGGACTGCGTACCGGATTCGGCATCGGAGGCCTCGGTGTCAGAGGCCGAACTGCCGCTGGGCGAAGAGCCGTTGGCTCCCGTCGGGGCCTCGCCCATGGACCGGCCGCCGGTGCCGGTCGGCGCGCTGCCGCTCTTGCCGCCCGCACCGGACGGCGCACCTCCGCCCGTGCCCCCGCCGCCGCCACCCATACCGCCGCCCGTGCTCGGACCGGCCGTCGGATTGGTGCCGTTGCTGGAGGCACTCGTGGCCGCCGAGACCGAGTACGCGCCCGGACCGGCGAGCAGGGCCACGACCGCCGCCAACGCCGCGAGGCCGAGCAGCCGCTGCCGCTTCAGGAACCGCCCGGCGAGCAGTCCGAGTACGGCGACCGCGCCCGCGACACCGGCCACGACCTCGGCGACGGTGTACAGCGTGCCCGAGCCCGACACCCGCTGGAGCAGGACGACCGCCCAGGCCGCGCTGCCCGCGACGGCCAGCGGCAGGACCCAGCCCCATTTCGCCGCCGAGCCCTCGCGGAACGCCCGGTACAGCATCACGCCGCCGATACCGGCCAGGGCCGCGATACCGGGGGCCATGGCGGTGACGTAATACGGATGGAAGGTGCCCTCCGCGAGCGCGAAGGTCAGGTAGTGCAGGACGAACCAGCCGCCCCACAGCAGCAGCGCCGCGCGCTTGGCGTCCGTCCGCGGGGCCCGGCCGCGCAGCACCAGACCGCCGACGAGGGCGATCGCGGCGAAGGGGATGAGCCAGGAGATCTGGCCGCCCATGATGTCGTTGAACATGCGGTAGATGGACGCGGTGCCGCCGAAGCTGGCACCGTTCCCGGCCCCGCCGGCGGAGGAACTCTCCCCGAAGACACGGCCGAAGCCGTTGTAGCCGATGACGAGGTCCCAGACGGTGTTGTCGGTGGAGCCGCCGATGTAGGGGCGGGAGGACGCGGGCCACAGATCGACGACGACCATCCACCAGGCGCTGGAGACGATGAGTGCGACCGTGGCGACGGCGAGGTTGCGGATCCGCCTGCCGAGTGAGGCGTTGGCGGCCCAGAGGTAGACGAGGAAGAACACCGGCAGGACGACGTACGCCTGCATCATCTTCGTGTTGAAGGCGAACCCGATCGCGACCGCCGACCACACCAGCGGCATCAGCCGCCCGCCGCGCACGGCCTTCATCAGCCCGGCGGCGCCGAGGAGCATCAGGAAGACCAGCACCGGGTCCGGGTTGGTGTCACGTGTCAGGGCGACGGTGATCGGGGTCAGCGTGAGTACCAGCGCGGCGATGGTCCCCGCCACCACGCCGAAGTCCCGCTTGACCATGCGGTAGAGCAGTGCCACGGATCCCGTGCCCACGGCGACCATCGGCAACGCCAACTGCCAGGTCCCGAAGCCGAATACGCGGGCCGATATCCCCATCACCCACAGCGCGAACGGCGGCTTGTCGACGGTGATGAAGCTGCCCGAGTCCAGGGCGCCGAAGAAGAACGCCTTCCAGCTCTTGGTGCCGCTGTAGACGGCGGCGTTGTAGAAGCTGTTGCCGGTGATGGACGAGACGTTCCAGGCGTACAGGCCGACGGCCAGGACCAGGATCGCCCACAGGGCGGGCCGGGCCCAGCGCGGGTCCTCCGGCGGGCCCGTGAAGAGCCTGCGGCCGCGGGCCTTGATGCCACCGTCGGCGGGCGGTCCGGCCCGGTGCGAGCGCTGCCGGACCCCTTCGTCACGGGTCGGCGGGGCGAGGGTCGTCATGACGGGTACTCCAAGGTGGGAGGGGCGGAGGGGCTGGGGAGAGGCGGGCTGCTGGGTGTGTTCACCGGGAGCCGGCCCCGACACCGGCTGATGTGACCGAGACCGGTGCGGCCGCGCATGCTGCGTGGCCGGCCGTCTCGCGCACCGCGCCCGGCGCCTGCGGCAGCCTGACCCGGTGCGGTACGGCGGCGACCCTGGCGCGTCCGGTCGCCGTCCGCCGCACCATCCGCGCCACGCCCTTGAGGTCGTCGACGGCCGTACGCACGAGGTCGACGCGGCTGCCGGGATCGTCGACCCAGTCGACCGGCACCTCGTGGACGCGCAGCCCGTTGCGCTGGGCCAGCACCAGCAGTTCGGTGTCGAAGAACCAGGCGTTGTCCTCGATGTGCGGGGCGAGCGCCCGGAAGACATCGCCGCGTACGGCCTTGAAGCCGCACCGCGCGTCCGAGAAGCGGGCGGCGAGCCCCAGCTTCAGCAGCAGGTTGTAGGACCGCGAGATGAACTCCCGCTTCGGCCCGCGCACCACGTCCGCCTGCCGGTGCAGTCGGCTGCCGATGGCGATGTCACTGTGACCGGACAACAGGGGCGCGACGAGCGGCAGGAACGCGTCGAGCCCCGTGGACAGATCGACGTTCATGTACGCGACAACATCCGCCGTCGACCGGCTCCACACGTACTTCAGGACCCGGCCCCGCCCCTTGGCGTCCAGATGGACGGCGTGCACATGGGGAAGCCGGTGCGTCAGTCCGACGGCCGCCTGCCACGTGCCGTCCGTACTCGCGTTGTCCGCGACGGTGATCCGGAACGGAAACGGGAAGGAGCTCTCGAGATAGGCGTGGAGACGCCCGACACCGGCGTCGAGGACATGAGCCTCGTTGTGAACCGGCACCACGATCTCGACCGACCGCCGCCGGATACCTCCTGCGTTCGTTTCGTCCATAGCGGCGACCCTCCGGCCCCCGTCTGGGCCACCGGTGAGCCCGCCCTGAGGGAAGAATGAGAATCAGGAAACCCACAGCAAGCGCACAGCACACCCACGCCGAACCCCAAGGCACCACCGGGAACCGACCCGTTGGGTACGACCGTCCGCGCGACCCTGGCGTCTGCGCGACCCCGGTGTCCACGCGACCCTGGCGTCCACGCGACCCCGGTGTCCGCGCGACCCCGGCCGTTGTCAGTGCCCCGGCCTAGTGTGGGACGACCGGAAACAGAGGAGGTTCCCATGACGACCCTGCCCGACAGGCCGAACGCCGCGCTTCTCGTCATCGACGTTCAGAACGGGGTGGTGGCGGACGCGTATGACCGCGATGGCGTGATCGCGAACATCAGCATCCTGGTCGACAAGGCCCGCGCGGAGGACGTACCCGTGGTGTGGGTGCAGCACTCCGACGACCAGCTCAAGCGGGACAGTGAGAGCTGGCAGTACGTGCCGGAGCTGGTCCGTGGTGATGCGGAGCCGCTCGTCCACAAGCTCTACGGCGACTCCTTCGAGGGCACCGAACTGGAAGTGCTGCTCGCCGAGCGCGGCGTGGGCCGGCTCGTCGTCACGGGCGCCCAGACCGACGCCTGTATCCGGTCGACCCTGCACGGCGCGTTCGTTCGTGGCTACGACGTGACGCTGGTCGCCGACGCCCATACGACGGAGGACCTCAGCGCGTACGGCGCACCGAGCCCGGACCTGGTCATCGCGCACACCAACCTGTACTGGCAGGAGCAAAGTGCGCCCGGACGGCTCGGGGGGACCACGGAGACGGCGGCGGTGACTTTCTGAGCGTGGGGAGGGCGAGGGGCGACCGCGCCCACCAGTCCGCCCGCTTCCCGTCCGCACACTTCCGATCCGCACACTTCCGTTACGACAGGCACCCTTGACAGGGTGCGTACCTTTCGCGACGTTTGAGCCCCTGGGCATGGAAGTGACGGGACGGACGCGGAGGGCGCGTCATGGGGGAATTGGGGGAGCGGTCGTCTATGCGATCTTCGCGATCTTCTGAGACGGACATCACGATCCACAGGCCCGAAGAGCTGAGCACCTCGCTGCGCCAGGCCTGGCACCGGGCGATGGACGAGTCGCCGGACTACGCCAACCCGTTCCTGGCACCGGAGTTCGCGGCCGGGATAGGCAAGTACCGCAGCGGGGCACGGGTGGCGGTCCTGCACGAGAACGGGGAGGCGGTCGGCTTCCTCCCGTACGAGCGCAACGCAGTCGGCGTCGGCCGGGCCATCGGTCTCGGCCTCTCGGACTGTCAGGCCCTTGTGCACCGCCCCGGGGTCACCTGGGACCCCCAGCGGCTGCTGAAGGCCTGTGGGTTGTCCGTCTTCGAGTTCGACCACCTCGTCGAGGAGCAGAGACCTTTCGGCAGATACGTCACGGGGACGTTCGCCTCACCGGTGCTCGACCTGAAGGTCGGCGACGGCAGCTACGCGGAGTGGCTGCGCGGCGCGTACCCCGGTCTGGCCAAGACGACGCTGAAGAAGGAACGCCGCCTGGGGCGCGACCTGGGCGAGATGCGGTTCGTCTACGACGAGCGAGACCCGCGGATGCTGCACCAGCTCATGGAGTGGAAGTCCGCCCAGTACCGCAGGACGGGACGGATGGACCGGTTCGCGCGGCCGTGGATCGTGGACCTGGTGGACCATCTGTTCCATGTCCGCGAGGAGCACTTCACCGGCGTGCTGTCCGTGGTGTACGCGGGCGACCGGCCGGTGGCCGCGCACTTCGGACCGACCTCGCGCTCGGTGTTCGCGGCCTGGTTCACGACGTACGACCCCGAACTCCGTTACTACTCGCCCGGGTTGATCATGCATCTGCGGATGGCCGAGGCGGCGGGCCGGCAGGGCGTGCGGACCATGGACATGGGGCGCGGCGACAAGGAGTACAAGGACTGGCTCAAGACCCGCGAGCTGCGCGTGGGCGAAGGGTTCGCGACCCGCCCCAACCCGGTGGCGACGGCGCACCGGTTGTGGCGCCGGCCGGTTCGTGGCCTGCGGAACACGGTCCTGGCCCACCCCGGACTGCGAAAGCCGGCCGACCGGCTGCTGAAGACGGCCGGCACCCTGCGCACCTCGGCCCGCCCGGGCTCCACCAAAGCGGAACCCCGCGCCCGCTGAGCAAGTCAGCCCTCCGTTCCCCCTTCCCCCCACCCCCGTCGGCGCGCGACGCCGGGGGTCAGCCCTGCGCGCTCTGTCCCTCCCTGCACCGGTTACCGACAACCGACAACCGACAACCGGTAACCGGTGCAATCACAACGGAAGAACGGAAGAGGTGACGATGTCGTACGGATCACGGCTCGCCGCGACGATGTCACGACGGCTCGGGCGGGAATGCGTCTATACACCCTCGGCCCGGCTCGCCCTGTACCTGGCGCTACGGCGCTGGTGCCGGCCGGGCGCACGGGTACTGATGTCTCCGGTGAACGACGACGTGATCCTCTTCGTCGTCCTCGCGGCCGGGCTGCGTCCGGTGCAGGCCCCGGTGTCCGCGTGGGACGGAAACATCGACCCGGCCGCCGTACCGGAGTCGACCTGGCGGAACGTGGACGCCGTCCTGACCACCAACCTGTACGGGATCCCGGACCGGGTCGAGGAACTACGCCTGAGGTGCGAGGAGTTGGGGATCCCGTTGTTCGAGGACGCGGCGCACGCGATCGGCACGCGCGTCGACGGGCAGCCGATCGGGACCTTCGGGAAGGCGGCGGCGTTCAGCCTGTCCAAGCATGTGGCGTCGACGGCCGGTGGTTTCCTCGCCGTCGAAGACGCGCGCACCCGGCGGGAGTTGGAGACCCTGCGCGACGAACTCCTCGCGCCGCGCCGCCTCCGCGACGATCTGACCGCGACCCTGCGACCGCTGGCGCGTTCCACCGTGCGCACCTTCCACCTGGTGCGTCCCGTCTGGCGGACGCTCCAGCGCCTCGGGTTGCTGGAACGCGACGACTACCGCATGGCCCTGCACGCACCACGGCTTGCCGACTGCGCACGCGAGGCCCCGAGCCTCGCCGCGTACGAGCCCTGGGTCCGCGTCGACCTGCACGGCTTCCGATCCCGCCACGGAGCCCTGGTACGCGGGCAGTTGGAGCTGCGGATGGCCGGCCTCGACGCCAACCTCGCCCGGCGCAGCACCGGCGTCTCGCTGCTCGCAAACACCCCCTGGGCTTCCCCGGCACTCCGCGACAGCGCGGCGCACCCCGGCCCTCTCCCCCTCTTCAGGGCCCCGCTCCTGGTCCAGGACCGAGACGCTCTCATCGACCGTCTGGTGAGCCACGGAGTGGTCACCGGATACGTCTACGACCCCCCGCTCGACGACTACGCGGGCGCGGAGTTCGTAGAACCGTCCCCCGACCCGGCAGCGGCCCGCTGGTTCGCCTCCCACGTACTCCCGGCCGACCCGCTCCTGGCCCGCGGGATCGCCAGGGCCCTGACGAGTGAACGGACCGCGCCGGCCTCCCCGCTTCGGGCTACTTCGGGCTGAAGGTGATCACCGGGGTGTAGTCGGTTCCGGCGTGGAACTCCACCCATTGCATGCCGGTCGGCGAGCCGATCCCGGTCAGCGGCAGCGTCCAGGTCCGGGTGGCGCCGCTGACCGTCATCCGGGGACCGGCCGCGGCCTCGGTCCAGTCCCAGCCGGTCGACAGGCTCTTGTAGAGGACGCCGTTCTCGATCATGTAGTCGGCGCCGAGCGCTGAGGGCGACGGATAGGGGAGTTGGTAACCGGTCGCGGTGTTGCCGTCGGTGTTGATGAAGGCGTGGTAATACCTCTGCGAGGTGTTGAAGGTCGCCTGGAGAGTGACGGTTCCGGGGGCGGCGCAGGCGGAGTAGTCGGTGAGCGGACCGGAGCCTGCGACGGGAGTGCAGGAGGCGCTGTGATCGCTGCTGCCCGACTCGGTGGGGGCGCTGTTGCCGCCGGCGGCCTGGGTTGCGGACGGCTGGGCCTGCGCGGGCGTACGGGTGGCTCCGGTGCTGGCGGATCCCGTGGTCGATGGCCGCGTCGACGCGCTCGTGCCGCTCGCCGACGGCGACACGGACGGCGGGGCCGAGCCGAGCCCGCTCGGCGTGCTCCCGTACGGCCCGCCACCTCCGGTGGTGTCCGGTACGGCGCCCTGCACCGACGCCGACGGCCGCACGCCACCGGCGCGGACCACAAGGAGGGCACCGCCGATCAGCGCGGCCCCGACCACGACGGCGCCGACCAGCAACGCCGTCCGGGGTAACCGCCGCCTGGCCGGCGGCCGGAGGGCGGCTCTGACCCTGTCGACAGCCGCCTGGTTCGGCGGCCTGACGGTGAGCTCGGCCGCGAACGCGGCTGCCGCCGCGGACATCGGCGGCGCCGCGGGCTCGGACTCCGGCCGGGGCGCAGAATCGTCATCGTCCCCGGAACCCGGCCCGACGACGGCAGCGGCGATCGCCGACGGCCCCTTGGACCGGCGTGGCAGCGGAGCCTGCACTGTTTGGCGTCCCTCCAGAAGAGCTGCGCCGAACACGTCCGGCAGCGCTGAGTCGCCGATCGTACCGGGGTTCGATATGTATCCGAGCCACATCGCTTTGCCGCTTCGTCGTCAACTCCTCTGACAGGCAAGGCTGTTGAGGTGGGACTCGTGGTGATGCCGGTCGCCGCACTCCGCTTGGTGTCAGGGGGTCGGACCGTCCGGTTGTCGGGCACGCGGGAGCTCGATGGTGAACACCGCGCCGTCGCCGGGCTCGCTGTCGGCGGTGATGGTTCCGCTGTGCGCCTCGATGAACTGGCGGACGATGGACAGCCCCAGTCCGCTGCCGCCGGTGTGTCTGCTGCGGGATTCATCGGCTCGCCAGAAGCGCTCGAAGACGTGGGGCAGCTCCTCGGGCGCGATGCCGTCGCCCGTGTCCCGCACGGTGAGGACGGCCAGGTCGCCGGTCTGCCGGGCGGCGAGCGTGACCGTGCCGCCCGCGGGGGTGTGCCGGAGCGCGTTGGAGATGAGATTGCCCAGGGCCTGGCGCATCCGCACCGGATCGGCGTCCAGCCAGAGGCCGGGGTCGGTGTACGTGCGCAGGTGGATGCCCGAGGATTCGGCGCGGGTGCTGTGGGCCGAGACCGCCTGGGTGAGGAGTTCGTCCGCGGGCATGGGCCGGCGGTGCAGTGTCAGGGTGCCGGCGTCGGCTGCGGCGAGGTCGCTCAGGTCGTCGATGATGTGCTGAAGCAGCAGTGCCTCGTCGTGCAGGGATGCGATGAGGTCCGGATCCGGGGCGAGCAGCCCGTCCCGGGTGACCTCCAGCCAGCCGCGGATGTTGGTCAGCGGGGTCCGCAGCTCGTGGGCGATGTCGCTGACCATGGCCTTGCGCTGGGCTTCCAGCTGTTCGCGGCGCGCGGTGAGGTCGTTGAAGGCGGCGGCCAGATAACCGGTCTCGTCCTTGGTGGTGACGGCGACCCGCGTGTGCAGTTGCGGCGGCTGCTGGGCGGCGGCTGTCAGGGCTCGCAGGGGACGGACGAGGCGGATCGCGACGACGGTGGTCATGGCGACGGTGACGGCCAGGACCAGCCCCGTGACACCAAGGATCTTGGCCTTGTTGGCGGAGGAGAGGTCGAAGCCCGCGGGCTGCCCGCCCAGGTTCCCCAGATAGAGCCTGGCCCGCGGGGCGACGTACGGGTCGAGTTGTGTGCGGCGCGCGTTCTCGACACAGGTCGGCTCCTGCTGGCTGCCACTGGGACGGCGGACCGGGTCACCCGTCGGCGAGCCGGGAACGAAGTCGATCCACGGTTGGAGGCCCTCGTCCCGACCCGGATCGAAGCAGGGCCCGGCCAGAGCGTTGAGTTCGCTCAGCGCCTTCTGCTCCGTGGGCGTAGGTGTGTCGAGTACGTCGACGCACTCAAGCGGCCTGGCTGCCTCTCCGGCTTCGGCGACGATCACCGTACGGCCGCTGGGAAGCTCCCGGAGGCTGCCTTCGCTCTCGAACCGGTGCATGCACTTGTCGGCGACCGCTCTCACCAGTTCCCGTTCGTCCGCGGTGAGCCGGTACGGTCCCACCACCCGCGGGTCGAGTCCGGCGAGTTGAGCCCCTGGTTCGGTGTACGTGTCGGTGGTCAGCGGGTCGACGGTGGCCGAGGCGCGGGCGGGCAGGGCGGTCTTGGGCGCGGCGGAGTCGGCGATGGTGCGCCCGGTCTCGGTCGTCAGGGCGATGCGCCGTCCCGTGCTGCGGGAGAGCGCGCGCACCGAGGCCTGTACGCCGTTCCAGTCGGCGTGCGTCGCCGCGAAGCCGCTGAGCCGACGCAGGATGTCGGTGTCGTCGGAGAGCACTTGGCCGCGTTCGTCCTGGATCGCCCGCGTGGTGGTCTGCACGGCCAGCCAGGCGGTGGCGCCCACGGAGAGGACGGCGATGGTCATGGAGGTGAGCAGAAGCCGTACCAACAGGCTTTTGCGCCAAGGTATATGGGGGTTGCCGGGCGTCATGACGGCTGCCCGGTGAGTTTGTAGCCGACGCTGAAGACCGTCAGCAGCCGGGCGGGGACGCGGGGATCGGGCTCGATCTTCTTGCGCAGATTCATGATGTGTACGTCTATGGCGCGTTCGGTGGATGCGCGGTCGTGGCCCCGGGTGTGCTGGAGCAGTTGCCGGCGCGAGAAGACCCGGTCGGGTTCCGCCGTCATGGCGTGGAGGATGGCGAACTCGCCGGGAGTGCAGGGGACGGGGACGCCGTCGCAGGTCACCTCGTGGCGTACGGGATCGACGGTGAGGCCGCCTGCGCGGAGCAAGGGGGAGTGGTCGGTGGGGCGTTGGGTGCGGCGCAGCACGGTGCGGATACGGGCCAGCAGTTCCCGTGGGCTGTACGGCTTGGTCATGTAGTCGTCCGCGCCGAGGCCGAGGCCCAGCAGCACATCGTCCTCGGTGGAGCGGGCGGTGAGCATGAGAACGGGGATGTCCCCGTTCTGCCGCAGCACCCGGCATACGCCGAGACCGTCGACCTTGGGCAGCATCAGGTCCAGCACGACCAAGTCGGGTCTGCGGCTGGTGGCTTCGTCGATCGCGGCCCGCCCGTCGTGGACCACGACGGGAGTGTGACCCTCCTGAAGCAGCAGCCGTCGTATGAGCTCGGCCTGCATCTCGTCGTCTTCCGCGACCAGGATATGTGCGCACACGCCGCCGACTCTAAGCGCGGGCAAGCGGCGTTCAGCGCCCTGTGCGGGCTATCCCACACCTATCCCACACCCTGACAACTTCCTGATATCCGCGAGGGAGGCTGGGGGTTCTGCCCTTTGGCGCGTACGGCGCCGACGCCACGATGTTCGAACTTGCCTGACCTGGTCACTCGGAGCTGACCAGTTCCTCATACGTCCTCTCCAAGCTGAGGTTCATGACTTCATCGATGCGTCGCGTGTCCCGGCGGCGGCTTCTCGGTACTCACTCTCTGGGGATACCGGCTGCCGTTCTGGCCCTGTCCGTCACCGTCACCGTCGCCGGATGCGCGGGGGCGGAGGCAGGGACCAGCGCCGGAGCGGTCGACGCGGCCAGGCCGGCGGATGTCGGGGCGTACGGCGCCTCGGGCAATGAAGTGTCCGCCGACTCGGCCCCCATCCCGACCCCCACCCCCGCGCAATTGCCGGGCCTCGGTTCGCACGCACTGGCCGAAATCCCCGCGAACGCGCGGCAGGTCGTGCTGGTCACCGGAGAGGCCAAGAACTCCTCGGCCTCGCAGGTGGTGCTGTACCAGCTCGCCGACGCGGACGCCGAGGCGGACACGGACGCCGACGCCGACGCGGACACGGACGCCGACGCCGACGCCGACGCGGACACGGACGCCGACGCCGACACGGACGCCGACGTCGGCACGGGCTGGGAGCCGGGAGCCGCCTGGCCGGCCCACAACGCGCTCAAGGGCTGGACGGACGACCATCACGCCGGTGATCTCCGGTCGCCCATCGGCGTGTTCGCCCTCACCGACGCCGGCGGCCTGCTCGCCGACCCCGGCACCGAGCTGCCGTACGACCAGTCGCAGGGCTTCACCATCGGCGGAACGGGCTTCGAGGGCGAACCGCTCGCGGGCTCCTTCGACTACGTCATCGCCATCAACTACAACCGTAAGCCCGGCACTTCACCCCTCGACTGGACCCGCCCGCTCGGCACCGGCAAGGGCGGCGGCATATGGCTGCACGTCGACCACGGCGGCCCCACGCACGGCTGCGTGAGCCTGGAGGAGGATGACATCAGACAACTCCTGCGCACGCTCGACCCCGACCAGCACCCGGTGATCGTCATGGGGGATGCCGAGTCCCTCAAACGGTGACGACGTGGCGGCGCGCTGGAGACAGCCCGGGAAGGGGCTGGGGAAATGCGCTTGGGATGAGCTGGGGTGATCAGTGGGTATCGCGTCCGGCGATCCACTCCGCAAGCGCGAGCAGAGTGGACTCCGCGCTTGCGGCCATGTGGTCGCGCAAGGCGTGGACGTCTTCGAGCGTGTCGCCCAGGACCGGATCGGTACGCAGCAACCGCCACGACTGCTGCACGACGCTGCCGCTGCCCTGCTCGCGCAAGTGCCAGTCCCAGCGCACGATGCCGTGGTCGGCTCCACCGACGACGAAGGCGAACGCGGTGCCTGGATCAGCTCGCACCACCTCGGAGTGGGTGACCCATTCGCGCCCGTCCCGGCGGTTGCGGCCACTGAACCGGGCGCCGACCCAAGGACCTTCGCCCGGCGCGTAGTTCACCTCGCTGGCGCTCGGGCTCCATGTCTCGATCAGTGACACGTCGCTGACGAGTCGGTAGACGGAATCCGGCGTTGCGTCGACCCAGCACCGCCGGGTGAAGGCGAAGGGAGTCAGATCGATCCCTGCGAGGGGGTGTGGTGAGTCGGGAGCGGTGGTTGGGACGGTCGTCGGGGCGCTGGTGCTCATGGACTCTTGCCGGCTGCGGTACGTACGAATACGAAGGGGCATGCGGCTCATCGTGGGGTCCGGGGCCGGGGTGAGCCAGACCCTGCGGATCCCTACCCCGGCGGGGTCAGGCGCGGATCGTCGGCGGTGCGCATACTCGGCAACATGAACAAGCACGGGCACCTCGCCGACTTCCTCCAGGCACGCCGGGGCCAACTGCGGCCCGAAGACGTCGGGTTGCGGACGTACGGCGAGCGGCGCCGGGTGCCGGGGCTGCGGCGGGAGGAGCTCGCGATGCTGGCGGGCATCAGCGCGCCCTACTACACCCGCCTGGAGCAGGGCCAGTCGCACAACGCCTCCCGCGAGGTGCTCGACGCCATCGCGAACGCCCTGCGGCTGGACGACTCCGAGCGTGCCCATCTGCACGCCCTGGCCCGTGCGCCGAGACGGCCCAGGCCCGCCGCCGGCCGGCCGCGTCCCGAACGCGTCACCCCGGCAACCAGCGCCCTGCTGTCGGCCATCGAGGGCACACCCGCCATAGTCATCGGCCGCCGCACCGATGTCCTGGCCTGGAACCGGCCAGGTCATGGGCTGTTCGCCGGCCATCTCGATCCGGACAGCCCCGACGACCCGGGCCGACGGCCGAACATGGCCAGGCTGGTGTTCCTCGACGCACACACCCGCGACCTGTACGCCGACTGGCCCGCCAAGGCCCGGGCGGTGGTGGGCAATCTGCGCCTGACCGCCGGCAAGTACCCGGCCGATCCGCTGCTGGCCTCGCTGATCGGCGAACTGACCATGCGCAGCGAGCAGTTCGCCGAGATGTGGGCCGATCACCGGGTTCTGGCCTGCGATGTCGCCGACTACGAGATGCGGCATCCCCTCGTCGGGACGGTGACAGTCACGCAGCAGACACTGCAGAACCCGCAAGGAGACGGCCCGACCCTGGTGGTGGCCACCGCCGCCCCCGGCTCCCCCTCCGCGACCGCCCTGACCCTGCTCGCCCACGCGACCGCGCCCCGGGAAGCGACCCGGCCGCGCCACGGCGCGGAAACCCGCACGACCACCTGACCCGGCCCCTCCCGGCCCCTCCCGGCCCCTCCCGGCCTCTCCCGGCCTCTCCCGGCCTCTCTCGGTCGCCCGAGGGCGCCGACGCGCGAGTATCCGTATCCGCGAAGGCATCCGTTCGAAGGCATCCGTTCGAAGGCGTCCCCTCGACCACGGCACCGCACCGCGGCCGCCGCCTGCCCGAAACCAGCGAAGGAACCATGTCCGTGCCCAAGTCCAAGCGAAGCATCAAGATCATCATGTCGGCCATAGCGGTGGCCGCATCCGCCCTTACGGCGGCCGCCCCGGCCAACGCGCACCCCGCGGGCGAGTCACTGACAGACGTCCGGATCGCCACCCACTTCGACCTGTCCGCGGGCCAGATGCCGGAGAACATCACCCTGCTCCCCGACGGCACGGCAGACGTCACCTTCGCCGCCAGCCGCCAGGTCGCTCAGATCACCCCCCGAGGCGAGACGCGCATCCTGGCGACGCTCCCCGCACCCGCCGACGGCGGCGTCAACACACCAGTCCTCGGCTTTCCCCTGGCCACCGGCATCGTCCACACCTCGGACGGCACGGTGTACGTGCTCTACGCGACCGGCACGTCCGACCTGACGGGCCTGTGGCGGCTGCGCCCCGGACAGCCCCCGCAGCGCATAGCCGCACTCCCCGCCGACGGCCTGCCCAACGGACTGGCCCTGGACGAGCAGAGCAAGCAGCTCTACATCACCGACTCGGTGCTCGGCACCGTATGGACCGTCCCCGTCATCGGCGGCACACCCACCGCATGGTCCACCGCCCCCGAACTCGCCTCGACCGGCTTCCTCGGAGCCAACGGCGCGAAAGTACACGGCGGCGCGCTCTGGGTGACCAACCTCGACAAGGGCACCCTCCTGCGCATACCGATCCACCCCGGAAACCGAGCCGGAGCCCCGCAGGTGCGGGCATCGTCCCTGGTCGGCATCGACGACTTCGCCTTCACCGGCCGAGGCGACGACATCCTCGCCGCCCTCAACGCCCCCAACACAGTCGTACGCATCCACCCCAACGGCAAAACGACCACAGTCCTGGACGCCACCGACGGCCTCCAGAACCCCACCTCCATCGCCCTGCGCGGCAACAACGTCTACGTCCTCAACGCCGCCTACACCACCGCCACCGACCCCAACCTGCTCCGCGCCCGCCTGAGCAGCCGCCGGTAGGCCCTCGATGCGGTCGTGAAACCGCCACCGTCAGCCACTGAACCCGAGACAGAGCGACCAGCGGGCAGGATGGTCTCATGACAAAACTGCCCGCATGGTCGGTCCGTCGTGCCTCCTCTGGTTCGGTGCTGTCGTTGTGGTCCCAGGACTCTGTGTTGTCGATCGGCTCGGTGGGATCGGTGCTGTCGGTGGGGTCCGTCGGATCGGCCTTGTCGGTCGGGTCGATCGGAAGTGCCCTGTCGGTGGGCTCGATCGGGTCCTCCCTGTCGCTGATCTCAGCCGGGTCGTGGCTGAGTACGGGATCGGTGTTGTCCGCGCAGTCGCGGTGGTCGGTGCTGTCCTGGCGCTCCTCTCGCGGTTTCCTGGCCGCGGGAGCGGTAGGGGCAGCGGCCGGAGGCGCCTTGTTGTTGGCCCAGATGCTGCACAAGGCCGAAACAGGTGGCGAAAAAGCCTGATCGGGTTGCGAGGCGGAGGTGAGCCACTCATCGCCAATTGGCCTGTGACCTGGGCACAGCACCCTGAGAAACTGCGGTCCATCGCCGATTGCCGTGCTGTGAGGAGACGCCATGCAGGTAGCCGTGGTCACCTTTGACGGATTCAACGAGCTCGACAGTTTCATCGCATCCGCGCTGATCAACCGGTGCCGTAAGGACGGCTTGGAGGCCTTCATCACGACGCCGACGCCGGTGGTCACCTCGATGAACGGCGTCGAGGTGACCGGTCAGCGCACGATGGAGTTCGTGACCGAAGCCGATGTCGTGCTGATCGGCAGCGGGGTGAAGGCGCGCGAGGTGGTCGCCGACGACCGGCTGATCTCCAGGCTGGCGCTCGACCCTTCGCGGCAGCTGATCGGTGCGCAGTGCTCAGGCGCGCTGGTCCTTGCCCGTCTCGGGCTGCTGGACGGCATGCCGGCCTGCACGGACATGACGAGCCGGCCTTTTGTGGAGGCCCGCAACGTCACGGTGCTGGACGAGCCGTTCCACGCCGAGGGGAACATCGCTACGGCGGGCGGCTGCCTGGCGTCCCAGTACCTCGCCACATGGGTGATCACCCGAACACTCGGGGAGGACGCCGCGCGCGACGTCATCGACTACGTGGCTCCGGTCGGCGAGAACCAGGAAAGCGTCGAGCGTGCCATGCGCGCCGTCCACGCGGGCGAGGTGGTACTGCGCTGAGGCGCTGAAGCCCGCGAATCAGGCCGCCGAACTGTCGCGAGGGTCTCGCGCTCGACTTCGTATGGCGGCTCTCATTCGGAGGATCTCGTCGTGATCCGCACCTCGTGCTCGACGGACAGACACCCAGGCAGTACGTCCTACTTCGGTGCCCTACCTCGGTGCCTGGAAGCCGCCGATCTTCTGCTCGAGCAGTTCGGCCAGCCGCAGCGGGGTGCGGTCCTCGAACATCGGGCCGATGAGCTGCACTCCCACCGGCAGGCCCTCGGGGGAGAGGCCCGTCGGTATGGCGGTGGCGGGCAGGCCGGGCATGGTGGCAAGACCGGCCCAGACGAGCTGGTCGAGGTACGGGTACTCGACGCCGTCGATGTCGATCCGGCGTGTGGTCGAATCCGGGTTGTCGTCGTGTGGGAACGCCGGAGTGGGCGTGATCGGACACACCACGGCGTCGAACTCCGCGAAGAACTGACGCCAGCCCTGGCGGTGGAGCTCGCGACGGTTGTTCGCCTCGGCCCAGTCGCGGTGACTCGACACCAGGCCCCGCAGCCGCGCCGCATCGAGACTCCGGTCGTCAGCGCTCAGTCCGGCGGCGAGGCCTCGCAGTTGCTCGTAGGTCTCGGCGGGAAAGCGTGCACCGACCCCCGCGAACCACAACTGCGTGTAGACCAGCGCCGATTCGGAGAGGCTGGGCAGCAGCGGACTGTGCCGTTCGACACGCGCGCCCCCGTCGGCCAACGCGTCGGCCACGCGCTGCACACCCGCCCGCACGGCGGTCCCGGTCGGAATGAGCGGATGCTCGTCGAGGACCAGGACCCGGAAGTCGCCGAGCCGCTCGTGGCGCGCGGGCGGCAGCCTCAACTCGTACGCCACACCGAGCGTCAGCGGATCCGGTCCGGCCATGACGTCGAGCAGGAGCGTCAGATCGCGGGCGGTGCGCGCCATCGGACCGACGACGGCGAGGTCGGAGGCGACCGGCCAGGCCGGCACGGTGGGCGGGACCGAGCCGCGGGATGCCACCAGTTCGAGCGTCGGCTTGTGCGCGTAGACACCGCAGAAGTGAGCGGGGGTACGCAACGAACCGCCGATGTCGGAGCCGATGGACAACGCGCCGAATCCGGCCGCCAGGGCCGCCGCCGACCCGCCGGAGGATCCACCCGCTGTACGGCCGTGATCCCAGGGGTTGTTGGTGGTGCCGTAGACCTCGTTGAAGCTCTGCACGTCCCGCAGTCCCAGGGGCACGTTGGTCTTGCCGAGCACCACCGCACCGGCGGACTTGAGCCGCGACACCTGCACCGCGTCCTCGGCCGGCCGGAAGTCCCGGTGTTGCGGCATGCCCCAGGTCGTGGGCAGCCCGGCGATGTTGTAGGACTCCTTGACCGTTACCGGAATGCCGAGCAGCGGCAGGTCCTCACCGCGGGCGCGCGCCTGGTCGGCACCACGCGCGGCGTCCCGTGCACGGTCGAAGTCCGGCACACAGATCGCGTTGATCGCTTTGTCGTCCCGCTCGATACGGGCGATCGCCTCGTCGGTCAGTTCCACCGAGGTCACTTCACCGGCACGCAAAGCTGCCGCGAGTTCTTCGGCCGTCCGAAAGTTCCAATCCATGAATCCGACCGTACTGGCCACTGGAAGAAGCCATGAAATACCGCTTCGCACAACGGGTTTGAGGGCTCAATACTCACGATGCCTCTCTCCGGCCAGAGACGATTCGCCCGCCCACACCGCGACGCCGAACTGGACGAGTTCGTTGCCGCCATCGCCACCCGCATCAGCGGCTTCTTTCGCGATGCGTTGACCCGCAGCGCAAGAGAGCCCTGCGCAAGAGAGCGCACCCTGCGGTGTCAGGCCGGGCGCACCAGGCCGGACTCGTAGGCGAACACCACCGCCTGGACCCGGGCGCGGGCACCGATCTTGCCGAGGATGTTGCTGACGTGGGACTTGACGGTGGTCGGGGCGATCGACAGCCGCGCGGCGATCTCCGTGTTGGACCTCCCCGAGGCGACGGCGACCAGTACGTCGCGCTCGCGCTCGGTGAGGGCGTCGAGTCCGACCTCCCGCTCGATGGGGTGACCGGGAGGCTGTTCACGTACAGCGTCGATGAGGGCGCGGGTCAGGCCGGGGGTGATGACGGCGTCTCCGGTGGCGACGATGCGGACGGCCGCGGTCAGTTCGTCCGGGGTGGCGTCCTGGAGGAGGAAGCCGCGGGCTCCGGCGTGCAGGGCGGCGTAGGCGTACTCGTGGAGCCCAGTGGTGGTCAGGACCAGTACGCGCGGCGGGCTGGGGAGGGAAGGGTGGGGGAACGCGGGGCGTCGCGTGATGCGGCGGATGGCATCGATGCCGTCGTTGTCGGGGACGCGGGAGTCCATCAGGACGACGTCCGGGCGGAGTTCCGCGCTCAGGCGGACCGCCTCGAACCCGCCGGCCGCCTCGCCGACGACGGTCAGGTCGGGTTGGGCCGCGAGGAGCATCCGGAAGCCGAGGCGTTGCAGTGCCTGGTCGTGGACGACGAGTACTGAAGTCATGCCGGGTGTTCCTCTCTCGCCCAACTGAACGAAACGGTTTCGTTCACATCGGCAGCGTAACTCCGGTTTCTAGCGAAACGGTATCGTTTCGCTTGTGATGTGGGTCACATTCTGAAGCCTTGGGGCGTCCGCCCGGTGACGGGTCAACCTTGGTGTCATGCGCCGCCACAAGCTCTCCGGCACACACCAGGATCGAAGCGCATCGCAAGCTCCACGGGGGGCAACCTCTTCCCGTCCGCGTGGATGCTCTCGCGCGGCAGCGCGGACTGGAGGCGGTGGGCGGCGAAGGCGACCATCGGCCGACGCGGCACGACCGGAGCCGGGAGGAGTCGGCCATCAGGGTGCCGAGGTCGTCGGGGTCGAAGGTGGAGGCCGCGGTCGAGGACAGGAGCAGTGCCCGGGATGGGTTCGGAGGGTGCTTCCGGGTCGAAGTCGGTTGACCTGAAGCGGACTTGAGGTTCTACGTTCTCGGTACTTCCGCATCTGCGGAACCGTGCACGAACGGCTGGGCCGCCGTTTTTGACCCTGCGCTGCTCTGCCCCCGACCCTCACAGAAACCGAGGACCCCCATGTCCAGCAGCCCCCTCAAGGTGGGCGTCATCATCGGCAGCGTCCGCTCCGGCCGCTTCGCCGACACGGTCGCCGACTGGTTCGTCTCGGAGGCCCGCCGACGCCACGACATGGACGTCGAGGTCATCGACCTCTCGGAGCCGGCCCTTTTGGAGGAACTGAAACTCAGCCTCGACCCCGCGGAGGGCCCGGCGAAGGCACCGCGTCTGGACAGGCGCATCGCGGGCCAGGAGGCATACGTCGTGATCACACCCGAGTACAACCACGGGTACCCCGCCTCGCTGAAGCTCGCCATCGACTACGTCTACAGCGAATGGCGTGCCAAACCGGTGTCCTTCGTCTCCTACGGAGGCCTGGCCGGCGGTCAGCGCGCGGTCGAGCAACTGCGCCAGGTCTTCGCGGAGATGCACGCCGTCACCCTCCGCGACACGTTGAGCTTCCACAACGCCTGGGAGCAGTTCGACGACGAGGGCAAACCGCGCGACCCCGACAACGTCAGCAAAGCGGCCACGGTCCTGTTCGACCAACTCGCCTGGTGGGGCCAGACCCTGCGCGAGGGCCGCGCCAAGCGCCCTTACGAGGCGTGAGAAGCCGTTGGTCCCGCAAACGGCCCCGGACGAGGAGCCCGAGGCCGAATGGGACGCCTCCCCTGGGGAAACCCCAGGTCAGCGGCGTACTGCATGGTGCCCCCGGCAGGATTCGAACCTGCGACACCCGCTTTAGGAGAGCGGTGCTCTATCCCCTGAGCTACGAAGGCGGGGCCTTGCGTGAAACGCGGAGGATGACTCTGAGTGAGAGGTCAGCCAGGTCTCTGCAAGGTCTGTGCTGCCGCTAAGGGCAGCTTCGGACAGGGTAGCGGATGCGGGCTGGGTGGTGGGGCGGCTGGGGTCGGGGCAGGTGGTCGCCTGGTTCTCCTCCGAAGTCGGCCCACTTTGGTTACCTCCGAAGTCGGCCCACTTGCTTCCCCGCCGAGCTCAGCCCACCGGCACCCGCCTGAAGCGCCCCGCGACTCGCAGGTCCGCCTCGATTCGTCCGGCCGTGGCGTGGAGTTCGGGGAGGATGTCGTGGACGCACTCCTCGGCGGTACGGCGGCTGCTGTGCAGGGCGACGTTCACCGCGGCGGCGACCCGCCCGCCGTGCTCGCGCACCGGGACGGCGATGGACCGCAGTCCCTCCTCCAACTCCTCGTCGGCCAGGGAGTATCCGGCTTCCCGTACGCGGTCCAGTTCGGCCAGCAGCTGTTTTGGATCGGTGATCGTACGAGGGGTCAGCCGGAGCAGTTCCGGAAGGTGCGGGTCGGGGAGGTCGGCGAGCAGGACGCGGCCCAGTGAGGTCGCGTACGCGGGCAGCCGGCTGCCGACGGTGATGTTGACGCTCATCACGCGGCTGGTGGCGACGCGGGCCGCGTACTGGATCTCGTCGCCGGTCAGCACCGCGAGCGACGTCGATTCGTGCAGCCGGTGCGAGAGTTCGGCGAGGTGGGGGAGGGCGATGTCGGGGAGCGAGGTCCGGGACAGCGGAGGGAAGCCGAGGCCCAGGACGCGCGGGGTGAGCCGGAAGACTCGGCCGTGCGTGGTGACGTAACCGAGGTGTTCCAGGGTGATCAGGGCGCGCCGGGCGGTGGCGCGGGCGAGGCCGGTCGCCTGGGCGACCTCGGTGAGGGTCAGTTCGGCGCGGCCCTCGCCGAAGGAGGTGATCACGGTCAGTCCGCGCGCCAGTGATTCGATGAACTCCCGGCCCAGTTCCTGCTTGGAGGCGCCGGTCCAGGTGGCGAGGCCGGAGGGGGTGCCCGGTTCGGCGGCGGCCGGGGCCACGCGCAGCTCCCGTTCCATCGCGGCCACGGCCGCCCGCAGCCGAGGCAGCAGGGTGTCCCGTAGGTCGGCCGCGGTGTGCCGGCTGGTGTGACTCACCACGCTCACCACACAGGCGATGCGCCCCGCTTCCCGCACCGGCATGGAAAGGGCGACGAGCCCGGGCTCGATCAGCTGGTCGTCGAGCGCCCAGCCGTCCTTGTGGGCCTCGTCCGTACGCGCCTCGAAGTCGTCGCCGACGGTGGTGACCCGGCCGGGCGGGGCAGGCCGGGCCGCACGATCACGGTCCGCGGACGCGCGGGGCCCGGACGCGTGTGGCCCGGACGTGCGGGGCCCGGACGGGGCGTCGGCGAACGGTCGGCTCCGTGCCGGTACGGCCGGAAAGCCCCGGTCCTCCGGGTCGGCGGCCCGGCGTTCGCGCCACCGCGCCCACTCCGTCGCGCCCCACTCGGTGGCGAACAGCGGGCCGGGGGCGGTGCGCTCGGCGGGGAGCAGGTCGCCGATGCGGAAGCTCAGGGACATGGCGCGGCGCCGGGTCGCCTGGTGGATGAAGCGGATGCCGTCCCGGTCGCCGACCGCGAGGGACACCGACTCGTCGAGTTCGTCGGCGAGGGCGTCGGCGTGCGCGTCCAGGAGGCGGGGGAGGCGGAGGGCGCCGAGGTAGGCGTTGCCGAGTTCCATCAGACGCGGGGCGAGTACGGCGTCCCGGCCGTCGAGTCGTACGTACCCCATGCGCGCGAGCGTCGCCGTGATCCGGTCGACGGTGGAACGCGCGAGCCCGGTGGCCCGCTCAAGGCCGCTGAGACTGGACACTCCGTCGGCCTCTGTCAGCCGCCGCAGTACGGCGATACCGCGCATGAGGGGCGCCACGGCCTCGGTGGGCACGGCGGTCCCGGTCAACACGGCCCCGCGTCCGCGTCCGCTTCCGTCCTCGGTCTCGTCCTCCGGGGCCGGCACGACGTTCAATGGCATGGGCTCTCCGTTTGCGGCTCTCAGAAGAGACTCAGAAGAGACTTCAGATCAGAAGAGACTCAGATCGGAAGAGGCTCAGAAGAGACACGGTAGTGCTTGCCCGGCCACCTCAGCAGGTTCTGAGCTCGTCCTCAGCAGGTCACTGCCCCCACCGGCAGGCCCGGCCGGTTCAGCGTCGGGTCACGTACACCCGGTAGTTCCCCGCGAGATCCACTCCCGACACCGTGATCACGACGCCGGTCCTGGGGTCCTTGAAGGACTCGCCGGGGGCGAAGGGCGCGTCGGAGAGTTCCGCGTGGACGTTGGGGGAGCGGGTGCAGCCGCCGCTGTCGCGGTGGGAGTCGTACACGGTGATGGGGCCGTTGCCGGTGTCGACGTTCGCGTCGACCTTGTAGATGAGGATGCCGGGACGGCAGACGGCGAGGTCGTTGCCGTCCCGGGTGCGCAGTTCGAAGGCGTACCCGGTCTTGGTGCCGGTCGGTACGAAGACGAGTTTGGCGCCGCCTGCCTTGGCCAGCGGGGTGAGGGTGTACTCCGTGGTGCCGGACGAGGCCGCGCAGCCGACCTGCGTCTCGTCGAGCCAGCCGAGCTTCCACTTGTGCCAGCCGAGCAGATCGTTGCCGGCCCCCCAGTCCTCGCTCATGATGTCCCAGTGCCCGACCGAGCCCCCGCCGTCCTGCGTGTAGAGGTCGGGCAGGCCGAAGGTGTGGCCGTTCTCGTGGGGGAGTACCCGGTATCCCGTCTCGTCGTAGGAGCCGGAACCGTCGTCCTGGCGGCTGTAGACGAAGGACGCGTTGGCGACCGAGACGCCGTCCGCGATCGGCGCCTCGGTGTTGCCGGCGAAGGTCACGGACAGGACGGTGTCCAGGGCGGAGGGCCCGGCGTTCGGCGTGACCAGCACGTTCAGGAGGTCGTACGAACGGAAGTCCACGGTCGGGTCGGCGGCGGCCACGATGTCCTGGACCAGTTCGCGGTACCCGGGGTCGAAGGGCGCGCCGCGCTCTATGCCGTACGCCTTGAACGGCTTGGGCATCCGCAGCCAGTGCCGTACGGGCGTCTCGGGACGGTAGTCGAGGCGGCCGTAGGAGCCGGTTTTGAACCATTCCTGGGTCTGCGGGAAGAACTCCGCGAGGCGGTCGAGCGCGCTGCCCTGGCCGGGCGCGTCGGAGAAGTCGACCATCAGCGTGAGGGCGCGGACGGTGCCGGTGGAGCGGGCGTACCCGGGTGGCGTCGGGATGCCCTCGCCCATCTGTACGCCCAGCGCGCCGTTGATCATGCAGGGACCGAGCGCCGTGGAGCGGGCCAGCGCGATGGAGCCCGCCGTCGTGGAGCTCGCCGTCAGATGTCCGGTGCCGGCGGAGGTGCTGACCGCCAGTGTCAGAACGGCCACCGAGGCGAGCGCGACCACGCGGCGCGGGCGTATCCGACGGCTGGTCGGCTGCATACGGGAGCCCTTCGCTCGACGGCAGCCGCC
Organism: Streptomyces sp. NPDC093544; assembly: GCF_040683495.1. Classification (NCBI taxonomy): domain Bacteria; kingdom Bacillati; phylum Actinomycetota; class Actinomycetes; order Kitasatosporales; family Streptomycetaceae; genus Streptomyces; species Streptomyces sp. NPDC093544. The sequence continues at coordinate 85,028 of NZ_JBFBEA010000007.1, read as the reverse complement.
GGTCACCGACTGCGCCCTTTCGATCACCCTGTGGTGAGGGGTGCGCGGGCGCGCGCTGGATGAGCCCGATCGTGGGTTTCTTGCCGGAGTGGATGTGACTCAGGTCACACCGAAGGCGGGAAATAACCGGGGATCGTTTCCCCGTTTAGTCAGGTGTCCGAGCGAAGCGGGGAGCGATTCCCCGGATCGCCAACCCGGCCGTCATCTACGCAAGCGGCCGTCAACTACCTACGAGGAGTACGCCGTGGAGACCGCAACCCGCGTGCCGCGCCGAGTGCCCCGGCCGCGCGCCGATGCCCTGCGTAACCGGGAGCGGATCGTCGGCGCCGCCCAGGAGATGTTCATCGAGTTCGGCCCCGAGGTGCCGTTCGACGAGATCGCCCGCCGGGCCGGCGTCGGCAACGCCACGGTGTACCGCAACTTCCCGGACCGCGACGCACTGGTGCGGGAGGTCGTCTGCACGGTCATGGACCGTACGGCCGAGAATGCCGAGCTGGCGCTCGCCGAGAGCGGCGACGCGTTCGAGGCGCTGAGCCGCTTCGTGCACGCCTCCGTCGATGAGCGGGTCGGCGCGCTGTGCCCGATGCTCTCCGGCAACTTCGACTCGAACCATCCGGATCTGCTCGCCTCACGCGAACGGATCGAGGCGCTGGTCGAGGTGATGATGGAACGCGCCCGCGCGGCCGGCCAGTTGCGCACCGACGTCACCGTGGCAGACCTGATGGTCACCGTCACTCAGCTCAGCCGACCCCTGCCCGGTACGGTATGCGAGGGCTTCGACCGCTTCGTGCACCGTCATCTGCAGCTGTTCGTGGACGGACTGCGGGCACCGGCCCGCTCCGAGCTGCCGGGTACGGCCGCGACCGTGGAGGAGCTGCGACGAGGGTGATCGATGGCGGGGCCGAACTCAGACCCATGACGGGGGCTGAACTCAGACCCTGACGGGGCTGAACTCAGCTCCACGACGGGGCTGAACTCGGACCCATGACAGGCCTTGTGGCAGGCCTCATGGCGGGATCGATGACCTGACCGGTCAGTCCCGCGCGAAGCGCCAGTCATAACCAGGCGAAACGAACGCCACTCAGAACTCGCACGACGCCAGACAGACACTCGCACAACGAACGCCATACGGAACTCGCTCAACCCTTTCAGGCCGTCACCGTCGACGAGCCGTCCCCTTTCCCTTTCCTTCCGTCCTGTCTCCTCTCTCACCTCTCATCGTCTTTTTTCGCTACGAAGTCCCGGAGTGGGTAGCCCCATGTCTGAAACAGGAAGTTTGACAGCAATGTCCGACGCCAAAGCGGCACATTCCAACCGCTGGAAAGCGCTCAGCTTCATCGCGCTCGCCCAGCTGATGGTCGTCCTCGACGCGACCATCGTGAACATCGCGCTGCCCTCCGCCCAGCAGGACCTGGGGATATCGGACGGCAACCGGCAGTGGGTCATCACGGCCTATGCCCTCGCCTTCGGTGGCCTGCTGCTCTTCGGCGGACGTATCGCCGACCTGTGGGGCCGCAAGCGCACCTTTGTCGCCGGTCTGATCGGCTTCGCCGGCGCGTCCGCCATCGGTGGCGCGGCGACCAACGAGGCGATGATGCTCGGTGCCCGCGCCCTGCAGGGTGCGTTCGGCGCGCTGCTCGCGCCCGCCGCGCTCTCGCTGCTCGCGGTGATGTTCACGGAGCCCAAGGAGCGCGCCAAGGCGTTCGGCATCTACGGTGCGATCGCCGGTGGTGGCGGCGCCGTGGGCTTCATCCTCGGCGGTGTCCTCACCGAGTACCTCGACTGGCGCTGGACGTTCTTCGTGAACATTCCGTTCGCGATCATCGCCGCCCTGGGCGCGTACTTCGTCATCCGTGAGCCGGCCGGCGGCCGCAACCGCTCGCCGCTCGACATCCCCGGCGTCGTCCTCTCCGTCCTCGGTCTGGTCACGCTCGTCTACGCCTTCACCCGCGCCGAGTCCGACGGCTGGGGCGACTCCGTGACGGTCGGCCTCTTCGTCGCCTCCGCGGTGCTGCTCGCCGCGTTCGCCATCACCGAGTCCAGGGTCAAGGCCCCGCTGCTGCCCCTGCGTGTCGTCACCGAGCGCAACCGTGGCGGCGTCTATCTCTCGCTCGGCCTCGCGATCATCGCGATGTTCGGCCTGTTCCTCTTCCTGACCTACTACCTGCAGATCGTGAAGGGCTACTCGCCGGTCAAGACCGGCTTCTCCTTCCTGCCGATGATCGCGGGCATGATGGTGGGCTCCACGCAGATCGGCACCCGCCTGATGACCCGGGTCGCGCCGCGCCTGCTGATGGGCCCGGGCTTCCTGGTTGCCGCGGTCGGCATGCTGTTCCTGACCCAGCTGGAGATCGGCTCCTCGTACGCCGCCGTGATCCTGCCGGGCATGGTGCTGCTCGGTCTCGGCATGGGTACGGCCTTCATGCCCGCCATGTCCCTGGCCACGTTCGGCATCGAGCCGCGTGACGCCGGTGTCGCCTCCGCGATGGTCAACACCTCGCAGCAGGTGGGCGGCGCGATCGGTACGGCCCTGCTGAACACGATCGCCGCCTCGGCGACGACCGCGTACATCAAGGACCACATCGGCGGCGCCGGTTCCCAGGCCCAGCAGCAGCTGGTCCAGCTGGAGGGCCAGGTGCACGGCTACACCAACGCGATCTGGTTCGCCGTCGGCATCCTCGTGGTCGCCGCGACGGTCGCCGTGACCTTCATCAACACCGGCCGTCCGGACCTCACGTCGGCCTCCGGTGCCGGTGCGGGCGAAGGCGCCGAGGACGAGCTGAAGGTCCCGGTGATCGCCCACTGACGCCGGCTGTTCGTACCCCGTAGTACCCCGGGTACTTCGTACTTCGCGTACGGGCGAGGGGTGGGGACGCCTCGTCCGTACGAGTCCCAGGGTCCGCCCCGGTTCCGAGCACAGTGGAGCCGGGGCGGACCCGCGTCCGGATCGGGGTGCGCGAAAAGCGTCCGCGTCCGGGCCGGGGTGTGCGCGGGGCGTACCCGCGTCCAGGCCGTGGAGCGCGAAAGCGTCGGCGTCCGGTGCCGGCCCAAGGGCGCGCCGGCACCCGGCCCTGTCGGGCCAGAGCTCCCCACGAGAGAGCCCTAGGTTCCGGACAGGGCCCTAGCGCAGCCAGGGCAGATCGGCGCCCGCGTCCTTGGGCTGGAGCCCCTCGGCGATGATGCGCATGGCCTCGCCGAGGGCCTTCTGCTGGTCGGGGGAGAGCCGGTCGAAGAGGGCCTGGCGTACGGCGGCGACGTGGCCGGGCGCGGTCCGGCTCAGGACCTCGTAGCCGTCGTCCGTCAGGACCGCGAACTGCCCCCGCTTGTCGGAGGGACAGTCCTCGCGCCGCACCCAGCCGTTCTTCTCCAGGCGAGCGATCGCATGGGAGAGACGGGACCGGGTGATCTTCGCGTTCATGGCCAGCTCGGTCATCCGCAGCCGCCTGTGCGGCGACTCGGCGAGCTGTACGAGCAGTCCGTAGTAGACGTGCGGCATGCCCGCGTCCCGCTGGAGCTGTCGGTCGAGATGGTCCTCCAGGAGCGTGGAGGCGTGCATGTACGCACGCCACGTGCGCTGTTCCTCGTCAGTGAGCCAGCGCGTCTCTTGAGCGGATGCCGTGTTCATGTACTCCACTGTACGAGCCCCTTCTTGAAAATTAAACAAACCGGGACTATGGTGAGGTGTTGATATTGAGAGTTCAAGTATCGATCCTTCGGGCTGTGTGATCGAAGCAGTGTGATCGAACCCCGTGGGAGGGAGCCGCCGCCATGTCTGACGTCACGTCCGTCACGTCCGTTGCGACCGAGGGGCGCACCTCGCGGGAGCGCATGCCCGCCCTCTATCTCAGTCATGGTGCCCCGCCCCTCGCCGAAGACCCGGTCTGGCCCGGCCAGCTCGCCGCCTGGTCCGCCGACCTGCCGCGCCCCAAGGCGATCCTCATGGTCTCCGCCCACTGGGAAGAGGCCCCCCTCGCCCTCGGCGCGGTCGAGACGGTCCCTCTCGTATACGACTTCTGGGGCTTCCCCCAGCACTTCTACCAGGTGCGGTACGAGGCTCCCGGCGCCCCGCAGCTCGCCGAGTCCGTACGGAAACTGCTGCGCGCGCCCGGCATCCCGGTGCAGGACATCCCGGACCGCGGACTCGACCATGGCGCGTACGTCCCGCTGGTGGAGATGTTCCCCGAGGCCGACATCCCGGTCCTGCAGATCTCCATGCCGACCCTCGACCCGGTCCGGCTGATGGACATCGGCAGGAAGCTGGCGCCGCTTCGCGACGAGGGCGTCCTGATCGTGGGCTCCGGCTTCTTCACGCACAACCTCGCGGCCCTGCGGCACACCGGCGGCGGTGTGCCGTCCTGGTCGAGCGAGTTCGACGACTGGGGCCACCGCGCGCTGGACGCCGGTGACGTGGACGCGCTGCTCGACTTCGAGCGAAAGTCCCCGGCGGGCCGGCTCGCCCACCCGCGCACCGAGCACTTCGCGCCCCTCTTCGTGACGATGGGCGCGGCGGACGCGGTCGGTGAGCTGGACGGGCAGAAGTCCGTGATCGACGGTTTCTGGCTGGGGATGGCGAAGCGGTCGGTGCAGTTCGGCTGAGCTGCTTGACTAGTCGTGGCCCAGCCGTGCCTGCCGGGTCACAGCTCCTTCTCGTACCAGGCCACGTCCCAGTAGCGGCCGAACTTGCGGCCCACCTCCCGGTACGTGCCGATGTGCCGGAACCCGAAGCGTTCGTGCAGCCGCGCGGACGCTTCGTTGGGCAGCGCTATGCCCGCGTAGGCGCGATGCAGGTCCTCGTTCGCCAGGGCCTCGAAGAGGGCCTTGTAGAGGAGGGTGCCGATGCCGCGGCCGGCCGCGTCGGGGGCGAGGTAGATGGTGACCTCGACCGAGGTGGCGTACGCGGGCTTGGGGCGGTGGGGGCTGCTGGTGGCGTACCCAAGAGTTGCCTGTGAGTCCGCGTCCGTGGCAACCATCAGGCGGTGCGGTCCGTCTTCAGGGTGGGAGAGCAGCCACGAACGACGCTCTTCCGCAGTGAAGACAGCGGTATCGAATGTGATGGGCGTCTCACGCACATAGTGGTTGTAGATGGCCGTGAGGGCATCGAGGTCACCCTCGAATCCTGGCCTGACCTGCACTTCTGTACGTTCTGGCGTCATCTGGTACCTCTCTGTGGCGGGACAGGGTACTGCATGATCAGAAAAATCGAGGGGCGGGTTGGGAATTCTGTCCGGATTCCAGTCGTTGTTTCCATCGGATGCAGGGCACCCGGGAGGGTGAGCCCAAAGTGTCCGGACCGACCCGCAAGCCCACCATCGCAAGGGAGCACGCATGGCAACCCGTGCCGTCGCCCGTCGTAAGTCCGCCTCCGGCGAGACCAGCGGCGCGGCGCGCAGTGTTCGCGTCGTAGGCGGCGAGATCGCCGACCGCGACCTGGTCGGCATGTACCTCGACGAGATCGCGCGTACGCCGCTGCTCGACGCCGCCAAGGAAGTAGAGCTGTCTCAGACCATCGAGGCGGGTGTGTTCGCTCGGCAGATCCTCGAAGGCGGGGAGCAGGCCGAGGCGGACGCGTCCCGCGAGGAGCTGGAGGCGCTGGTCGCCGAGGGCGAGCGGGCCAAGGACGTCTTCATCCGCTCGAACCTGCGCCTTGTCGTCGCCGTGGCCCGGCGCTATCCGCGCAGCGGCCTGCCCCTGCTCGACCTGATCCAGGAGGGCAACGCCGGCCTGGTGCGCGCGGTCGAGAAGTTCGACTACCGCAAGGGCTTCAAGTTCTCCACGTACGCGACGTGGTGGATCCGCCAGGCCATCACCCGCTCCATCGCGGACCAGTCGCGCACGATCCGCCTCCCCGTCCACCTGGTCGAGGAGCTGGGCCGGATCCGGCGCGTGCAGCGCGAGTTCAACCGCGAGCACGGGCGGGAGCCGGAGCACGCCGAGATCGCCACCGAGCTCGCTTCCACACCGGAGCGCGTGGCGGACGTGCTGGACTGGGCCCGCGACCCGGTCTCGCTGAACATGGCGGTGGATGACAACGGCGACACCCAGTTCGGTGACCTGCTTGAAGACACCTCCGCGGTCTCTCCCGAGCAGTCGGTGATGACGCTGCTGCGCAGCGAGGAGCTGGACGACCTGATCGGTCGCCTCGACCAGCGCACGGCCTCGATCATCAAGATGCGGTACGGCATCGAGGACGGCCGGGAGCGCACGCTCACGGAGGTTGGCAAGGAGCACGGCCTCACGCGAGAGCGCATCCGCCAGATAGAGAAGCACGCGCTGCTCGAACTGAAGAAGCTGGCACGCGACACCGGGTTCGAGTCGGCGGCGTAAGCCCGGCCCGCCCGGCGCTTCGTTACCGACAGATGTCGGCCACAACCCGACCGGACATGGCCGTGTAACGCCGCTTCAAGTTGCTGGGCTCTGGGAACAAGACTTCAGAGCCCAGGGTTAGGCCCCAGGGTCCCGGGCATACGTCCGAGACCCTCCCCAAGCCGAGTCCCGACGCACACCCCCCCCGCGCCGGGACTCATCCAGAGCCGAGCTCCGGCGCCTCCCCCCCCCTGGCGCCGGGGCTCGGCTCCATTTTGTCTGTGGGGGCGGACAGCGAGGCTCGTGTGGGTCCTGCCGGGCGGGAGGGGCGCGGAAGGCCCGTGTGCCGCGCGTGGGAGGCTGTTTCCCGGCAGGTCGCCTGACGTGTTCCGGGCAGGTCGTTTGACGGGCCACCCCGAACCTGAACCCCGGGGTGACCCGAATGGCAGATTGTGCCACAGAGGCATAACCTGCCGTTCGTGACCGGTACCGAGCGGGTGGCCCGGGCCGCCGCGGACGCGGCGGCCTCGGTGGCTTCGGCCACCGGCGGTCCGGTGTCCGAGGACCGTCCGGCCCGTGTCCCTGTCCGCCGGGCGTCCGACGACCGCACCGCCCCGAGATCCTCGCCCGATGGGCACGGTCCCTCGCTGATCGAGCGGCGCAAGGCCGCCACCCGCATGGAGATCTCCCGGGCCGCCGCCGGGCTCTTCATGCGCAATGGCCTACGCGCCACCCGCGCCGAGGACATCGCCCGCGCCGCCGGCATCGCCCCGCGCACCTTCTACCGCTACTTCGCGAGCAAGGAGGAGTCCCTCGGCCCCCTCTTCGCCGCGGGCGCCGAGAAATGGGCCGAGACGGTCCGCGACGCCCCGGCCCACCTGACCGTCCCCGAGGCCCTCCATCACGCGGTCGTCCAGACGATGACACCCGGCGTCGGGGTGCGGGCGGAGTCCCTGCAGTGGGTCCGCTCCCTGCTCCGGCTGGCCGAGGGAAGCCCGGCCCTGCTGAGGGTGTGGGGCGAGGCGTGCCACAACGGGGAGCGGACGCTGGCGGAGGTGCTGGCGGCGCGGACCCCCACGGCGCCGGAGGCGGCGGTCCCGCCTTCCGCGGGTGCACCCGCGCCCGGCTCGCAGCCGGCCGGCGGCCCCTCGCCGCTCTCCCTCGAACTCCGGCTCAGCGCCGCCCTGGCCAGCGCGGCGGTACGCGTCGCGGTGGAGGAGTGGGCCGCCGGCGACGACCCGGCGGACGGACCGGCCGGGCCCGTCGCGCTCGCGGTGCGCAACCTCAGTTCCCTTCGCGACTTTCCGTGGCACACGGGCTGAGCGACGAACTGACCGTGGCACACGGGCTGAGCGACGAACTGACCGCCGGGGGCTCGGCGTCGTACCCCTTGGGGCATCACCTGGCGCCGTACGGCACCTCACGCCACCACATGCCGCCACGTGGCGTCAGGGTGGCACCCGCTTGGCGCCATCTGGTGTCACCCAGAGCCGTACGGCGCCATCCCGCGCCCCCAAAAACGCGTGAGCGCGCACGGCGCCACAATCGCTCAGGTCGGTGCCAATATGTTTTCGCAGGTCAGGATGGATATGACAGTCAACTGCCCCAGAGATGCCACCTCCCTGCTTGCGTGTGGCGCCATTGTGGTGCCATGATGGCGTCATGGACCTCACCCCGTATGTCGACACCCTCCGCCGCGAACTCGCGGTGGCTGCCGAAGCCGGCGGCGACGAAGCCCGTGAGCTGGCGGAGAGGCTCACCGCTCCCCTGGAGTCGGCGACCCGGCTGATCATGCTCAATGTGCTCTCCGCCGCGACGGACGAGATCACCCGCGAGCTCGCCCCCGGCTCGGTCGACGTACGGCTGCGGGGACTCGACCCCGACTTCGTGGTGACACTGCCGCCCACCGACGGCGCTGCCCCCGCGGAGCCGGCCGAGGCCGTCGAAGCGATCAAGGCCCCGGCCCCGGCCGACGGCGACGAGGGCGGCACCGCCCGCGTGAACCTGCGCCTGCCGGCCCACCTCAAGACCCGCGCCGAAGAGGCCGCGACCCGCGAGGGCCTGTCGGTCAACGCGTGGCTGGTGCGCGCGGTGTCGGCCGCGGTCGACGGCGGCACCCGACCGCGTACGACGGAGAAGACCCGGACCGTCGGACAGAGCATCACGGGCTGGGTGCGCTAGCCGCGCCCCGCCCACACCACTTCATCACCCACACGACTTCACCCACACCACGTCCCACCAGCGGGGACGCCCTGAAGACCCAAGAGGACGGGACAGCCATGCCTACTTTCGACACTCCCGAACCGATCTCGGCCACGGCGCATGTGGAAGCCGGTTCCATCCAGTTCACCGCGGGCGACCGACTCGACACCGTCGTCGAGGTGCGGCCCCGCGACCCGAAGAAGGACCTGGACGTGCGAGCGGCGGACCAGACCGAGGTCGCGTACGTGGGCGGCGTACTGACGCTCAGGACGCCCAAGCCCAATCTGCTCGGCCTCGGCCGCACCGGCACCGTCGACGTGACGGTCGAACTGCCCACCGGCTCGCGCATCGACATGACCGGCGCCTGGGTCCAGGTGCTCGGCGAGGGCCGGCTCGGCGAGGTCCGCGTGAAGACCTCGTCCGGCGACGTCCGCCTAGACACCACCGGCCCGCTGCAGCTGACCGCGTCGCACGGCTCGATCACCGTGGACCGGGTCGAGGGCATGGCCGAGATCACCACCAGCTCCGGCAGCCTGCGCGTCGGCCTCGTCGACGGCCCCGCCGTCCTGAAGAACTCGCACGGCACCACGACCGTCGGCGCCGCGACCGGCGAGCTGCGGGTGCGCGGCTCCAACGGTGACATCGAGATCCGCCGCGCCGAGGACTCGGTCACCGCCACCACCGCCCACGGCACCCTGCGCGTGGACGAAGTGGCCCGCGGCACCGTCCAGTTGGAGACCTCCTACGGCGCCATCGACATCGGCGTCCGCGAGGGCACGGCCGCCTGGCTCGACGTCCACTCGGACTCCGGGGTGGTGCGCAACACGCTCACCGCGTCCGAGCCCCCGGAGAAGAGCGAGGACACCGTCAAGATCCGCGCCCGCACCCGGTTCGGCAACGTCGACGTCCGCCGCGCCAAGGCCTGACCCCAGCAGAACAGGCCTCAACTCACCCACCGCCCCAGCCACTTCAGCCTTCGAACGGGAGGGTCCCATGCCTTCTTCTGTCATGCCCACGTCCAGGCGGGGCGACGGTCACCCGTCACCGGCCGCCGTCTCCACCGTCGGTCTGCGCAAGTCGTACGGCGACAAGACCGTCCTCGACGGCATCGACCTGCGCATTCCGGCCGGGTCCGTGTTCGCGCTGCTCGGGCCGAACGGCGCGGGCAAGACCACCGTCGTGAAGATCCTCTCCACCCTTATCGGCGCCGACGGCGGGCAGGCCCAGGTCGCGGGCCACGATGTCGCCACGGCACCGGACGGGGTGCGTGCCGCGATCGGCGTCACCGGGCAGTTCTCCGCAGTCGACGGCCTGATCACCGGCGAGGAGAACATGCTCCTCATGGCGGACCTGCACCACCTGTCCAAGCGCGAGGGGCGGCGGGTCACCGCTGAACTCCTTGAGCGCTTCGACCTCACCGAGGCCGCGAAGAAGCCCGCCTCCACCTACTCCGGCGGCATGAAGCGCCGCCTCGACCTCGCCATGACGCTGGTCGGCAACCCGCGGATCATCTTCCTCGACGAGCCGACCACCGGCCTCGACCCGCGCAGCCGCCACAACATGTGGGGGATCATCCGCGAGCTGGTCTCCGACGGCGTCACCGTCTTCCTCACCACCCAGTACCTGGAAGAGGCCGACGAACTCGCCGACCGCATCGCCGTGTTGAACGGCGGCAAGATCGCCGCCGAGGGCAGCGCCGAGGAGCTGAAGCGGCTCATCCCCGGCGGACACGTCCGGCTCCGCTTCACCGACCCGGCCGCCTACCAGTCAGCCGCCTCCGCCCTGCGCGAGGCCACCCGCGACGACGAGGCGCTCTCTCTGGCCATCCCCAGCGACGGCAGCCAGCGCGAACTGCGCGCCATCCTCGACTGGCTGGACTCGGCCGGCATCGAGGCGGACGAGCTGACCGTGCACACCCCCGACCTCGACGACGTGTTCTTCGCCCTCACCAGCCCCACCACCGTCACCGACGCCCCCAACAAGCCCAAGGAGAACGTCCGATGAGCGCCCTCTCCCTCGCCGTCCGCGACTCGAACACGATGCTGCGCCGCAACCTGCTGCACGCCCGGCGCTACCCGTCCCTCACCCTGAACCTGCTGCTCACGCCCGTCATGCTGCTACTGCTCTTCGTCTACATCTTCGGCGATGTGATGAGCGCCGGCATCGGTGGCGGCGGGGCGGACCGGTCCGAGTACATCGCGTATCTCGTCCCCGGCATCCTGATGATGACCATCGGCGGTACCACGATCGGCACCGCTGTGTCCGTCTCCATGGACATGTCCGAGGGCATCATCGCCCGCTTCCGGACGCTGGCGATCCATCGCGGGTCGGTGCTCATCGGGCACGTCATCGGCAGCGTGCTGCAGTGCGTCGCCAGCGTGGTCCTCGTCGGCGCCGTCGGCGTGGCCATCGGGTTCCGGTCCACGGATGCCACGGTCCTGGAGTGGCTCGCGGCGTTCGGGCTGCTCGTGCTGTTCGCCCTGGCGCTCACCTGGATCGCGGTCGGGATGGGCCTGATCAGCCCGAACGCCGAGGCGGCCAGCAACAACGCGCTGCCGCTGATCTTCCTGCCGCTCATCTCCAGCGCCTTCGTCCCGATCGACGCGATGCCGGGCTGGTTCCAGCCCGTCGCCGAGTACCAGCCGTTCACCCCGGCCATCGAGACCCTGCGTGGCCTGCTGCTCGGCACCGAGATCGGCCACAACGGATGGCTCGCGATCGCCTGGTGCCTCGCGCTGACCGTGCTGGGCTACTTCTGGTCGAAAGCGTCCTTCAACCGCGACCCGAAGTAACCGCCATGACAGTGCGGGCTGCCTCCCGCAACCCGTCCCGCTCCAGGGCGGCGTACGCCGACACCGCGTCGGAGTCGCCGCCCTGTCTGCGTACGCGGTCCTGGCAGCGTTTCCGGCGGACCCGACCGCCTGCCGGGCGCGGGTCCGCCCACATCGTCGGCGCCGGCCCACGTACTCGCCGCGAGTCCCGTACGGCAGCCACCACGCGGTCTGATTCCCTCTAGCCCCCAGTGGTCCCCGGCCCCTCCCCGCCCGCCGCCCGAGTCAACCGCGCCCCCACCTCCCTTAGACACCCCGCGAGTTCCGCCGGCGCCCGCACCGTGAACTCGCAGTCGACCATCGCGAGGCGCATCGCCAGCCACTCCACGGTGTCCCCGGCGGAGGAACGCAGCCGGCAGCTGTGGTCGTCGACCGGCTCGGGTGTGCCGAGCGAGGCGGGCAGTCGCTTGGCGACGAACGCGGCGGGCGCGGCGAAGGTGACGTCGAAGTCGTACGTCTCATGACGCTGGTACATCGACTGCCGCAGATACTCCGCCGCATTCCCCGTCGGCAGCTCGCGCGGAGCGAAGCGGGTCCCGGTCGCGAAGGGCTCGGCGACCCGGTCGACGCGGAACGTACGCCAGTCCTCGCGGTCGAGGTCGTACGCGACGAGATACCAGCGGCGGCCGGTGGAGACGAGCCGGTACGGCTCGGTCAGCCTCCGCGACGGTGTCCCGTCCTTGGCGCGGTAAGCGAACCGCAGCCGCTCCCGGCCGGCCACGGTCGAGGCCATCACGGTCAGCGTCTCGGGCGCGATACTCGCCCCGTCCCCGCTGGTCAGCGGGGTGGTCGCCGCCTGCAAGGTGGACACCCGATGCCGCAGCCGGGACGGCAGCACCTGCTCCAGTTTGGCGAGGGCTCGTACGGAGGCCTCCTCCACGCCCTCGACCGCGTGCCCGGCGCCGGCCCGCAGCCCCACCGCGATCGCCACCGCCTCCTCGTCGTCGAGGACGAGGGGCGGCATCGCCTTCCCCGCCACCAGCCGGTACCCGCCGTCGGAGCCCTTGGTCGCCTGCACCGGATAGCCCAGTTCGCGGAGCCGGTCGATGTCCCGCCGGACGGTACGACGGGATACTCCGAGCCGCTCGGACAGCTCACCGCCGGGCCACTCGCGGGTCTGGAGGAGGGAGAGGAGCTGGAGAAGCCTGGCCGGCGTATCCGTGGTCATGTCCGAGCCCCCGTCGTCACGTCGTTGCTTCCGTCGTCATGTTTCTCAGAGTGCCGCACAACTAGGACACGATCTGACCTAATCGAGACCTACCTTCGGTGCATGACCTCCACCGAGACCATTCTCAACAGCCCGGCCCCCGCGGCCGACCGACGCCGTTGGTTCGCACTCGCGATCGTGATGACCGCGGCCTTCATGGACCTCGTCGACGTCACGATCGTCAACATCGCGATCCCGTCCATCCAGCGGGAAGCGGGCGCCTCGGTCAGCCAGATCCAGTGGATCACGGCGGGTTACGCGCTGGCCTTCGCCGCCGGGCTCATCACCGGCGGGCGGCTCGGCGACATCCACGGCCGTAAGCGGCTCTTCCTGGTCGGCATAGGCGGATTCACGATCGCGTCGGCCTTGTGCGGCTTCGCCGCGAACCCCGAGATGCTCGTCGCCTCCCGCATCCTCCAGGGCGGGATGGCCGCGCTGATGGTGCCGCAGGTGCTGTCGATCGTGCACGCGACCTTCCCGGCGCACGAGCGGGGCAAGGTGTTCGGGCTGTTCGGCGCGGTTGTGGGACTGGGCGCCGTGTCCGGCCCGCTGCTCGGCGCACTGCTCACCGAGTGGAACCTGTTCGGCCTCGAATGGCGGCCGATCTTCCTCATCAACCTTCCGGTCGGTATCGCGGGTCTGATCCTCGGCCGCCGCTTCATCACCGAGTCCAAGGCCCCGCGGGCCCTCAAGCTCGACCTCGTCGGTGTCGCCCTCGTCGTGCTCGGCCTGGTGATGCTGCTCTACCCGCTGACGCGCGGGCGTGAGCTGGACTGGCCGCTGTGGGGTCATGTGTCGATGGCCGGTGCGTTTGTCGTCTTCGCGGTGCTGGTGGCGTACGAGAAGCGCAAGGCGCGGGTCGACGGTTCGCCGCTCGTCGAGCTCTCCCTCTTCAAGGTGAAGAGCTTCGCGGCGGGCATCGCCGTGCAGACCGTCTTCGGTGTCGGGCTCGGCATCTTCTTCCTGGTGTGGACGCTGTACATGCAGACCGGTCTGGGATGGAGCCCGCTGCGGGCCGGCCTGACCGGGGTCCCGTTCTCGATCGCGGTGTCGGCGGCGGCTGGGATGTCGGTGCAGCTGCTGGTCCCGCGCTTCGGGCGCAAGGTGCTCCAGGCGGGCGCGCTGCTCATGGCGGCCGGTGTACTCCTCTACATCTGGGAGTCCGAGCGGTACGGCATGTCCATCGCCTCCTGGCAGATGGCCCTTCCGCTGGTGGTCATGGGTGCGGGGATGGGCTTCATCGTGGCGCCGCTGACCGACGCGGTGCTGTCGGAGGTGCCGCGTGAGCATGCAGGTTCGGCGTCCGGGCTCATCAACACCGTGCAGCAGATGGGCAACGCGCTGGGCCTCGGCCTGGTGTCCGTCGTCTTCTACGGCGCGATGGCGGACCGACTGGCCCCGGCCGAGGTGGGACCGGCCTTCGTGAACGCCTTCCAGCACGCGCTGGGCTGGGTCGCGGCGGTGATGACGGCCATCTTCCTGCTGATGTTCGCGCTGCCGAAGCGGCCGGCGCAGCCTGTGGAGGGCGCGGAGGGCGCCCCGTCCGCCGAGGTCACGAAGGAGCCCGAGCTCGTTTCGTGAACCATGACTGAACGGGACTGAGCAGGACTGGGCAGGACTGAAAGGGCCCGGCACCTCACGTGCCGGGCCCTTCGTGTTGCCCGTTGCCCTCGGCAACTGGAAGTCCGTTCATGTCCGTATCGAGCCCGAACCTGTTTACTTTCTCGAAATCCGGGCGTAGCCTCCGATTGAAACCACAGGTTCGGGCATATCTCGGAGGCGAACGGACATGTACGCACCGGAGCGGCAGCAGGAGATCCTCCGGCTCGCCCGTGACGGCGGCCGGGTGGACGTGGTGTCACTGGCCGAGGAGTTCCAGGTCACCGCGGAGACCATCCGACGGGACCTGAAAACCCTGGACCGCGCGGGCCTCGTACGTCGGGTGCACGGTGGCGCGATACCGGCCGGGCGGCTGGACTTCGAGCCCGACCTCGCCGAGCGCGAGTACACGGCGGCCGATGAGAAGGACCGCGTCGCCCAGGCCGCCGTCGCCGAACTGCCGCACGACGGCACGGTGATCCTGGACGCCGGATCGACGATCGCCCGGCTCGCCGGAGCGGTCCCGCTGGAGGCGACGCTCACCGTCGTCACCCACAGCCTGCCGATCGCGGCCCGTCTCGCGGACCACCCCGGCATCCAACTCCACCTCGTCGGGGGGCGCGTGAGGCACCGTACGCGCGCCGCCGTGGACGCCTGGGCGCTCCGCGCGTACAGCGAGATCCGCGCCGACGTCCTCTTCATCGCGGCCAACGGCTTCTCCGTCTCGTACGGACTGACCACCCCCGACCTCGCCGAGGCCGCCGTCAAGCGCGCGACCATGCGCGCCGCGCGCCGCGTGGTGCTCCTCGCGGACTCCTCCAAGCACGGCCAGGAGCACTTCGCCCGCTTCGGCGACCTGAGCGATGTGGACCTGTTGATCACCGACCGAGGACTGAGCCCGGACAACGCCTCCGCCATCGAGCGCGGCGGCACCGAAGTGCTGTGCGTGTAGAGCGCCCGCGCCCGATGTCCCGAGGCGCTGTGTGTATTGAGCTGCCTGTACCGAGCTGTAGCTACTGAGCTGTATGTGCTGAGTTATGTGTATTGAGTTGTGTGTATTGAGCGGCAAGCGGTACGTGACCGCTGTGTGTTGAGAAACGAGTGCGCATGATCCTCACCGTCACCCCCAACCCCTCCCTCGACCGTACGTACGAGGTCCCGTCGCTCGACCGCGGCGAGGTCATCCGGGCCACCGGCGAACGCATGGACCCGGGCGGCAAGGGTGTGAACGTCTCGCGCGCGGTCGCGGCCGCCGGGCAGCGCACGGTCGCCGTCCTGCCCCTGGGTGGTGCGCCCGGCGCACTCGTCGCCGACCTGCTGGACGCGCAGGGCATCGAGGTCGCACCGGTCCCGATAGCCGGAGCCACCCGCTCGAACATCTCGGTCGCCGAACCCGACGGCACCATGACGAAGATCAACGCACCCGGCCCCGAACTCTCCGCAACCGAGGCCGAACTCCTCCTGGAGACCGTCCGCTCCCAGTACCGCTCCGGCGAAACCGACTGGATCACCTGCTGCGGCAGCCTGCCGCGCGGACTCGGGCCTTCCTGGTACGCCGATCTCGTCGCCCGTGCGCACGCGGCGGGCGCCCGGATCGCGCTGGACACCTCAGGCCCTGCGCTGCTCGCGGCGCTGCGGGAGCGGCCCGACGTGGTGAAGCCGAACGCCGAGGAGCTCGCGGAAGCCGTCGGGCGCCCCCTCACCACGGTGGGCGACGCGGTTAAGGCGGCCGAGGAGTTGCGCGCGTTGGGTGCGCGCGCCGTGCTCGCGAGCCTGGGCGCCGATGGCCAGTTGCTCGTGGACGACGCGGGCGCCTGGTTCGCGAGCGCACGGGTGGACGGCGTACGCAGCAACGTGGGCGCCGGTGACTCCTCGCTCGCAGGTTTCCTGATCGCCGGCGGCAGCGGCCCGAAGGCGCTGGCCTCCGCCGTCGCGCACGGCGCCGCGGCCGTCCAACTCCCCGGCAGCGTGATGCCGGGCCCCGCCGACCTCGACCCCTCCGCCGTGACGGTCACCTCGGAGATCCCGGTGGACCGCGTACTGACGGAGCCGGTGTCATGACCGCGCGCCACGCCGGACCGGCCGACACCCGATCCGGCCTCGGACTCGCCGACCTCAGGCTCGCCGGCCCCGGGGACATGGGTCCCGTACTCACTGGCCGCGGAGGCGTTGGCCTCGGGCTCGCTGGTCTCGGAGCGGTTGGCTCCAGGCTCGCTGGTCTCGGGCTTGCTGGTTTCGGAGCCGTTGGCCCCGGACGTACGGGTCTCCGACGTACAGGTCCTGGAAAGACCGGTCCCGGGCTCGCTGGCCTCGGACTCACTAGTCCCGGGCTCACTGACCAGGGAGCCGCGGGTCCCGCTCTCACCGGCCTCGCTCTCACCGGCCCCGAACCCCCCGAACCCCCCGAACCGGCCCTGAAGCGGCGGGGTTTCCCCTTCCTCGCCGCAGCCGTACGACGACGGGGCTTGCCCGGTCCCGCCGCCGGGGGGAGGAGGGGCTTGCCCGGTCCCGCCTCCCCCACCCGTCCAGTACCTCACTTCACCCCCGTCCCTACCCCCGTACTCACCCCCGCCCCCGCCCACTTCCCCCGGGCGATACGCGTGCGAAGGAGCCCGCGATGAGCGAGATGATCACCGCGGACCTGGTCGACCTCGACCTGTCCGCCGATACGAAGGAAGCGGCGGCACGAGCCCTCGCCGAGCGCATGGTGGCCCTGGGCCGGGTGACCGACCTCGACGGCTTCCTCGCCGATGTGGCCGCCCGCGAGGCCCAGATGCCGACCGGCCTCGACGGTGGCATCGGCATCCCGCACTGCCGGAGCGTTCACGTCACCGAGCCGACGCTCGCCTTCGGGCGCAGCGCGGCCGGGGTCGACTTCGGTGCGCCGGACGGGCCCGCCGACCTGATCTTCCTGATCGCCGCCCCGGCGGGCGCGGACGACGCCCACCTCACGATGTTGTCGTCCCTTGCCCGGCATCTGATGAACGCCGAGTTCACGGCCGCGCTGCGGTCGGTGGACGACGCGGCGGCCGCGGCCGCGCTCATCCGCGGGGACGAGCCCGAGGCGACAGCGACTGCCTCCGAGCCCGAGGCGGCAGCCGCCGCCTCCGATGACTCCGCGGCGGAGTCGAACGCGGCGGCCTCCGCCGACCCCGCCACGGACGGCACGGCCCCGGCGCCGGGTGCGACCGTCGAGGACGGACCCGCCCCGGCGCCGGGCGCCACCGACACCTCCGACGAGCGCCCGTTCCGTATCGTCGCCGTCACCTCCTGCCCCACCGGCATCGCGCACACGTACATGGCGGCCGAGTCGCTGGAGAACGCGGGACGCGAGGCCGGTGTTGAACTCGTTGTCGAGCCGCAGGGCTCGGCCGGTTTCACCCGGCTCGACCCGGCGGTCATCGCGGCGGCGGACGGCGTGATCTTCGCGCACGACGTGCCCGTACGGGACAAGGACCGCTTCGCCGGGAAGCCGACCGTCGACGTCGGTGTGAAGGCGGGCATCAACCGCCCCACCGAGCTGATCTCCGAGGTCCGCGGCAAGGCGGAGCGCGGCGAGGTCTCCGCGGGCTCCGCGCCCGGCACACCGGTGGAGCGCACCGGTGAGTCCGGCGAGGGCTACGGCAGCAAGCTCCGCAAGTGGCTGATGAGCGGCGTGAGTTACATGGTGCCGTTCGTCGCCGCGGGCGGTCTGCTGATCGCCCTGGGTTTCGCGATCGGCGGCTACCAGGTCAACAAGGCGCCGTCCGTCATGGACCACTTCATGTGGCTGCAGGCGGACAGCTGGGGTGCGCTGTTCTTCCAGATCGGCGGAGTGGCCTTCGGCTTCCTCGTCCCGGTCCTCGCCGGCTACATCGCGTACGGGATGGCGGATCGGCCAGGTCTGGTCCCCGGATTCGTCGGGGGCGCGATCTCCCTCACCATCAACGCGGGCTTCCTGGGCGGTCTGGCCGCCGGTCTCATCGCCGGTGCCGTGGTGATCGCGATCCAGAAGGTCAAGATCCCGAAGGCGCTGCGCGGCATCATGCCGGTGGTGGTGATCCCGCTGATCTCCGCGGCGATCGTCGGGTTCCTGATGTTCGTGGTCATCGGCAAACCCATCGCCTCCGCGCAGAAGGGCATGACCGACTGGCTCAACGGCCTCACCGGCACCAACGCCATCCTGCTCGGCACCCTGCTCGGCCTGATGATGTGCTTCGACCTCGGCGGCCCGGTCAACAAGGTCGCGTACACCTTCGCCACGGCGGGTATCGCGGTCGCGAGCCCCAGCGACTCGGCGATGAAGATCATGGCCGCGGTGATGGCGGCCGGTATGGTCCCGCCGCTCGCCATGGCCCTGGCCACCACCGTCCGCGCCAAGCTCTTCACCCAGACCGAGCGCGAGAACGGCAAGGCCGCCTGGGTCCTTGGCGCCTCCTTCATCTCGGAGGGCGCGATCCCGTTCGCCGCGGCGGACCCGCTGCGCGTCATCCCGTCGTCCATGGTGGGCGGCGCGGTCACCGGCGCCCTGTCGATGGCCTTCGGCGCCACCCTGCGCGCCCCGCACGGCGGCATCTTCGTGGTCCCGTTGATCGGCAACCCGTTCCTCTACCTGGTCGCCATCGCCGCGGGCGTCTGCGTCACCACCGCCCTCGTGGTCGTCCTGAAGGGCATGCGCAAGCAGGGTCCCGAGGGCACGGGCGCCGGGGCCGCCGACGCTCCGATATCGGCGAAGGCCCAACGCAAGGAGCCGGTGGCGGCGGCCTGAAACGCCAACCGCCTGCCCCTTTAGGGAGTCTGTGAGACGTTCATCGCATCTGTGAGCTGTTCGCCGCATCTGCGAGATGCGTCACGGTCCGGGACCAAAGTCCCGGACCGTGGTGTCTACTGGGGCGTATGCCCGAGCAAGTGTCGATCCTTCAGCTGACAGGTATGGCCGCCCTCACCCTGGCGACCGTCATCTGGGTGGTCGGGCTGGCACGCCTCCTGCGCGGAGGCGGAGGCAGGGGCAAGGGCCGCGGCCGGGGCCGAGGTCGCTCCGAAGTCGCGGTCCGGCGCCAGGGTGACGCGCTCCGGGCGATTCCCCACCAACGTCGGTCGGGTCCCGACACCGAGTCCGTCGAGCTGACCCCGCATGAGCACGCCGCTTTCGCCGGCCTGGTGCGCCAGTTCAGCGAAAGCCGCCCGTAGGCGGCCTTCGGTGGCCGACTGAGCCGTGGGTGTCAGTTGAGCCGAGCCGCGCGCCGCTCCATGGCGTCCCGCGCCGCGTCCTCGGTGGAGTACACCTCGCACATGTGCCGCCGGTCGGGCGTCGCCGTGTGTTCGACCTCCCACAGGGAGATCTCCTGCCCGTCGCGCAGCAGGAACGCGTGCTCGTAGAGCGAGAAGGACATCCCCGGCCGGCCTGTCCGGCAGGGGCGGCCGAAGGCCTGGGTGATCTGATGCGCGAACGCCTCGCGCGTCAGCAGCGTCGCGATCTCGTCATCCGGCTGATCCGGGTTCTCCGCTCGCCGTAACAGCCGTCGGGCGTGATCCGCCGAGGCGTCGGGCACGTACTCGTGCCGTGGCTCGGGGAACGGCGACAGGTGCACGAGCACGGCCAGTTCGAAGTCCGGTGTGTCAGCCGGCAGTGGCAGCCGGCCCGTGGCGGCGTTCAGCTCCTCGTCGTCGACGTACACCTCGTGCTCCGGAACGCTGCCGGGTGCCGTGTTGTGCACCAGCTCCCACAGCGTGACGGCCGATCCGTCGGCGAGCAGCCACGTGTGCCGGTACGTCTCGCGGTGCAGCCCCGCGCTGTGGTGCGCGGAGTGCAGCGAACTGTCGTGCGCCAGCGCACAGTCGAGCCGCCGTATCGTCTCGTCCGGCAGTTCGAAGGAGTTCAGGGCACGACCGAGGAGTCGCGCGAGATGCTCCTCCGGAGACTCGGGCGACTCGGGTGGTTCGTACGCTGCTGTCTCGTACGGAACGCTCAAGGTTTCTCCCGGCGTTGCTGCATGTCACCTTGTGGGTGCATACCGTAGCCCCTCGATCGGACATCATGTCCGCGAACCGAGAAAACGTACGGCCGGAAAACGGGTGGGCCGCGCGGCAAGTTCCCGCGCGGCCCACCCGGGCATCAAAAAGCCCTCGTCAGACGGCACTTCCCGTGGTCCACGCGCTCCACGACATGTTCCAGCCGTTGAGCCCGTTGTCCGGCGAGACGGTCTTGTCGGGGGAGTTCTTGACGGTCACGACGTCCCCGATGAGGGAGTTGTCGTAGAACCATTTGGCGCTGGTGTCGCCTTGCGCGCCCTGCACATCGGCGAGTCCCACACAGCCGTGGCTGGTGCCCTCCCGGCCGAAGGGCGGATTGCCCTTGTTGTACCAGTAGTTGCCGTGGATGAACGTCCCCGAAGTCGTCAGGCGCATCGCGTGCGGCACATCCGGGATGTCGTACTCGCCGCCGTAACCCACCGTCGATCCGTTCATCCGCGTCTGGACGAACTTCTCCGAGATCACCATCTGCCCGTTGTACGTGGTGTGGTCCGGGCTGCCCGCCGAGATCGGGACCTTCTTGAGGGTCTTTCCGTCCCGCACGACCGTCATGGTCTGTGTGTTGACGTCGACCGTGGACACCTGGGAACGCCCGATGGTGAAGGTGACGGTCTTCTCCTGCACCCCGAAGACGCCGTTCGCGCCCTCCACTCCATCCAGGTCGATCTTCATCGTGACCTTGGAACTGGCCTTCCAGTACTCCTTGGGCCGGAAGTCGAGCCGCTGCGTCCCGAACCAGTGCCCCACCACCTGCTGCCCGCTGCTGGAGGACACCGTGATGTGCGACTGCACGGCCTTCTGGTCGCTGATCACCTTGTCGAAGTTGAACGACACCGGCATCCCGACACCGACCGTGGTGCCGTTGTCGGGCGTGTACGTGCCGATGAAGCTGTTGCTGGAGGTGACCGTCGTGAAGATGGAGTTGGCGGCGGCCGTGCGCCCGCTCGCGTCCTTCGCCGTGGCCGATATCTGGTACTTCGTCCCACGCTCCAGCTGTTCCTTCGGCTTCCAGGAGCTGCCGTCCGCGGATATCGCCCCGGCTACGGCGGCCCCGGTCCCGGACACCGTCATCTTCACGTCGGTGAGCTTGCCGTCGCTGACCTTCACGCCGGTCGCGTTGATGGAAGCGCTCGTCGAACCGTCCTTGGCCGAGATGACGAGGGTCGCCGTGGACGTCTTGGCCGAACTCGCGCCGTTCCCAGCGTCCTTGCCGCTCTTGCTGTCCGCTTTCGCGTTGCCACCGCAGGCGGTGAGGGTGAGGGCGCCGACCATCAGGGCGGCACAGGCCCCCAGTGCGCGCCGCGCTGTTATGTCCGGCGTTGCCACGGGCTGCTCCAGATTCTCGTGATGTGGGTGATCCGCTCCAGTACGTCGAGAAAGAGCGAGCGGCGGCGGGAAGGGTTCCCTCCGTCCGCCGTGAGCGCCATCACGTGACAGAACCGGGACAATCACACCCGGCCCCGGACCCGGAATCTCAACCCTCAGCCCTCGACCTGGGCCCCGGGAACTCAACCCTCGACCCTCGACCCTCGACTCCGGCCCCGGGAACTCAACCCCCAACCCTGGCTCCGGGAACCCCGCCCTCAACCCGGCTCCGGGAACCCCGCCCTCAACCCCGGCCCGGGAACCTCCGTCCCGAGCCTGCCCACGTCCGCGCCCGCCCCCGCCACGCAAGTCCCGGCCCCCCGGGGCACTACTCCCGACGCCCGCTTACCGCGTCCCCCCGTACAACTCCTCGTACGCCGGCCACACCCCTCCCGCCCCGTCCACCGACTCCGCCGCCCGCACCGCCCGTACGATCGCCCGCGTCACCAGGTCCGCGCCCGCCGCGAGAATGTCGTTGAGCGCCAGGGGATGCTCGTCGGCGAGGGGCCGGGCGCCCGTGGCCAGCGCGAACACCGTGTCCCCGTCGTTCAGCAGGTGCACCGGGCGCACAGCGCGCGCGATGCCGTCGTGCGCCGTGCCCGCGAGCTTCTGTGCCTGGGCGCGCGTGATGTCGGCGTCGGTGGCGACGACCGCGAGCGTGGTGTGCAGCGGGGGAGGGCCGTTCTTCTCGGTGGCCTCGGTCAGCCGCCGCCGCGCCGCCTCGTGCGCCTCGACGGACGGATACGGCGTACGCCCCTGCACCAACTCCCCGTACAGCGCTCCCGTATCCGGTTGCATCACCGACCCCGCCGCGTTGGCCACCACCAGCGCGGCCACGGTGATCCCCGAGTCGAGCACGACGCTCGCGGTGCCGATCCCACCCTTGATCGTCCCGACGACCGCCCCGGTACCGGCGCCCACGCAACCCTCACACACCGGAGCGCCGGGCTCGCTCGCGTCGGCCGCCTCGACCGCCGCACGGCCCGTTGACGCGTCCGGCCTGGCCCGGAAGTCGCCGCCGCGTCCCAGGTCGAAGACCGAGGCGGCGGGAACGACCGGCACGACCTGCGCCGGATCGCGACTCACCGGTACCCCGCGCCCGCGCTCCTCCAGCCAGGCCATCACACCGGACGCCGAATCCAGCCCGTACGCGCTGCCGCCGGTCAGGACGACCGCCTCGACCTTCTGCACCAGGTTGCGTGGGTCGAGCGCGTCGGTCTCCTTGGTGCCCGGCCCGCCGCCGCGTACGTCCACGGCCGCGATGGCGCCGCCCGGAGGGGTGAGTACAACCGTGGTTCCGGTGAGCCAACCGTCGCCGGAACACGTCGCATGCCCCACCCGCAGACCCGCGACATCCGTCAGAGCGTCAACTGTCATGGCGACAGTGTTTCCCGCGTCGAGTCGCCTGCCGCCTCCCGCGTGACCATCCGCGCCGTCAACGTCACCCCGACCGCCACGGCCAGCGCCGATACGACGCCCGCCGCGAGCACCGCCCAGTCGCCCAGAAACGTGCACAGGATGATCAACAAGGCGGTGGTCGGCAGGACGGTCTGCTGGGCGATGCCCACCTTGAAGTAGCGCGAATGCAGCACCCAGACGGTGAGGAGATACAGCGCCGTCGGCAGGGTCACCGCGGCGGACGCGGCGAGTGTGGAGATGTGAGCCTTGCCGACAGCCTGTTCCACCGCCACCTCAAGGCCCGCGCCTATCGCGGCCGCCGACGCGTAGATCAGGTAGTGGCCGTACCCCCACAGGAACGACTGTCTGTTGGACCGCAGATGCCCGTGGATGGGCACCACGAAGTAGATCCACCACGCGGAGAAGACGATCAGCAGCCCGCCCGCGGCGATCGGCAGCAGCTCACCCAGCGCGTCGTTCTCGTCCACACCCGACTTCACGGCGACCGTGGCCGCGGCGATCGTCTCGCCCAGGACGATGATCGTGAACAGGCCGTACCGCTCGGAGATGTGGTGCGGATGCCAGGACGTCTGGAAGTCCTTCTCCGCGAACACCGGGACGGACAGCTCGGCGACGGCCATCACCAGGAACACCCAGGGCCGGCCGTGCTCCGGCAGGACCAGCAGTCCGAGCCAGCCGACCTGGCACAACAGCACACCGCCCGCGTACCGCAGTGCCGTCGTTCTCTCGGCGCCCTCCGTCGACCGCGCCACCCGCAGCCACTGCGCGATCATCGCGAACCGCATGATCGCGTAGCCGAGCCAGACGACCAGGAAGTCGTGGTCGTCGGACGCCTGCGACACTCCGGCGGCGAGTACGAGGACGCCGGCGATCTGTACCAGCGTGACGACCCGGTAGAGCGCGTCGTCGTTGTCGTACGCCGAGGCGAACCAGGTGAAGTTCATCCAGGCCCACCAGATCGCGAAGAAGATCATCGCGTAGTTGAGGATGCCCTCACCCGCGTGCCCCTCGGCCACGGCGTGCACCAGTTGGACGCCCGCCTGGGCGATGGCCACGACGAAACACAGGTCGAAGAACAGCTCCAGCGGCGACGCGACCCGGTGCGCCTCGTCGCGGCCGCGGGCGGTCATTCTGCGCAATGGCCCGCGACCGGCAGGCCTTGGCGTCAGAGCGGATTCGGAAGCGGAGTGGGACGACGTCATACGGCCAAGCACAGCAGAAAAGTCCCGGAAATTCTTGTGAATGTGTTCACAAGCGGCCTGGGGGTCGGAATCCCCCAGCGATGGCCGGTCAGACCCGCTGGCGCTGTCGTCCGCTGGTGGTTTCACGCCCGCCGAGGCACTGAGGCCCCCGGCCCGGCCCGAGTGGGCTGCCGACCCCTCGGCGTATCCTGAAGGCATGAGCACCGCCCCCGAACCCGAACCCCGCGCTCCCAAGCCTGCCGCGCTGGTCTTCGACGACCCGCTGAGCCAGCAGTCCTCGGACGACACGGACCGTGGGTGGGGCGAACGGCCCGGCAGCGACGGCGACAGCGCGGCCGACCTCAAACGCTTCCTCGACGAGAAGCCGCCCCACCACATCTGAGCCCCGGCGCACCAGCTCTGAGCGCCGCCCGGCCACCTCTGGGCCTCGACCCACCATGTCCGGGCCCTGGCCCACCCTCTCCGGGCCCCGGCCCAAAGCCTCGCCGTCAGTCCTCGCTGTGCCCCGAACCGCGCTGTGCCACCAAGGCGTCGCGGATCTCCTTCAGCACCTCCAGCTCGGTCACCTCCATCATTTCCTGCGTGCCCTCCTTCGCCTTCTGGCGGGCCGCCTGCCGGGCCAGGTACTTGGACATGGGCAGGACCATCAGGAAGTAGACGACGGCCGCGGTGATCAAGAACGTGAGTGTCGCGCTGAGGACGGTGCCCCACATGATCGGGATGCCCTCTGTGGCCGTGCCCGTCGCCTTGTCGAAATGGCACGGCGACTTCAGGCACGAGCTGTACTGGTCGAGGTTCTTGGTGCCGAACGCGCCCACCAGCGGGTTGATGACTCCCTTCACCACCGAGTTGACGATGTTGGTGAAGGCCGCGCCGATGACCACGGCGACTGCCAGGTCGACGACGTTTCCCCGCGTCAGAAAGGCCTTGAAGCCGTCCAGGACACTGGGTTTCTTCTTCTCGCTCACCGAGGGGCCCCTCTGTACAAGTTGTGGAACAAACAGCTCCGCAACCTACGTCAGGGCGTGCCCGGCCTGTCCAATTCGGTAGCTCCAACGAGGGACTTGACACCGATTCTTCACCCACGGTGTCACCACCGGCCCCGTCGCTCAACACAGCGTCACCGCCAGCCGTGAGGTCGTGCTCGCGCCGGCCAGTCGCGCCGCCGTGGCCCGCGGGACGGACAGGACTACCAGCGCCCCGGTCTCGGTGGCGTCGACCTCCGGGACCTCGGTGACTCGGACCCCGGCCGCGACCACTCGCGCTTCGCCCCCGGTGTCCGCCGCGACCACATCGACCCGGTCGCCGCGCCGCAGCAACCGCACCGTGGCCGCGTCGGCGATCCGCACAGGCGCCGTCACCATCTCGACCGCGCGCCGCTCGCGTACGTGGGCCGACGCGGATGTGGAAGAGGATGAGGAAGTGGCGGCGCTCGCCGGATGCCCACGCGCCCGCTCGGCGTCACGAGGGCCCGCCGCGATGAGCGCGGCCGCGGTGACCGCCAGCCCCGCGGCCACCGCTCGCCGCCTGTGCCGGGCGAGGCGCCGCAACTGATACCGCCCGCCGCGGACACGTACGGGAGCGAAGTGAGGAACCTCGCAGATCGGAGGCGCGTCCGCACCCGGCGGACGTACAAGGTCCGTGTCGGTCGGACGTACGACAGGAGCGAGAGGAGCGAGAGGAGCGAGAGGAGCGAGCTGTGCCATGGTGACCACCACCTGTGACGAGGGATCGGATTGCGATCCCACGATGAGGCTTCTTGGCCGAGCCCGTCGGAGCCCGTGGACTACCGACGGGTTGTGGACAACTCCCTCACCCGAACGGGAAGTTCCGCCCGCGTCCCGAACCGCCCCGAACCATCCGGGCCGCCCCCCATCGCCCTCGCGCCCCTCGCTACGGCAGCGCGAACCCCGGATCCATCCCGCCCAGCGCCGTCGTGCACAGGCAGTCCCGTGTCCCGTTCGCCGGCAGCCCCGCGACCGCGTCGAAGAGCACACCCCGCAGCCGGTCCACATTCGCCGCGAACACCTTCAGCACGTCGTCGTGCGAGACGCCCTCGCCGGTCTCGGCCCCCGCGTCGAGGTCGGTGACGAGGGTCAACGACGTGTAGCAGAGCTCCAGTTCGCGCGCGAGCGCCGCCTCCGGGTGGCCGGTCATACCGACCACGGACCAGCCCTGTGCCTGGTGCCACAGCGACTCGGCACGGGTCGAGAACCGAGGCCCCTCGATGACGACGAGGGTGCCGCCGTCCACCGGCTCCCACTCCCGCCCGCGCGCCGCTTCGAGGGCGGCCTTGCGCCCGACGGGGCAGTACGGGTCGGCCAGCGACACGTGCACCACGTTCGGCACCGAGCCGTCAGGCAGCGGAAGCCCGTCGAAGTACGACTGCGCCCGCGACTTCGTGCGGTCCACCAGCTGGTCCGGCACGAGCAGTGTCCCCGGTCCGTACTCCGGTCGCAGTCCGCCCACAGCGCAGGGGCCGAGGATCTGACGGGCGCCGACGGAACGCAACGCCCACAGGTTCGCCCGGTAGTTGATGCGGTGCGGCGGCAGATGGTGGCCGCGGCCGTGCCGGGGGAGGAAGGCGACCCGCCGCCCGGCGATCTCGCCGAGGAACAGGGAGTCGCTGGGCGGCCCGTAGGGGGTGTCCACCTGTATCTCGGTCACGTCGTCGAGGAAGGAGTAGAACCCCGAGCCGCCGATGACCCCGATCTCGGCCCTGTCCGTCGCCCGCTCTCCGGCAGGGCTCTGCGCGTTCTCCGTGTTCGCCATGGACGGCACCCTAACTCGGCTCAGGAAACGCCGAAGACCCTGTCGTCGTACGACGACAGGGTCCCGTAAGAACAAGGTCCTACGCGGCGGAGCTGCTACTGCTGGACGAGCCGCTGCCCGACGACTTCGAGTCCGAAGAACCCGACGACTTCGAGTCCGACGAGGACGACGAAGAGGTCGAGGGTGTCGACGACGGCTTGGAAGCCGACGCCGGCGCCGGCGAGGTGCTCGTCGACGAACCGCGGCTGTCATTGCGGTAGAAGCCGGAGCCCTTGAAGACAATGCCGACGGCCGAGAACACCTTCTTCAGGCGGCCACCGCAGTTGGGGCACTCGGTCAGGGCATCGTCGGTGAACTTCTGCACCGCCTCGAGGCCCTCGCCACACTCGGTGCACTGGTACTGGTAGGTCGGCACTGGTTCTTCCTCCTGGCACTCTCACTCAATGAGTGCTAACGACGGTCCATAGTGGCCTATTCCGAGAGATCAGTCCACCGTCACCGGCACTCGGTGACCCACGCCACGTGCGACGGTGCGGCTTGTGGGCCGCGTCGCCAGCCGTGATCGCAGAGCCACAAGGGTTATCAGAGCCAGTGCCGTACCGGCCATCGGTACCAGGAAACCGGCGCCGTCCCAGAAGCGGTCCTCCAGCTGTCCGGAGACCGTGACGGCCACCGCCTGGCCGAGTGCGACGGCTCCGGTCAGCCAGGTGAAGGCCTCGGTGCGGGTGCCTGCGGGCACCAGGCCCTCGACCAGTGTGTAGCCGGTGATCAGGGCCGGAGCGATGCACATGCCGACCAGGAGGCCGATCCCGGCGAGCACGACCAGGGAGTGGGCGGCCCACAGTCCGGAGGCGGTGAGGGCGAGAGCCGCGTACCCGAGGACGAGTCGCCGCTGCGGGGCCACCTTCCAGGCGACGGCGCCGCAGACGACGCCGGAAAGCATGTTGCCCGCGGCGAAGACGCCGTACAGGACACCGTTCAGACCGGGTTCGCCGATGGACTCACTGAACGCGGCGAGGGACACCTGCATGCCGCCGAAGACGGATCCGATGCCCAGGAAGGCCACGATCAGAACGCGCACACCGGGGACGCGCAGCGCCGAAACGTGCTCCACGCGCGCGTGCCCGTCGAGCGCGACTGTGGGCTGTGTGCTCTTCTGCGCGGCGAACAGGAGACCACCGATCAGGGTCAGCGCGGCCTCGGTCAGCAGGCCCGCGGCCGGGTCCACGGTGGTGCACAGCGCGGTCGCCAGCAGCGGCCCGAACACGAAGGTCAGCTCGTCGGTGACGGACTCGAAGGCCGCCGCGGTGGTCATCAGGGGCGAGCCCTGGAGCTTCACACCCCAGCGGGCGCGCACCATCGGGCCGATCTGCGGTACCGAGGCGCCGGTCGGCACGGCGGCGGCGAAAACGGCCCACAAGGGGGCGTCCATCAGCGCGAGCGCTGTCAAGGAGAGGCCCGACAGGGTGTGCACCAGGACGCCGGGGAGCAGCACCGCCCGCTGCCCGAGCCGGTCGGCGAGACGGCCCGTGAAGGGCGCGAACAGGGCCATGGAGACACCGGTCACGGCGGCGACGGCGCCGGCGGATCCGTACGAGCCGGTGGTGTGCTGCACGAGCAGCACGATGGAGATGGTCAGCATTGCGAACGGCTGGCGTGCGGCGAAGCCGGGGAGCAGGAACGTCCAGACGCCGCGCGTACGCAGCAGCTGCCCGTACCCGGGGCGGGAGGTGACCGTGGATGCCACGGCCCGTGCCTTTCTGCCACCTGGTAGCGCGCCCGTGCGGGGGGCGCCGAGAGCTGTCCTCTTGCGCGGAACTGCGGTAGATACCGGCTGCCCACTGCGAGGGCACCGCGGCCGCCATACGGTCGCGCCAGCTCTGCGTCAGGCAGAGTTGGTTCGATCAAAGTCTGCCTTCATCCTACAGGGATGGAGGCACGGGTGCCTGTGAAACCCAGCACCACGGCACTGTTCACCTTGATATCCCGTCCCTGCGTCACCGACCGGTCAGCGCTCGGTTCGGGCGCCCGCCGGTCCCAGCCAGCCTGCCAGCTTGCCGCCCTGGCCCACCGCGCGGAGCCGCTGCTCGGCAGCGTCCCGAACGGGATCGGTGGCCACGACGAGGAGCTCGTCGCCGCGCCGCAGCACGGTCGTGGGCAGCGGCACGAAGGACTTCGCGTCGCGCACGACGAGCGTGACGGCGGCGCCCGCGGGCAGCCGCAGCTCGCCCACCTCGACGCCGTGCATACGTGATCCGCCCGGGATCGCGACGGACAGCAGATGGCCGCGCAGCCGCTCCAGGGGCGCCGATTCGATGCCCAGGTCGGCGGGCCCCTCGGACTCGCCGAGACGCAGCTTGCGGGCCAGCCAGGGCAGCGTGGGCCCTTGGATGAGGGTGTAGACGACGACCAGTACGAAGACGATGTTGAAGATGCGACGGCTTTCCTCGATGCCGCTCACCATCGGGATGGTCGCCAGGATGATGGGTACGGCGCCGCGCAGCCCGGCCCAGGACATCAGTGTCTGTTCCTGCCACGGCAGACGGAACGGCAGCAGGCTCAGGACGATGCTGAGTGGGCGGGCGACCATGGTCAGCACCAGGCCTATGACGAGCGCGGGCCAGACGTCGTCGCCCATCTCGTGCGGCGTGACCAGCAGGCCGAGCAGTACGAACATGCCGATCTGGGCGATCCAGCCGAGCCCTTCGGCGAAACCGCGCGTGGCGGGCCAGTGCGGCAGTTTCGCGTTGCCCAGCACCATCGCCGCGAGGTACACGGCGAGGAAGCCGCTGCCGTGGGCGAGCGCCCCGGCGGCGTACGCCACGACCGCGATGGCCATCACGGCGATCGGGTAGAGGCCGGAGGCGGGCAGTGCCACATGCCGCAGCCCGTACGAGCCCAGGAAGCCCACCGCGATGCCGATGGCCGCGCCGATGGCGAGTTCCAGAGCTATCTCGCCCAGCAGCAGGTACCAGTGCTCCACCGGGCCCGCCGTGCAGAACGCGACGACGAGGATGACCACCGGGGCGTCGTTGAAGCCGGATTCGGCTTCCAGGACGCCCGTCACGCGCGTGGGGAGGGGGATTTTCCGCAGCACCGAGAAGACCGCCGCCGCGTCCGTCGAGGACACCACCGCCCCGATGATGAGCGCCTGACGCCAGTCGAAGCCGACCAGATAGTGGGCCGCCGTGGCCGTGACCGCGACGCTCACCGCGACTCCGACCAGCGCCAGCGACGTGGCGGCGGGAAGAGCCGGCTTGATTTCCTTCCACTTCGTGCCGAGGCCGCCCTCGGCCAGGATCACCACCAGGGCCGCGTACCCGATGACCTGGGTCATCTCGGCGTTGTTGAAGTGGACGTTGCCGATTCCGTCCTGGCCCATCGCGATGCCGATGCCCAGGTACACGAGCAGGGTCGGGAGCCCGCTGCGCGAAGAGATCCGAACCGCTGCCACCGCGACGAGCAGAACGAGCGAGCACACGAGCAGGAGTTGGTTGAGGTGGTGGACAGTCAGCGGCCGTTCCTTCCTCGTCAATCCGGACACGCGGATCGGAACGCTCAGATCGGCACACGCGGATCGGAACCCTCGGATCAGAACACCGGAAGCCGAGCACTTCAGTGCAAGTACTTCGTTACCTTACCTAACTCTTGACGCTTTCTTGACGCTCGCCGGTGCAAGATCGAACGCCCGTCCGTTCGGGTACCCGACTCCGCGTCAAGGCGCGGTGGGCCCTGCGCCTATGGTTGCTCCAGCACTCCAGGACCGCCTGCCGCTCGCGTTAGGACAGCAAGGACAGCGATGCCCCCCAACACCACCGCCTCTTCCGGCCAAAAGCCCGGCAAGTCCGGCAGGAAGAAGGGGCGCAAAGCCCGACTGTTCTTGATCGTCCTGGTTTTGGCCGTCATCGGCGGCATCGCCTTCGGCGGGTTCTGGACCGTCAGCACAGTGCGCGCTTCCTTCCCGCAAACCACGGGCGAGATCACGCTCGACGGTCTGTCAGGACCCGTGGACGTCAAGCGGGACAGCTACGGAATCCCGCAGATCTACGCCTCGTCGGACGAGGACCTCTTCATGGCGCAGGGCTTCGTCCAGGCGCAGGACCGGTTCTACGAGATGGACGTACGCCGCCACATGACCTCGGGCCGGCTGTCCGAGATGTTCGGCTCGGGGCAGGTCAAGGACGACGAGTTCCTGCGCACCATGGGCTGGGACCGCGTCGCGCAGGAGGAGTACGACACCAAGCTGTCGGACTCCACGAAGAAGTACCTCCAGGCATACGCCAAGGGAGTCAATGCCTACCTGAAGGGCAAGGACGGCAAGGACATCTCCCTGGAGTACGCGGCCCTTGGCTTCCGCAACGACTACAAGCCCCAGGAGTGGACCCCGGTCGACTCGGTGGCCTGGCTCAAGGCGATGGCCTGGGACCTGCGCGGCAACATGGACGACGAGATCGACCGCTCCCTGATGACCAGCCGCCTGGGCCCGCAGCAGATCAAGGACCTGTACCCGGAGTACCCCTACAGCCGGAACGAGACGATCGTCCAGGACGGCGAGTACGACAGCGCCACCGGGTCGTACGTCCAGGGCGACAGCACCACCTCGACGGGCTCCACGGCGGGCACGGGGCTCGCGGGCAACACCGCGGCGCCCTCCGACCTGGAGAGCCAGTTGTCGGGGCTCTACGACATTCTCGGAGACCTGCCCACCGCCGTCGGAGTGAACGGCGACGGCATCGGCTCCAACTCCTGGGTCGTCGGCGGCGACCACACCATCACCGGCAAGCCGCTGCTGGCCAACGACCCGCACCTGTCGCCCTCGCTGCCCTCGGTCTGGTACCAGATGGGCCTGCACTGCAGAACCGTCTCCGCCACATGCCAGTACGACGTCTCGGGCTACACCTTCGCGGGCATGCCCGGTGTGGTCATCGGCCACAACCAGGACATCGCCTGGGGCATGACCAACTCCGGCGTCGACGTCACCGACCTCTACCTGGAGAAGCTCACCGGCGACGGCTACCAGGTCGACGGCAAGGTGAAGCCCTTCACGACCCGCAAGGAGACCATCAAGGTCGCGGGCGGCGCGTCCAAGACGATCGTCGTCCGGGAGACCGACAACGGGCCCCTGCTGTCCGACCGTGACGACGAACTCGTCAAGGTCGGTGAGAAGGCCACCGTCGACTCCGCGGCGCCCGACCGCGGCGACGGCTACGGCATCTCGCTGCGCTGGACCGCGCTGGAAGCGGGCAACACCATGGACGCCGTCTTCGAGTTGGACAAGGCCTCCGACTGGACCGAGTTCCGCAACGCGTCCGCGTCCTTCGACGTGCCCTCGCAGAACCTGATCTACGCCGACACCCAGGGCAACATCGGCTACCAGCTGCCCGGCAAGATCCCCACGCGCGGCGAGGGCGACGGCTCGCTCCCGGCGCCGGGCTGGGACTCCAAGTACGACTGGACCGGCTACATCAAGCAGGCCGAGCTGCCCTACGACTACAACCCGAAGCGCGGCTACATCGTGACCGCCAACCAGGCCGTCGTCGAGAAGGACAAGTACCCCTACACGCTCACCACGGACTGGGGCTACGGCACGCGCAGTCAGCGGATCACCGACCTGATCGAGTCGAAGATCAAGGGCGGCGGCAAGATCTCGACCGAGGACATGCGTCAGATGCAGCTCGACAACAGCAGCGAGATCGCCAAGCTGCTGGTGCCCAAGCTGCTCAAGATCGACATCGACGACCCTCACGTCCGCGAGGCGCAGAAGCTCCTGGAGGGCTGGGACTACACCCAGGACGCCGATTCCGCGGCTGCCGCCTACTTCAACTCGGTCTGGCGCAACATCCTCAAGCTCGCCTTCGGCAACAAGCTGCCCAAGGAGCTGCGGGTCGAGGGCCAGTGCCTCAACGTGGCTCCGGTCGACTCCACAGGTCCCGCGGACGAGGACCAGACGGTGCTCGAGTGCGGCGAGCGCGACGCGGACCAGGCCCAGCCGGACGGCGGCGACCGCTGGTTCGAGGTGGTCCGCAACATCATCGACGACGAGGACAACGACTGGTGGCAGTCGCCTGCGACGCGCACCGACGAGGCCACCGACACCCGTGACGAGCTGTTCGCCCGGGCCATGACGGACGCCCAATGGGAGCTGACCGCCAAGCTCGGCAAGGACATCGACACCTGGAACTGGGGCCGGCTGCACCGCCTGTTCCTGAAGAACCAGACCCTGGGCATCGATGGCCCCGACGTCGTGCAGTACATGCTCAACCGCGGCCCCTGGAAGCTCAGTGGCGGCGAGGCGACGGTCAACGCGACCGGCTGGAACGCGGCGGGTGGCTACGGCGTGGTCTGGGTGCCGTCCATGCGGATGGTGGTCAACCTCGGAGACCTCGACAAGTCCAAGTGGATCAACCTCACCGGCGCCTCAGGACACGCCTACAGCGCCCACTACACCGACCAGACGGACATCTGGGCCGAGGGACAACTGCTGGACTGGTCCTTCTCGGAGAAGGCCGTCGAGAGCAGTACGAGCGACACGCTGGTCCTGAAACCGTCGTGACGCGATGACGCAAGGAAAGGGCCCTCCACGCGCGCGTGGAGGGCCCTTTCCCATGTGACCGAGGGACGTCGGTCAGCGGAAGCGACGTAGGCCGGTCGGGGTCACCACCGCGTGCACGGGCCGGTCGTGCGGTTCCTCGGGCACTCGCTCGACGACCTCCGAGCCGTACAGCAGCACCACCAGCGCGGGATCGGCCCCCGCGCGCTCCAGACGGGCCAGTACGCGGTCGTACGACCCTCCGCCGCGCCCCAGGCGCATCCCGCGCCCGTCGACGGCGAGACCGGGCAGCAGGACGGCGTCCGCCTCCTGGACGGCCTCGGGCCCCAGCCGCTCGCCCGCGGGCTCCAAGAGGGCCATCTTTCCGCCGTGTTGGACACGTACCAGGGAGCCCGCTCCGGCGTACGCCCCCCAGTCCAGGTCGTTGTCCGCCAGCAGGACGGGGAGCAGCACGCGCACCCCGCGCGCGTGGAGCGCGTCCAGGAGCGCGAGGGTTCCGGGCTCGCCCCCCACCGAGACGTACGCCGCCACCGTGCGCGCGTGCGCCAACTCGGGCAGTTCCAGGGCGCGGGCGGCGAGAGTCGCGGTCGTTTCCCGCACGTCATCGGGCGTCAACCCGTTTCTCACCGCGAGGATTTCTTGTCGCAACATTCGCTTGTCATGCTCTGCATTGGATCCGGCGTGACTCACAGGTGACTCCAGCGGCTTCGCAATAGGCTCATATGAGAGCAAATTAACCGGAGCCACAGATTCCCACCATAGCCACCGGATATGGTTCGGACATGACTGAGTCACACCCCAGGATCAGCAAGGCTGTCATCCCCGCAGCAGGCCTCGGCACCCGGTTCCTGCCGGCCACCAAAGCCACGCCCAAGGAGATGCTGCCGGTCGTCGACAAGCCGGCGATCCAGTACGTGGTCGAAGAGGCCGCGGCAGCGGGTCTTGACGATGTCCTGATGATCACAGGCCGCAACAAGCGTCCCCTTGAGGACCACTTCGACCGTAACTACGAGCTCGAGTCGGCCCTCCAGAAGAAGGGCGACGCCGACCGGCTCGCCAGGGTTCAGGAGTCCAGCGACCTCGCCACCATGCACTACGTGCGCCAGGGCGACCCCAAGGGACTTGGTCACGCCGTCCTGTGCGCGGCCCCGCACGTCGGCCACGAGCCCTTCGCGGTGCTTCTCGGAGACGACCTGATCGACCCGCGCGACCCCCTGCTCGCGCGCATGGTCGAGGTCCAGGAGCAGCACGGCGGCAGCGTCATCGCGCTCATGGAAGTCGCGCCCGAGCAGATCCACCTCTACGGATGTGCCGCCGTCGAGACCACCGGCGAGGACGACCTCGTGAAGGTGACGGGCCTGGTCGAGAAGCCGGACCCGGCCGACGCGCCCAGCAACTACGCGATCATCGGACGCTACGTCCTTGACCCGCACGTCTTCGACATACTCCGCAAGACCGAGCCGGGCCGCGGCGGCGAGATCCAGCTCACCGACGCCCTCCAGCAGCTC
This sequence comes from Streptomyces sp. NPDC093544, assembly GCF_040683495.1. NCBI lineage: Bacteria > Bacillati > Actinomycetota > Actinomycetes > Kitasatosporales > Streptomycetaceae > Streptomyces > Streptomyces sp. NPDC093544. Next base: position 50,058 of record NZ_JBFBEA010000007.1, on the reverse strand, counting down.
GCCACCGACGAGAAGGTCGGCGGCCCCGTGCACGGCGTCGTCTTCCGGGGCCGCCGCTATGACACCGGCGACCGCGGCGACTACCTGCGTGCCATTGTCAGACTCGCATGCGAACGTGAAGACCTGGGCCCGGACTTCCGGACCTGGCTTCGCAGTTACGTAGCCGAGGAGATGTAGCGATTTGAGCACCGCCGCGACCCGTGTCACCGGCCAGGACCACATCTGGTCGGTGACCGAGCACCTGGAGGACATCCTCGCGACCGTGCGCCCCCTCGAACCCATCGAGCTGCAACTCCTCGACGCCCAGGGCTGCGTGCTGGTCGAGGACATCACGGTGCCGGTCTCCCTGCCACCGTTCGACAACAGCTCGATGGACGGGTACGCGGTGCGGGTCGCGGATGTCGCGGGCGCGAGCGAGGAGTTCCCGGCCGTTCTGACGGTCGTCGGCGATGTCGCGGCGGGCCAGGCGGAGCTGCTCCACGTGGGCCCCGGCCAGGCCGCGCGCATCATGACCGGCGCCCCGCTGCCTCCCGGCGCCGAGGCAGTCGTCCCCGTGGAGTGGACCGACGGCGGCCTGGGCGAGGGCCCGGTCTCCGGAATGCGGGCCCACAGCGCGGCACCCGAGGGCGCCTTCGGGCAGGTACAGGTCCACCGCCCGGCCCAGGCACGCGCGCACGTGCGCGCCAAGGGCAGCGACGTGAAAGCCGGCGACCGCGCCCTCGACGCCGGCACGATCCTCGGCCCGCCGCAGATCGGCCTGCTCGCCGCGATCGGCCGCGGCACCGTACGCGTACGCCCCCGCGCCCGTGTGGTCGTCATGTCCACCGGCAGCGAACTCGTCCAGCCCGACGAGGAGTTGGGCAGCGGCCAGATCTACGACTCCAACAGCTTCGCCCTCTGCGCCGCCGCCCGCGACGCCGGAGCCATCGCCTACCGGGTCGGCGCGGTCGCCGACGACGCCGAGACGCTCCGCGCCACCATCGAGGACCAGCTCATCCGAGCAGATCTGCTGGTCACCACGGGCGGGGTGAGCGTCGGAGCGTACGACGTCGTCAAGGAAGCCCTCTCCTCCGTAGGCGACGAGGACGAGGCGGGCAGCGGCATCGAGTTCCGCAAACTCGCCATGCAGCCCGGCAAGCCCCAGGGCTTCGGCACCATCGGCCCCGACCACACCCCGCTGCTCGCGCTCCCGGGCAACCCCGTGTCCTCGTACGTCTCCTTCGAACTGTTCGTCCGCCCCGCGATCCGCACCCTGATGGGCCTGAAGGACATCCACCGCCCGACGGTGCGGGCAGTCGTCGTGACCGACAAGGCACTGACCTCGCCCGCGGGACGCAGACAGTTCCTGCGAGGGACGTACGCGGACGGCCGGGTGACGCCCGTCGGAGGCGCCGGATCCCATCTGGTCGCGGCCCTCGCACAGGCCGACGCCCTCATCGTCGTCCCCGAGAACGACACCTCGGTCGAGCCCGGCGCCGAGGTCGACGTGGTCCTGCTCGGCTGAGCGGGCCGAGTTGGCGGTACCGTGTCGCGCACAACAGGCCGACCGGGAGCGCCGCAGCACATGACAGTTCCATCCCGGGGGGAGACCCCCGGACCCCATGCACAGGACCGGCTCACGCACATCGACGAGGTGGGCGCCGCCCGCATGGTCGACGTGTCCGCCAAGGACGTGACCGCGCGCACCGCCCGTGCCAGCGGCCGCGTCCTGGTCTCACCCCGTGTCATCGAGCTGCTGCGCGGCGAGGGTGTCCCCAAGGGTGACGCCCTCGCGACCGCACGCATCGCCGGCATCATGGGCGCCAAGCGCACGCCGGACCTGATCCCGCTGTGCCACCCGTTGTCGGTGTCGGGTGTCAAGCTTGATCTGTCGGTCACGGACGACGCCGTCGAGATCCTCGCCACCGTGAAGACCACGGACCGGACGGGCGTCGAGATGGAGGCCCTCACCGCCGTCAGTGTGGCGGCCCTCACCGTGATCGACATGGTCAAAGCGGTCGACAAGGGGGCGGTCATCACGGACGTACGCGTGGAGGAGAAGACGGGCGGCAAGTCGGGCGACTGGAGCCGGGCATGACGGCGCCGGTCGAACCGCCGATCGGCGGCGCCCTCGTCGCCCCGTACAGCGCCCTGGTCGTCACGGCCTCCAACCGTGCCGCGGCAGGTGTCTACGAGGACAGGGGCGGTCCGCTCATCGTGGCGGGGCTGAAGTCCTTCGGCTTCGCCGTCGACGGGCCGTGGGTCGTTCCGGACGGGGACCCGGTGGAGAACGCCCTACGAGTCGGTGTCGACGCCGGGTACGACGTCATCCTCACCACCGGCGGCACCGGCATCTCGCCCACCGACCGGACCCCGGAGGCCACCCGTCGCGTTCTCGACCACGAGATCCCGGGCATTCCCGAGGCCATCAGGGCGTTCGGAAATGTGAAGGTGCCCACGGCGGCGCTGTCCCGGGGGCTCGCTGGAGTCGCGGGAGGGACGCTGGTCGTCAACCTGCCGGGTTCCACCGGTGGGGTGAAGGACGGACTGGCCGTCCTGGAGCCCCTGCTGACTCACGCCGTCGACCAGATCCGCGGCGGCGACCACACCAGACCCAGCGGCAGTGGGGGTGTGAGCTGAACACCCCATCCTGGCCCGTCGAGCTGGTGGACGGCGATGTCGTCCTCCGGCCGATAAAGGTGCGCGACCAGCGGACCTGGCGTGAGGTCAACCGACGTAACCGGGACTGGCTGCGGCCCTGGGAGGCGACCATTCCGCCGCCCACGCCCAGCGGTCCGATCGCGCACCGGCCGACCTACCGGCAGATGGTCCGGCACCTGCGGGCCGAGGCCAACGCGGGCCGGATGCTGCCTTTCGTGATCGAGTACCAGGGGCGGCTCGTCGGGCAGTTGACGGTCGCCGGAATCACCTGGGGCTCGATGTGCTCCGGGCACATCGGCTACTGGGTCGACCAGTCGGTGGCCGGGCGCGGAGTGATGCCGACGGCCGTGGCGCTCGTGACCGACCACTGCTTCCGCACTGTCGGACTGCACCGCGTCGAAGTCTGTATTCGCCCCGAGAACGGGCCCAGCCGCAGAGTCGTGGAGAAACTCGGATTCCGCGAGGAAGGCCTTCGTCCACGTTATCTTCACATCGACGGAGCCTGGCGCGACCATCTCGTCTTCGCGCTCACCGCCGAAGAGGTACCGGAGGGGTTGCTCGGGCGTTGGCAGCGGACGCGCGCGGAGCGGGCGCGCTCCGAACAGGAGCGATTGGACCAGACCAGGCCGGGGCAGGTAGGGCACGAACAGGTGCGGCCCGGGCAGACGGGCACGCAGAACCCGAGCAAGCCGGGCAACGCCAGTAAATGAAATAGGTGTTCGAAATTGATCGCCCGGCGATCGTCTCGGGGCATTAAATTCGCGGTCCCAGCGGCCAGCTGATCGCATCGGTCACAAAAAAAGCTCGAAATATCAGCCAGATCGTGCGACACACCGACTCAATTGGCAGATGGCCTCACGCAAACCCCTCTACCGTGTGAGGCGTGAGCAGCAGCGGCCTCATCTACGCAGTCATCGTCGGGGCCTGGGCCGCCTACTTGGTGCCGATGTGGCTCCGTAGGCAGGACGAGCTGAACGAAGCCCGTCCGACGGAACGCTTCAGCACCGCCATCCGGCTGCTGTCCGGACGGGCGGGCATGGAGCGCCGATACGCCAAGGACCTGCGGGCGCGCTCCACCGAAGACGGGGAGCCCAGCGCCGATTCGGACGGCGTCACCGACTCGGTGGACGTCCGGGCCTTCGCCATGCCTCCGGCCCAGGCGCAAGCGCCGGCCCAGCACCGACCGCAGACGCACGCGCAGGCACAGTCCCGGCCGCAGGTGCGGGAGCGGGTTCAGGCGCAGCCGCCCGTCCAGCCGGAGTCGGAGCCGACGCATCAGAGTGCGGGCAGGCCCGGCACCCAGCACGGAAAACCGGCGCACACGGCGCAGGAGCCGGCGCGCGCGGCGCACTCGGCACCGGCCACCGCCAGGCCCGTACCGCAGCAGTCGGCCAGGTCCGCGCCGAAGCAGTCGGCCAGGTCCAAGTCCGAGCCCAACCCGAACTCCGTGTCCCGGCGGACCCCCGCGGCGCGGCGTGCTTCCTCGGCGGAGGCCGCGGCGCGTGCCCGGCGCTCGAAGGTGCTCGCGCGTCGGCGGCGTACGACGGTGATGCTCTTCCTCGCCTTCACGCTCGGCACGATCGTGGCGGCCGTCGGCGGGCTCGCGTTCCTGTGGGCGCCCGCCGTACCGGCAGTGATGCTGAGCGGGTACATCGTGTATCTGCGCGCCCAGGAAAGGCGTCGCTTCACGTACACGATGGACCGGCGCCAGGCAGAGGCCGCCGCGCAGCGGCTGCGGGAGAGGCAGCCGCGACGGCGGCCGACCACCGACCCCGGAGCCGACGAGCCGGACGAGGGACCCGAGCCGGAGACCGACCCCGGTCTCTCCGCGCTCGCCGCGGACCGCCGCGCGCTCGTCGAGCAGACCGATCACGCGGAGTGGGTGGATCAGCAGCGCGAGCGGCAGCGCGGCCCCGGCCGGGGCGACAGCTGGGATCCGGTGCCGGTTCCGCTTCCGACGTACGTGACCGCGCCGGTCGCGCCCCGGGCCACATCCAGTGTCGACCTCGGGGCGCCGGACGCGTGGAGCTCGGCGCGGTCCAGCGCAGTCGAGTCGAGTGCGCCTGAGGCGGAGCGCGTCGCCGAGGAAGAGTACGAGGACGACGGGGGCGCCGATGGCGCGGACTGCGCCGACGACACTCGCAGCGACGCGCGTCGCGCCGCGTCCGCCCGGCGCGCCCGCGAGCGCGGTCGCACCCCGCTGTTCGACCAGTACGAGGACGGGGAACGGCCGCGCGCGGCCAACGAGTGAGGGTGCTGTGACGGTCCCTCGGGGCCGCTGGCTGACCAGCCAGGAACGGATTTCCAGGCACCCTGATGGGGGTGCTAGAGTTTCTCTCGTTGCAAGGGCCTGTGGCGCAGTCTGGTAGCGCACCTCGTTCGCATCGAGGGGGTCTGGGGTTCAAATCCCCACAGGTCCACCGCAGCTCAGAGCCCCAGTTGGAGTGATCCAACTGGGGCTCTTTGGCGTCCAGGTGACTGCTCAAGCTCCAAGTACCCGCGCGGGCGCGGCCCGTTAGCGTGAGTCGGCTGTCCCGGCGTCGGCCCGGTGCCGGCGGATCTCGTCGTGGTGGGTGATCGACCAGTCGATCAGGGAGACCACGATGTCGATGAGGCTGGCGCCCAGCGGGGCGAGGGCGTATTCCACCCGTGGCGGCACCTCGGCATAGGCGGTCCTGGTGATCAGGCCGTCTTGGTGGAGCTGGGCCAGGGTGCGCGAGAGCATGCGCTGGGAGATGCCGGGGATGGCGTGCAGCAGTTCGGTGTAGCGCATCAGGCCGTCCTGCAGGGTCGCGATCACCATCAACGACCACTTGTCCCCGACCCGGTCCATGATCTGGCGGACGAAGTCCGCGTGCTCGACCGGGATACGGGCGCAGGGCCCCGGGAGTGCGGCTGTTTCCCTCTGAGCCGCGACGGCGTCCATTGCGGACATCCCCCTTCGGTAGCGGACACGGATGTGTGTTTTGTAGGCCCTCTCATACTGGCCTATCGTGGCGTTACATACCAATCGTAAGTATCCAGGTCACGCCGATCTGACTCGCTATGGAGGCACTACATGTCCGGATCCGCATCAACTCATGGACAGCAGGATGGAACGCCGCTGATGAGTAGCTACCGAGTAGTCGAAACCGGGGTGACCGAGACGGGACTCTCGACGATCACCCGGGACGAAGTCGTGCCCGTCACCAGCGTCCCGGACGGGCGTGGCCTCGGCCGGCTCTGGGAGGGCGACGGGGTGCTGCCGGGCGGCGACGCGGTGAAGCCAGGGGACGACGCGGTGGAGTCGCCGTTCTTCCCCACGGCGGGCGGGGTGCGGTTCTGGTCAGTGACCGTGCCCCCCGAGGCCCCCGACGCTCCGCCGCCTGCGGAGTTCCACCACACTTCCACGCTCGACGTCGGACTCGTCCTCTCCGGACGGATCGTGCTGGAGATGGAGGACGGAACATCCGCGGAGTTGTCGGCGGGGCAGGCGTTCGCCCAGCAGGGCACCCCGCACCACTGGCGGAATCCGTACCCCGTGGACGCCGTCATCGCGGTCGTCATGATGGGGCGGGACCACTGACGGGCCGGCATTGCCGAAGGGCGGCGTCCACCGTGGCTACGCCGACCGCGGATGTGCCCTGCTGGTTCTTCTCGGCGGAGCCTCAGGTCCCACGGGGCAGGGTGTACAACGGCTGAGTCGGGCCACGAGACTGTCTGCGATCGGCGCCGTTGCTCGGGATGGCGTGCGGGTTTCCGGCGGCGAAAGGGGCGAGAGTGTTCGATCTCAAAGAGGAGTTGCATCGCAAGCTGCAAGCTCACAGGGCAGGACTACTGGGCAAGCTTGCGGACCTGAGTGAGTACGACCTGCGTCGGCCCCTGACGCCGACCGGCACCAACTTGCTCGGCCTCATCAAGCACCTGGCCGGTGTGGAGTACGAGTACCTCGGTGGGTCGTTCAAGCGACCGGCGCCCGAGACCATGTCGTGGATCGAGGACGGCTCGATCTGGGAGGGCGCCGACATGTGGGCGACACCCGATGAGTCGAGCGAGTACCTGATCGGGCTCTACAGACGCGCCTGTGCGCACGCCGATCAGACCATCGCGGACCTGGACCTGGATGCTGCCGGGTGGGTGGCCCACTGGCAGGAGGGAAAGCGCGACACGACCTTGGGCGTTCTGCTCATTCGGATGGTGTCCGAGACTGCCCAGCACGCCGGCCATGCCGATGTGGTCCGCGAACTCATCGACGGGCGCGCCGGTCCGGATCATGACGAGATGGGAGACGGGGCCCGGTGGCGTGAGTACGTTGCTGGGATCCAGGCGGCAGCGGACTCATTCGCGACAGGCGTCCACACGGACAAGCCGACCGGCTAGTGCCGAACACGTTCCGCCTCTGGAAGCGACGCCCGGAGGCGCTGCGTAGTACATCAGCGAACGGGATCTCTGTTTGGGCGAGGCCTACTTCGAGCGCAGTGACCTCGCGAAGCAGCGGCTCATGGGGGAGTCGCGGTAGTGGCCGAACTTGGCGCACGGTTCGTAGCCGCTCGACTCGTACAGCGCGATCGCCTCGGGCTGCTCGGTGCCCGTCTCCAGAACCATGCGGGTACGTCCGGCCGCGCGGGCGTCCGTCTCCAGTGCGGCCAGGATGCGGCGGGCGAGGCCGAGGCCGCGGGCCTGAGGGATCACGTACATGCGCTTGAGTTCGGCGTCGCCGTCCGCGTACCCCTCGTCGTTCTCGTTCTGTGTGCGCCAGCCCCCGGTGGCCAGCGGCCGGTCCCGGTCGTCGTACGCGATGAGGTACCGGCCGAGCGGTGGCTCGAACATCCTCGCGTCGAGCGGTGTGACATCGCCCTCGTCGCCGTAGCGCTCGGCGTATTCGGCCTGCACCTGGTCGTTGAGCTTGACGGCGTCGGGGTGGTCGAAGGGGACCCGGCGGATATTCATGCGAACCATCGTACTTCTATGCGTAGGGTGGACGGTACGTGTGGGTGGTACGGGTGGGCAGTACGGATTAAGTATCGTGCCCGGGTGCTGACTATTACCTCTGTGAACGTGAATGGGCTTCGGGCCGCCGCGAAGAAGGGTTTCGTGGAGTGGCTCGCCGAGACCTCCGCGGACGTGCTGTGCCTGCAAGAGGTGCGGGCCGAGCCGCAGCAGCTGCCGGACGAGGTGCGCGCGCCCGACGGCTGGCACGTCGTGCACGCGCCCGCCGCGGCCAAGGGGCGCGCGGGTGTGTCCCTGTACACGCGGCGCGAGCCCGACCGGGTGCGGATCGGGTTCGGATCCGAGGAGTTCGACTCCAGCGGGCGGTACGTCGAGGCCGACCTGCCCGGTGTCACCGTCGCCAGCCTCTACCTGCCCTCGGGGGAGGTCGGGACCGACCGCCAGGACGAGAAGATCCGGTTCATGGGGGAGTTCCTCGCCTATCTGAAGGGGCTCAGGGAGCGGGCAGCCGCCGACGGGCGCGAGGTCGTCGTGTGTGGCGACTGGAACATCGCCCACCGTGAGGCCGACCTCAAGAACTGGCGTGCCAACAAGAAGAACTCCGGGTTCCTGCCCGAGGAGCGGGAGTGGCTGGGGCGGGTCCTCGACGCGACCGATGGCGGGTACGTCGATGTCGTCCGCGCGCTGCACCCGGACGTCGAGGGGCCGTACTCGTGGTGGTCTTATCGGGGGCGGGCTTTCGACAACGATTCAGGTTGGAGGATCGACTATCAGATCTCGACGCCGGGGCTCGCGGACAAGGCCGTCAAGGGCTTCGTGGAGCGGGCGGCGACGCATGTCGAGCGTTGGTCGGACCATGCGCCGGTGACGGTGGTCTACCAGCTGTGATCGCGTAGGCCCTCCTCGGTCCATGGGCTACGCCCCGTGATCCACGGCATGCGTCCTATGGCTTCACGGCCTACGTCCTATGGCTTCACCGCCTACGTCCTATGGCTTCACGGCCTACGTCCCGTGGTCCGCGAGCTACGCCCTGTGGTCGCGTAGCCGCCTGTCCATCGCCATCGACAGTTCCGCCTCGACCACGCTCTTCGCCAGTGGGCGCAGGCGGTGGAGGTCGGCCGGGGTGCGGTTCTCGGTGAGGGCCAGGTTGATGAAGAGGTCGGCGAGGGCGTCGGCGTGGTCGCGTACCAGGCGGGCCGTCGACAGGACGTCGGCGAGGGGGATGCCCTCGCGGACCAGGGCTGCCGAGGCGTCGAGCAGGCGGCGGCTGATGTGGACGATCTCCCCGCCGTCGGTGCCGAGATAGCCGAGGTCGAGGGAGGCGGCGAGGTTCTCCGGGGTGGCCTGGCCGGCGAAGACGTCGGCCAGTTCCTCGGGGGAGAGGCGGACCGGGGTTTCCTCGGTGGGCTCGCCGAGGCCCAGCAGCTCACCCACGTCACGGCCGTGGTCGAAGGCTTCCGCCAGTTCCGCGATGCCGTTCAGGGTGTGGCCGCGTTCGAGGAGTGCCGTGATCGTGCGCAGGCGGGCCAGGTGGGTTTCGTCGTACCAGGCGATACGGCCCTCGCGGCGGGGCGGCGGAATCAGTTTGCGCTCGCGGTAGAAGCGCAGGGTGCGCACGGTGATGCCGGCCTCCTTGGCCAGCTCCGCCATCCGGTACTCGTGCTTCTCCGTCACGTCGGCACCCTACGTCGTACCGTCGGTAACTTTCCCTGTCGCGACCCCTACCCATGAGTACGAACCTGCCCTACTCTCCCATTGCGCCAGTATTTACTGGCATGGTCGTACGGCTAGGGAGGCGTCGGCATGACCGAGCATGTGCGAGTGGCCGTGATCGGGTCCGGGTTCGGCGGGCTGGGGGCCGCTGTGCGGCTGCGCCGTGAAGGGGTCACCGACTTCGTCGTCCTGGAGCGGGCCGACAGTGTGGGCGGCACCTGGCGGGACAACAGCTATCCCGGGTGCGCCTGCGATGTACCGTCCCATCTGTACTCGTTCTCGTTCGCGCCCCATCCCGACTGGCCGCGCACCTACTCCGGGCAGGAGTACATCCGGGCCTATCTGGAGCACGTGGCGGACGTCTTCCGGCTGCGGTCGCACCTTCGTTTCAACTCCGAAGTCAAGAAGCTGACTTGGGATGCCGAGAAGCTGCGGTGGGGGATCGAGACCAGCAGTGGGTCTCTCACCGCCGATGTCGTCGTGTCCGCCACGGGCGCGCTGTCCGACCCCAAGGTCCCGGACATCGCGGGGATCGACACCTTCCCCGGCAAGGTCTTCCACTCCGCCCGCTGGGACCACGACTACGACCTGCGCGGCAAGCGCGTCGCCATGATCGGCACGGGCGCCTCGGCCATTCAGATCGTGCCGGCCATCCAGCCGGAGGTCGCGCACCTCACGCTCTTCCAGCGCACCCCGCCGTGGGTGATGCCGCGCGTCGACCGTGCCATCAGCGGCGCCGAGCGGTGGCTGCACCGGAAGTTGCCCATCACGGCGCAGGCCAGGCGCGGACTCCTGTGGGGGATCCGGGAGTTGCAGGTCCAGGCGTTCACCAAACGGCCGGGCGAGCTGGGGATGGTGGAGCAGTTGGCCAAGCGCAACATGGCCCGCGCCATCAAGGATGCTGATCTGCGTGCTCGGTTGACCCCGGACTATCGCATCGGCTGCAAGCGGATCCTGCTCTCCAACACCTACTATCCGGCGCTCGCTCAGCCCAACGTGGATCTGGTGGACGGCGGCCTCAGCGAGATCAGGGGCTCCACCCTCGTCGCGGCCGACGGCACCGAGGCCGAGGTCGACGCGATCGTCTTCGGCACGGGATTCCACGTCACCGACATGCCGATCGCCGACCGGGTCGTCGGTGCGGACGGCCGGACGCTCGCCGAGTCCTGGAAGGACGGCATGAAGTCGCTGCGCGGCGCCACCGCCGCCGGGTTCCCCAACTGGCTGACGATCGTCGGGCCCAACACGGGCCTCGGGAATTCGAGCATGATCCTGATGATCGAGTCCCAGCTGAATTACATGGCCGACTTCATGAGGCAGTTGGACGTTCTCGGCGGGCGGGTGGCCCTCGAAGCGCGCCCCAGCGCCGTGAACGCCTGGAACCGCGAGGTCCAGGGGCGTATGAAGCGCACGGTCTGGAACAGCGGCGGCTGCGAAAGCTGGTACCTCGACGCCAACGGGGTCAACACGACCATCTGGCCGGGGACCACGACCGAGTTCCGCAGGGCCACGCGGCGTATCGATCTGGCGGAGTACGAGGTGCTGCGGGCGCCCACGGAAGTCGTGGACAAGGGACGTACGAAGAAGACCGTGGAGACCGGAGCGTGAGCCGGCTCATGCATGTGTCCCACGGGCCCTACGCCCCGCCCGTTCCCGCGCGCGAGCTGACCGCCGTCTCCGCCGACGGGGCGCGGCTGCACGTCGAGGTGCACGGGGCGGAGGGGGCACCCGCCGTCGTCCTCGTGCACGGCTGGACCTGCTCAACCGCCTTCTGGGCGGCGCAGATACGCGATCTCGCCGCCGACCACCGGGTCATCGCGTACGACCAGCGCGGGCACGGACGCAGTCCCGCGAGCGACTTGTGCGGTACGGACGCGCTCGCCGACGACCTGGAAGCGGTGCTCGCGGCCACTCTCGCGCCGGGCGAGAAGGCCGTGCTGGTGGGGCACTCCATGGGCGGGATGACGCTGATGGCGGCATCGGCGCGGCCGCGTTTGAGGGAGCACGCGGCGGCTGTACTGCTGTGCAGCACGGGCAGTTCGAAGCTGGTCGCCGAGTCGCGGGTGGTGCCGATGCGCGCCGGGCGGCTGCGAACCCGTATCACCCGGTCGGTCCTCGGTTCGCGGGCGCCGCTCGGTCCGGTGACGCCACTCGCCAGGCGGATCCTCAAGTACGCGACCATGGGCCCCGGTTCGTCGCCGGGCATGGTCGAGGCATGCACGCGGATCGTGCACGCGTGTCCGCGGCGGGTGCGGTACGCCTGGTCGGTCGTGCTCGACCTGCTCGATCTCGACGACGGCGTAAGGCAGTTGGTGGTGCCGACCGCCGTGCTGGTGGGTACGGCTGACCGGATGACGCCGGCCGTGCACGCGTGTGCCCTGGTCGCCGCGCTGCCCAACTGCGTCGGGGTCACCGAACTGGCCGGGCTCGGGCACATGACGCCGGTGGAGGCGCCCGAGCTGGTGACCGGGCGGATACGCGAACTCGTCAGCACGTACGCACAAGCAACACCGACCGCACAGATCAAGGAGGGCGCATGAGCAAGGTGAGCCTCGAAGGGCAGGTCGCGGTCGTCACGGGGGCCGCGCGGGGAGTCGGTGAACTCCTCGCCCGCAAGCTCTCCGCGCGTGGGGCGAAGGTCGCGCTCGTCGGTCTGGAGGCGGACGAGCTCAAGCAGGTCTCGGAGCGGCTGCACAGCGAGAGCGGTCACTGGTACGCCGATGTCACCGACCACGAGGCGATGGCGCGGGTCGCCGAGGAGGTGAAGGAGCGGTTCGGGAAGGTGGACATCGTCGTCGCGAACGCGGGGGTGGCCAACGGCGGGCCCTTCGTGGAGTCCGACCCGGTCGCCTGGCGACGCGTGATCGAGGTCAACCTCATCGGTTCGGCGGTGACGGCTCGCGCCTTCCTGCCGGTACTGATGGAGAGCCGCGGCTATCTCCTCCAGATCGCCTCGCTCGCCGCGATCACTCCGGCCCCGATGATGACCGCGTACTGCGCGTCCAAGTCGGGCGTGGAGGCGTACGCGCACAGTCTGCGGGCCGAGGTCGGGTACAAGGGGGTGCGGGTCGGGGTCGGTTACCTGTCGTGGACCGACACCGACATGGTGCGCGGGGCCGACCAGGACGACGTGATGCGCGAACTGCGGCAGCGGCTTCCGTGGCCGTCCAACAAGACGTATCCGCTGGGTCCTGCCGTCGACCGGATCGTCGACGGGATCGAGCGCCGGTCGAGCCATGTGTACGCGCAGTGGTGGCTGCGGGGGATGCAGGGCGTCCGCGGTTACCTCCCCGGGATCATCGCGGCGGTCGGGGAACGGGAGATGCGGCGGCTCGAGCCGCGGCTCAAGGGCGTGGGTAGGGGACTTGTGGGCGCGGGCGGGGCGGCCGACGAACAGGAGCGACAGGGCGCCTGACCTGGGATTCCTGGACGTACTCACGGTGAGTGAGTGATCGAAATGCGCGCTTTGTACCCCCGTGTAAGTCTGGTCGAGCCCCGATCCCCTCACCCACAAACGGGAGTGAAATCTCATGGGTATGAAGGACCAGTTCCAGGACAAGGCCGAAGAGATGAAGCAGCAGGCCAAGAAGAAGATGGGCGAGAACCAGGACGAGGCGAGCGAGCGTTCCTCGCAGCAGCGTGAGCCCGGTCGGCAGGACCGTGAGCGCGGCGAGCGTGACCGTGACCAGAAGGGCACGGACCGCATGCAGCAGGAGGCTCAGGACCGCTTCGACCAGGACTATGACGTCTGACCTCTGACGTCTGATCGTTGGGCCGCACGAGCAGTACCTGAGTGGGGCGCCCTCTTCAATGAGGGTGCCCCACCTCTGTGTTCAGCTGCGCGGCGGCAGCTTCGGTCTCGTCCGGTCCGGCACGTTCGAGTAGTCCGGCGGGGATGCCGCCGGTTGCGTGTTCAGCAGGTCCAGGGCGAGTTGGACGGCGTCGTCGAGTTGCGCGTGGCGGCCCTCCGCCCAGTCCAAGGGCGTGCGGAGGATCTCCAGGTCCGGGTGGACGCCCTTGTTCTCGATGGACCAGCCGTACGCGTCGAACCAGGCGGCGTTCATCGGGACCGTGATCACCGTCCCGTCGCCGAGGCGGTGCCGGCCGGTCATGCCGACCACGCCGCCCCAGGTGCGCTGGCCGACGACCGGCCCCAGCTTCAGCAGCTTGAAGGCCGCGGTGATCATGTCGCCGTCGGACGAGGTCGCTTCGTCCGCCAGCGCCACCACAGGACCGCGCGGGGCACTGGAGGCGTACGACACCGGCTGGGCGTCGCGTGTCAGGTCCCAGCCCAGGATCCTGCGGGTCAGCTTCTCGACGACCAGTTCGCTGATGTGGCCGCCCGCGTTGCCGCGTACGTCGACGATGAGCGCGGGCCGGGACACCTCCAGACGCAGGTCGCGGTTGAACTGGGCCCAGCCCGAGCCGCCCATGTCGGGGATGTGCAGGTAGCCGCAGCGCCCACCGCTCAACTCCCGTACGACGTCGCGCCGTTTGGCCACCCAGTCCTGGTAGCGCAGCGGCCGCTCGTCGATGAGCGGGACGACGGCGACCCGACGCGACCGTCCCTCGCCCCGCGCCGACGTGAACTCCGCCGACGTGAACTCCGCCGACGTGGACCCCGCCGACGTGAACTCCGCCGATGTGAACGTCAGCTCCACCGTCGTACCGCCCGCGCCCGCCAGCAACGGATACGGGCCCGTGACCGGGTCCACCGGCCGGCCGTCGACGTGGGTGAGCACCGCGCCCTCACGGATCCCGGTGCCGGCCAGCGGTGAACGGGCCTTGGAGTCCGAGGAGTCGCCGGGCAGGATCCGCTTGAGCATCCAACTGCCGTCCCGTCGGACGAAGTTGGCGCCCAGGAGGCCCTGCCAGCGCTGGTAGTGGGCCGGTCCCTCGTTGCGGCGGGCGGCGGAGACGTACGCGTGGGAGGTGCCCAGTTCGCCCAGTACTTCCCGGAGCAGATCCGCGAACTCGTCCGGGGACGCGACCCGTTCGACCAGTGGGCGGTACTGGGCGAGCACCGCGTCCCAGTCGATGCCGCACATGTGCGGCTCCCAGTAGTAGGCGCGGATGATGCGGCCCGCCTCCTCGTACGCCTGGCGCCACTCGGCGGGCGGGTCCGCCTCGTGCAGGATGCGGCGCAGGTCGATCCAGACCGTGGAGTCGCCGTCGCCGGACTCGGTGGAGGGGACGGCGCGCAGGTCGCCCTCGTCGACCACGACCAGTCGGCTGCCGTCGCCGCTCACCGCGAACCAGTCCAGATGGTCGACGAGTTCGGACTTCTTCGCCTTGGCGATGTTGAAGTACTCAAGGGTGGGGCGGCCGGACGTGTCGTCGGGGTTGGCGAAGGTCTCGCCGAGCGCGCCCGAGATCGGCCAGCGCAGCCAGACCAAGCCGCCGCCCGCGACCGGGTGGAGCGCCGAGTACTTGGAGGCGGTGACCGGGAACGGCGTCACCCGGCTCTCCAGGCCCTCGATCTCGACGGTCACCGTGGAGCCGTCGCCCGCGTCGTCCTCGACCGGGTCCAGGCCTCCCGCGACCGGACGCCCGTCGGGGTTGAGCGCGAAGGGGGAAGGGGTCGCGGACGACAGGGGTACCAGGTACGGACGGCAGCCGAGCGGGAAGGACAGGTCCCCGGTGTGGACGTCGTACACCGGGTCGAAGCCGCGCCACGACAGGAAGGCCAGATAGCGGCCGTCCCGGGTGAACACCGGATTCTCGTCCTCGAAGCGGCCGTTCGTGACGTCGACGATCAGGCGGTCCCCTTGTCCCTTGGGGGAAATCCGCGCCATCTTGATCTGGCGCAGGGAGCGGCCGATCCCGGGGTGCGCCCAGGTCAGCCAGGCACCGTCCGGTGAGAAGGCCAGGTCGCGCACGGGCCCGTTGATGGACCGGATGAGCTCGGTGACCTCACCTCCCCCGGACTTCGTCCGGGAGGTGCCCCCGGACTCCCCGGACTCCTCGGAGTCCTCGGAGTCCTCGGAGTCCTCGGAGTCCTCGGAGTCCTCGGAGTCCCCGGAGTCCCCGGAGTCCTCGGAGTCCCCCGACTCCTCCGACGCGTCGAGCAGCAGCAGCCGCCCGTCGTTCGACGCGATCGCGAGGCGCTGGCCCTGCGGGTCCGACACCATTTCCTGTACGCGGCCCAGTCCGCCGGAGGCGAGGCGGCGCGGTTCGCGTTCGCCGGTCGCGCGTGGGAGGTAGGCGATCTCGACGGCGTCCTCGCCCTCCGCGTCGGTGACATAGGCGACCTGACCGCCGGAGCCGAGCATCTCGGGGAGTCTGACCCGTACGCCCGGGGTGTCCGCGATGGTGCGCGCGGGGCCGTCGCGGTGGGTGAGCCAGTACAGGCTGCCGCGTACGACGACGGCGCTGGCCCGGCCCGTCTCGTCCACGGAGATGCTGTCGACGTGCTGGGCGGCCGGCACCTGGTACGGACGGCGTCCCGCGCGCGGCCCCCCGAGCCGAACATCGAGCCGGCGCGGGATCGAGTCGACGGACAGGTCGTCGACGATCCACAGGTCGCCCGCGCACTGGTAGACGACCCGGGTGCCGTCGCTGGACGCGTGCCGGGCGTAGTACGCGTCGTGGTCGGTGTGGCGGCGCAGGCCGGAGCCGTCGTACGCGCACGAGTACAGGTTCCCGACGCCCTCGTGGTCGGAGAGGAAGGCGACGCGGCCGCTGACGAACATGGGGGCGCTGAAGTGGCCTTCGAGGTCGGCGAGGAGGCGCCTGCCGTGCAGCCAGAGCCGTCCCGTCGCGCCGCCCCGGTAGCGTTTCCAGGCGGCCGGCTCGTGCGGTGGGGTGCCGGTGAGCAGCAGGGTCTTGCGTTCGCCGTCGATGTCGGCGACCGCGATGTCGGAGACCGGGCCCCAGGGGAGTTTGCCGCCGGGGTCGCCGTCGGTGGGGACGTTGTAGGCCCAGGTGAAGTAGGAGAAGGGCTGGCCGTGCGAGGCGACAGCGAGGATGTCGCCGTTTCCGTCCTTGTCAGGGGGTGACCAGCCGCAGACCTGGGTGTCGGCGCTGCCCCAGTAGGTGAGCTGTCTGCCGGGGCCGCCGTCCACCGGTACGAGATGGATCTCCGGGACGAAGCTGCGCCAGCTCGTGTACGCGATGTGGCGGCCGTCGGGGGAGAAGCGGGGGTGGCCGACTTTGGTACGGTCGACGGTGAGGCGCCACGCACGGCCCGGTCCTTCCAGGGGGGCCACCCACAGGTCGTCCTCGGCCGCGAAGCACAGCCGGTCGCCGCTGAGGTGCGGGAAGCGCAGGTATCCGGGGGCGTTCTCCCCGGTGGTCGCGTTCTCGTACTCGTCGCTCACCTCCCTATGCTTTTCCGCTCGGGAGGCCTCGGCAACTTGTGTCTGGGTGTCGATTGCGGGGTTGAGCCGGAAACTGGTGACACACGACACGTACGAAACGGTTTCGTTTCGCTTGGTCTCGGGGTATCTTCAGAGGCATAGGCAACCGTGTCGTCCGGAGCTCTCCCGCTCCGTACGCGGAGCAGGAGAAGGTGAGTGGGATGACTGAAGCCGCAACGGCGCGACGCAGTCGGATCACGCCCGAGCGTGAGGCCGAGCTGTACGCGGCTGTGCTCGACCTGCTTCGGGAAGTCGGTTACGACGCTCTGACGATGGACGCCGTCGCCGCTCGCACCAAGTCCAGCAAGGCCACCCTCTACCGCCAGTGGGGCGGCAAGGCCGAGCTCGTGGCCAGGGCGATGCGGCACCAGAAGCCGGGCTTCTCCGACTACGTCGACACCGGGTCCCTGCGGGGCGACTTCCACGCGATGGTGGTGCGTGAGGATGACTGTCACATGGAACAGAACTCGGCGTTGATGCGAGGACTGGCCATGGCGACGCACACGAACCCCGATCTCCTGCGCGCCTTCCGGGAGTTGCTCATCGAGCCGGAGATGGCGGAGATTCGGCGCATGCTGCAACGTGCCGTCGACCGGGGTGAGGTCCGTCCGGACAACCCCGCGATCGGCTTCGTGATGCACATGCTGGTCGGTGGCTTCGCGGCCCGGACACTGATCGACGAACTGCCGCCGACCCAGACGTTCCTCACCTCGTACGTCGACGCCGTGATCCTCCCTGCTCTCGGCGCCTGACCCTCCTCAACCCCGTTACAGATCCCTGTAGTTGCACCTGACGCGACCGCTCACGTCGTCGGGCTGATCCTCCCTGCCCTCACCCGTTCCCCAACGGGTGATCGCACCGGCCCTTGCCATCCCACGACCTGACCGGGAGTACGCCCTCGTGGCTACGTTTCTCTATAAACTCGGCCGTCTCGCCTTCAGGCGACGGCACTTCGTCGCCCTCATCTGGGTGGCGCTGCTGACGCTCGCGGGCGTCGGCGCGGCAAGCGCACCCGCCGCGGGTACCAGTTCTTTCTCGATACCCGGCACGGAGGCGCAGAAGGCCTTCGACCTGCTGGAACAGCGCAACCCCGGCATGAGCGCCGACGGAGCGACCGCGCGGGTCGTCTTCAAGGCGCCCAGCGGCGAGAAGATGAAGGACGCGGACAACAAGGCGACCGTCGAGAAGGCCGTCGACGCACTCGGCGACGGTTCCGAGGTCACCTCCGTCACGGACCCGTACAAGAACAAGTCGATCTCCAAGGACGGGACGGTCGCTTACGCGCAGGTCTCGTACAAGGTCTCCGGTATGGAGTTGAAGGACTCCTCGAAGGACGCCCTGGAGGAGACGGCGAAGGAGGCGCGGGCCGGCGGGCTGACCGTCGAGATCGGCGGTGACGCGCTCCAGGCGACGCCCGAGACCGGGTCCACCGAGATCATCGGTATCGCGGTCGCCGCGGTCGTCCTCGTCATCACCTTCGGCTCGCTGATCTCGGCCGGACTGCCGCTGCTGACCGCGCTGATCGGCGTGGGCATCGGCATCTCGACCATCACGGCCCTGGCGAAGGCGCTCGACCTCGGCAGCACCACCTCCACGCTCGCGATGATGATCGGGCTTGCGGTCGGTATCGACTACGCGCTGTTCATCGTCTCGCGCTACCGAGCCGAGCTGGCCGAGGGCCGCGAACGCGAGGAAGCGGCGGGGCGGGCCGTCGGCACGGCGGGCTCCGCGGTCGTCTTCGCCGGTCTCACCGTGGTCATCGCCCTGGTCGGCTTGTCGGTCGTCAACATCCCGATGCTCACGAAGATGGGTGTCGCTGCGGCGGGCACGGTCGTGATCGCCGTACTGATCGCGCTCACCATGATCCCGGCGCTGCTCGGTTACGCCGGCAAGAGGGTCCAGCCCGCGGGCAAGAAGAGCAAGCTGCTCGGGGGAGGGCGTGCCGCCAAGAAGGTGGGCAAGCCCAACATGGGCACCCGCTGGGCGAGCTTCGTCGTACGCCGTCCGGTCGCCGTCCTGCTCTTCGGTGTCGTCGCGCTCGGCGCCGCCGCGATCCCGGCGACCTCGCTCGAACTGGGCCTGGGCGACGACGGTTCGCAGCCGACGTCCACGACCCAGCGCCGGGCGTACGACACGCTGTCCGACGGCTTCGGACCTGGCTTCAACGGCCCGCTGATGATCGTCGCGGACGTGAAGGCGAGCGACGACCCGGAGGCCGCCGTCACCACGGTGACCGACCGGCTCAAGGGCCTCGACGACGTCGTGTCCGTGACGCCCTCGCCGCTCAACGAGGCCGGCGACACCGCGACGATCACCGTGATCCCGGACTCGAAGCCCTCCTCGATCACCACCGAGGACCTGGTGCACGCCATCCGTGGCGAGGCCGGCGACATCAAGGCGGACACCGGCGCGCAGGTGCTGGTCACCGGCACGACGGCGATGAACATCGACTTCTCGCAGAAGCTCAACGACGCGCTCATCCCGTACCTGGCGCTCGTCGTGGGCCTCGCCTTCCTCCTCCTGATCCTGGTCTTCCGCTCGATCCTGGTCCCGCTGAAGGCGGCCCTCGGCTTCCTGCTCTCGGTGATGGCCGCGCTCGGCGCCGTCGTCGCGGTCTTCCAGTGGGGCTGGTTCGCCGGCCTGCTGGGCGTCGAGGAGACCGGCCCGATCATGTCGATGATGCCGATCTTCATGGTGGGCGTCGTCTTCGGTCTCGCGATGGACTACGAGGTCTTCCTCGTGACCCGCATGCGCGAGGCGTACGTCCACGGCGAGAAGCCCAACCAGGCGATCGTCACCGGCTTCAACCACGGCGCCCGCGTCGTCACCGCTGCCGCCGTCATCATGATGGCCGTCTTCGGCGGCTTCATCGGCTCCACCGAGTCGATGATCAAGATGATCGGCTTCGGCCTCGCGATCGCGGTGTTCTTCGACGCCTTCATCGTCCGCATGGCGGTCGTCCCGGCGGTCCTGGCTCTCCTCGGCAAGAAGGCCTGGTGGCTGCCGAAGTGGCTCGACCGCGTTCTCCCGAACGTCGACGTCGAGGGCGAGGGCCTGCGCAAGCTGGACGACGAGCGCCGCGGCAAGGACGAGGACCGGGAGCTGGCATCGGTCTGAGGTTCGCGTAGCGACTGACGGGGCGTCCCACGTTTCAGGTGGGGCGCCCCGTCCTGTGCGCGGCTCTTACTGCTGCTGCTGGTCGGACGGGTCTTCGGCGAACACCTCGGTGGTGGAGGTGGCGGTGATGGCACGGCGGAACCAACGGTCCAGGGCGTCGAGGTCGTCGCAGGAGGTGACGCGCTCACGGTCGGTGTCGGAGACGGGGATGCTCCGGCCTTCGAGGAGGAGCAGGATGTTCTTCACCCGCCCCTTGACCTCTCCCTCGGCGCGGATCTCCTGCGAAATCGATGATGTGAAGAACGAGGTGTCGACGGCCACGAGTTGCCTCCAGAGTTTGTGGGCCTCGGTCTTGTCCAGGCCCTGGTTGGTGAGTTCTGCGAAGATTGCCCGGCCCGAGGACCAGGGGGTGCAGGGTGAGGGAGGGCCACTGTGGTGGACCGATCTTCACGGGACGGGCTGCCCACTTGGCGGTCTGCTGGTCTTTGCAGACGACGAGGAGTACCGGGGGCAGTTTGTACTTCGCGTACAAGTGCGCCATGTAGTACGTCCAACTGTTGTGCTTGTCCTCGTCCGGCTCCAACTGCGCCTCGACGGCGAGGAGGTACTCACCGCTCGGCGCCTTGATGCGCATCAATGTGTCCACGCGCCGCTCCACCGGCCGGTTCTCGGTTAAGTCGGTCGGCAGTGGGGTGGAGGAGATGGGCGTTTCGAACGGCGGGATGTCGAGCGCGCGGGTGGCGCGGGCGAAGAGTCCCGGGTCCTCCCGGAAGATCCGGTGCATCGCCTCGTGCAGGGAACTGACCATCGTGGAGATTGTGCTCCTTTCGGGATGAACGGCGGCGAGCATATGACGACCGACTAGTCGGAAATCCGGCCAATGGGGCGATGATCACCCTTGTGGGTGACGGGTCCTGCCCACGTCCACCTCCGCCCAGACCGTCTTGCGCGGCGGTAGTCCCGATGTCACACCCCATCGGTCCGCCAGAGCCTCCACGAGGAGCAGGCCGCGTCCCGAATCCGCGTGTGGCTCCGCCCGGTTGAGCCAGGGGAGGCGGTCACCGCGTGTGTCCGTGACCTCGATGCGGAGGGTGTCGCCGACGACGTAGAGCGTGAGGCGGAAGTCGCGGCCCGGGATCCGCCCGTGGGTCGCGGCGTTGGCCGCCAACTCGGCGACGATCTGGCTCGGCGCCTCCAACGGCAGCTCCCAGCTGCGCAGTTGTTCGACGGCCAGCAGCCGGGCGAGTCGGGCGCCGCGGGGCGTGGGGGAGAGGGGAACGCTGAAGTTGCGGATGGGGTAGCCGAGTTGGGGGTGAGGGGCGGCGGTTTCTTGATTCACATCACTCAGCGTGGCCGATTCTGCCTACGGTGAGGAGTCGCGGCGCGTGTACGTACCGTTACTGTCCGGCGTTTGTCTCGGGCTGTCTCGGCTGTCTCCGTGCCGTACGGGTACGAGTGCGCGTTGGAGGTGGGCGATGAGCGAAGGCGTGGACGAGGCCGGCTGGGGCATCGAGCTCGGGGACGAGATGGCGCCGATGATCGAGGTCGTCGGCGGTGTCATCAAGTTCCACCGGGAGGCCGCAGGGATGAGCGCGGCCGACTTCGGGGAGGCCATGGGGTACGGCGAGGACATGATCCGCAAGATCGAGCGCGGGGCGCGGATCCCCCGGCTGGAGTTCCTGTACCAGGCGGACGAGGTGCTGCACGCGAGCGGGGCGATCGCCGCGCTGCGGGTGCACACGGAGAAGGCCCGCTATCCGAAGAAGGTGCGGGAGCTTGCTCAGCTGGAGGCGCGGGCGGTTGAGTTGCTGCTGTACAGCAACCACAACATCCATGGGTTGTTGCAGACGCCGGAGTACGCGAAGGCGCTGTTCGAGACGCGGCAGCCGGCGCTATCGCCGGACGTGGTTGCGCGAGAGGCCGATGCGCGGATGGCTCGAAAGGTGATCTTCGAACGGGATCCCGCGCCGACGCTCGGTTTCGTCCAGGAACAGGTGACGCTGGAACGCCCCATCGGAGGGAAGATGGTGTTGCGTCGACAGCTCGAACACCTGCTGGGGGTAGCGCAGTTGAGGAATGTCACGCTCCAGGTCATGCCGACCGACCGGGAGGACCACGCCGGAATGGACGGCCTGATCGAGGTGCTGAAGTTCCAGGACGGCACGGGGGTCGGGCGCTCCGACGGGGCCTTCAACGGACGCCCTGTCTCAAGTCCCAGGGATCTTCGTATCCTTGAACTGCGCTACGGCATGATCCGGGCACAGGCTCTCAGGCCGAGAGAGTCGCAAGCCTTCATCGAGCAACTGCTGGGGAGACTATGAGCACCACGGAACTCCACTGGTTCAAAAGCAGCTACAGCAGCAGCAGCGAACCCGGCGACTGCGTCGAGATAGCCGTGGCCCCCGCCACTATCCACGTCCGTGACTCCAAGAACACCCAGGGCCCCCGCCTCGCCGTGGAACCCACCACGTGGGCGGACTTCGTGGCGTACGCATCGGGGATGTAGCCCTCAGCACCCTCGCCTGTCCAGAGCATGGGAGTGGCCCGTCACGACTCTGTCACGATCCTCATTCGTGCAGGTCGGAATGGCGAGGGTGGGGGTTGGGGTAGATCTGCCCGCATATGATGCGGGACTAGTCACGGCGAACCCATGTGATTCACACAGGTTTGACTTGTCCTCGAAGCTCTACTGCCTGGATGTCAAGGCGGCTCATGCGACGCGAAGTCACTTGTGGCGATAGCGAAGAGGGAGTGAAGGTTCTCTCACGGGATCTTGCTCATATGATCACGCAGCTCGTGACGCACTCGGCGTCATGGCGTGATTACAGGAGTTGTGTTGAGGCTCAAGGGGAGATGGGTTCCGGGCGCGAGGGGGCGGGGGAGACCGTCGCGTGCCGCGTTGAGACGTACGGCGCTTGCCGTTGCCACGGTGCTGGCCGCGGAGGCGGCGCTGGTGTCGTTGGAAACGGGTGCGGTGTTCGCAGCCGATTCCACTACGACGAACGTGGCGGCTGCGTCGGACGCGGCGGAGTTGGCGTCGTCGGCGGATTCGGTATCGGCGGCGCTGCTGATGGCGCGGTTGCAGGACCGGAAGATCGAGGTGCTGTCGGAGCGTTCGGCGACTTCGACGACGTACGCGCTGCCCACGGGTGAGTTGCAGACGTCCACGTACGCGGGTCCCATCCGGCAGCAGGTGGACGGCAGTTGGCGGGATATCGACACCACGCTCTCGGACACGGGTGACTCGCTGGAGCCTGACGTCGCGGCGGCGGACATCGCGGTCTCGGACGGCGGCGACACGGCGCTGGTGGCGGTGGGCCAGGGGGAGAAGTCGTTCGGGCTTGGCTGGGGAGTCAGGCTGCCGACGCCGTCGGTGAAGGGCGACACCGCCTCGTACGACCTGGGAGACGACCAGACTCTGACGGTGACGGCGCTGGCCCAGGGCTTCAGCCAGAACGTCATCCTCGATTCCGCGCCCGAGGGGGGCCTGGAGTACCGCATTCCCCTGAATCTCAAGGGACTTGAGCTGTCGGAGGCCGACACAGGGCATCTGCTGCTGAAGGACTCCGAGGGCAAGCTGGTGGCGGAGGCCCCCGCGCCGATGATGTGGGACGCATCCAAGGGCGACGCCTCGGGTGAGTCGAAGCATCAGGCCAAGGTCGCCACGAAGGTCGAGACGGCCAACGACGGCTCCCAGACCCTGGTGCTGACCCCGGATGCCGACTACTTCGACCAGGACCTGACCTACCCGGTCACTGTGGACCCGACGTCGACGCTCGCGGTCACCACGGACACCTGGGTGGCGACCAACTACACCGACTCGCAGGTCTCCTCGACCGAGCTGAAGTCGGGCACCTACGACGCGGGCACCACGAAGGCGCGTTCGTATCTGAAGTTCGATGTGGCGGCGTTCAAGGGCAAGCACATCACCGACACGAACCTGGCGCTGTACTCGTACTACGCCTCGACGTGTGCCACCACGGGTGCGGGTACGCAGGTGCGGCGGATCACCGGGTCTTGGACGTCGACGGACATCACCTGGGCGGCTCAGCCGGCCACCACGGCGACCGGTGCAGTGACGAATACGGCCGCGCTGGGCTACAGCACCGCCTGCCCGGCCGGGACGATGAACTTTGACATCGATGCCATCGTGCAGGCGTGGGCGGACGGTTCGTCCAACTACGGTGTCCGCGTCGCGGGTGCGTCCGAGACGGACTCGCTGACCTGGCGGCGCTTCCGGTCGGCCAACTACGTCTCCGGGGACGGTTCGACCGAACCGCACCTGACGGTGACCTACAACTCCTACCCCGCCACGCCGTCTTCGGCGGCGATCTCGCCGTCGCAGGTCAACGCCTACAACGGCGTTCGGTACGGCACCTCGCTGACCCCGACACTGTCGGCGAAGGTGACGGACCCGGACGGGTCCGCCACCAAGGCACAGTTCGAGGTCACGGCGGATCCGGCCTACGCCGACACCACGTACTCGTACACAGGCACGTCGGCGTCGGTGGCCTCGGGCTCGACGGCGAAGCTGACGATCGCCTCAGCGAACGCGTTCCCGGCGGCCACGCATCTGCGGTACCGGGTGCGGGCTTACGACGGGACGGACTACGGGGCGTGGACCGGCTACACCACGTTCACGTTGAACACGGGCAAGCCGGTCGCGCCGACGGTGTCGTGTGACACGTACGAGGAGAGCGGCTGGACGGCGAAGGCCGATGCGGCGGTGTCCTGCACGATCGACACCTCCTCGACCGATGGTGCGGGCTACCACTGGGGGCTGGACGACTCCTCGCTGCCGAACAAGAAGCTGGACACCACCAACGGCAACGGCGGCGACTCGGCGACCGTTTCCATCGACCCGGCGAACGGCTGGCACACGCTGTACGCCCGCACGGTCGACTCCGGCGGAAACCTTTCCTCAGCCACCACCGCGTACAGCTTCGGAGTCGGCGCAGACGGCGCGGCGATTCTGTCTCCGCAGGACGGCGACGACACGGCCCGCCGACTAACCCTTTCAGCCAAGGGCCTCGCCTCCTATACCGGGGTGACCTGGCAGTACCGGCGCGGCGAGACCGACGACTCCTGGCACACCGTCCCGGTCGGCGACGTCACCGCCTCCGGCAACGCGGTCTCGGCCTGGCCGGTCACCGTCACTGACGGCACCGCCACCAAGCTGGTGTGGAACATCGTCTCCACCCTCGCCGAGGACGGCGCGATCGAACTGCGCGCCGCGTTCACGGACGGGACGACGACCGGGCATTCGCAGACGGTCGAGGTGACCCTCGACCGCGACGCGGGCACCGCGCCCACTGCAGCGGTGGGTCCTGGCGAGGTGAACGAACTCACCGGTGACTACACGCTGTCGGTCACTGACGCTTCGGCGTTCGAGGCGAGCTTGGAGCGCACCTACTCGTCGCGCGCCAACGACACCGACACCGAAGGCCAGGCGGAGATCTTCGGGTCGGGCTGGTCCTCCTCCGTCACCAGTGCGGCGAGCGACTACACGCAGATCCGCAAGACCTCGGGCACCTCGGTGGAGTTGTTGAGCGCGGACGGCAGCGCGGTCGCGTTCACCGCAGCAAATGGCGGTGGATGGAAGCCGCAGGCCGGCGCCGAGTTCCTCACCCTGACCGGCACGCTCAACGGTTTGAAGTTCACGCTCACCGACACCGACGCCACCACGACGGTGTTCGCCAAAGCCGCAGACACGGCGACGACGTGGACACTGGCCTCGTCGGCCTCGGCGGTCGACGACTCCACGGTCACCACGGCCTCGGAGACCATCACATCCGGCAGCGAGACGCTCGCTCGCCCCAAGTACGTGGTCTCGCCCACTGGAGCGGTCACCGCCGCGACCTGCCAGGCCACCCCGTCCACCAAGGGCTGCCGCGTGCTGGAGCTCGTCTACGCGGACACCACGACGGCCACCGGCAGCGCGCTCGGCGACTACAAGAACCAGGTCAAGGCCATCAAGCTGTGGGCCACCAGCCCCGGCGCGTCCACTTCCACCGCTGAGACCATCGCCTCCTACGCGTACGGTTCCACCGGCCAGCTCCGCCAGGAGTGGGACCCACGCATCAGCCCCGCGCTGAAGACCGCCTACACCTACGACACCGACGGCCGCGTCGCCACCCTCACCGAACCCGGCGCGCTTCCGTGGACCTTCACCTACGGCAAGGCGGGTTCGGCACTTACCGCCGGTGCGGGCATGCTGCTCAAGGCGTCCCGCTCGGCCCTGACAGAGGGCACCAGCAGCACCGTCTCGGGTACGGCGGCCACCACGGTCGTCTACGACGTCCCGCTCTCCGGTACCACCGCCCCGCACCAGGTGGACGCCAACACGGTCGCCACCTGGGCCCAGGACGAGGCGCCCACGGACGCGACAGCTGTTTTCCCGGCCGACTCCGTGCCGCTGTCCAACACCGGCAGCGATCTCACATCGGCCTCGTATGACAGGGCCACCGTCACCTACATCAACGCCAGCAGCCAGGAGACCAACACCGCCAGGCCTGGTGGCTCGATCACCGCGACCGAGTACGACGTGTACGGCAACGTGGCGGCTGAACTAACTGCCACCAATCGCGAACTCGCCCTCGGAACCTCCACCGGCGCGTCCGACAAGCTGGCCGCACTCGGCCTGACCGACCTGTCCACCACCGACCGCGCCCAGCAACTGGCCACGGTCTCCGAGTACTCGGCGGACGGGCAGCAGCTCACCGACGAGTACGGTCCGCTCCACGAAGTCACCCTCACCAAGGAACTCCCCGGCACCACCACGGAGTCCACCCTCGCCGCGGGCACAGTGATCCCGGCCCGCGCCCACACCGCGTACACCTACGACGAGAACCGTCCGAGCGACGCGGCCGTCTCCGACCTTGTGACCTCGATCGTGACTGGTGCGGCGATCCCCGGCTACGCCGCCGACGCCGACACCAAGGGCTCGACCGCGATCTATGACTGGTCCACCGGACAGCAGAAGTCCAGCAGCGGAGTAGATACCAGCCCGACGATCACGACGTACGACGACGCCGGCCGGGTGGCTACCACCCGCACCAACGGCTCGTCGGGCTCGGACGCGGGCTCCCTCGCCTACACGTACTACAGCGCGAGCGCCACGGCCACCTGCTCCTCGGTGATCTGGGCCGGGCTCCTGTGCAAGACGGCACCCGCGGCCACGATCACCGGCGGCGGCAGCAACCCGACTGCGGCGGTCACTACCGTCTACACGTACGACCGCTGGGGCCAGGTCGCGACGAAGGCGGAGACCGCCAACGGCGTGACCCGCACCACCACTAACACGGTGGACAGCGCGGGCCGTACCACCAAGTCGGCGATCACCGGCGGTACCGGGGAAGCCACCCCGGCCACCACGATCACCTACAACGCGGACAACGGCCGGATCGCCACCCAGACGTCCAACGGCCAGACGATCGCGTACACCTATGACGCCCTCGGGCGCCAGACCTCGTACGCCGACGGCGCGGGCAACACCACGACCACGGCGTACGACGTCCTGAACCGATCAGTGAAGACCACCGACTCGGCCCCGTCCACCGTGACGTACGCCTACGGCACCGCGGGCAACGTCAAGACCCTGACCGACTCGGTCGCGGGCACCTTCACCGCCACCTACGACTCCGACGGCACCCTCACGACCGAGACCCTGCCTGGCGACCACACCCTGACCGTCACCACCGACACAACCGGCCAGGAGACCGGCCGCGAGTACACCACCTCCGACGGCACCACCGTCGCCTCCGACACCGCCGGCTACACCGTGACCGGCCTCCAGGCCGGCCACACCCAGACCGACGGCTCGACCACCCAGTCCGACTACACCTACGACAGCGCCGACCGCCTCACCCAGGCCACCGATACCGCCGTCACCGGTTGCACCACCCGCGCCTACATCCTCGACGAGAATAGCAACCGCACGGCTCTGACAGCTAGTTCGGACGACTGCGACAGCAACACCGAGGACACCACCACAGCCACCACCGCGTACGCCTACGACAGCGCCGACCGTCTGGTGAACTCCGGCTACGTCTACGACGCCTTCGGCCGCACCACCACCAGCGGCGACACGACCCTGTCGTACTACACCAACGACCTGGTCGCCATGGAGACCGTCGGTACCAGCCGCAACACCTGGACCCTTGACGCCGCAGGCCGCCTCGCAGTCCAGGCCGCACAGACCCAGGCCACTGACGGCACTTGGGGCGTCAGCAGCACGACAACCAACCACTACAGCAGCGGAGACAGCCCCACCTGGACCAAGACGGGCGACACCATCAGCCGCAACGTCCACGACCTCACGGGCGGGCTGAGCGCGACCACCACAGCCAGTGGCGGCACGGTCCTGCAACTCGCCAACATCCACGGCGACATCACGGTCCAGTTGCCGCTGGACACCACAGTCGCAGCGACCGTTCAGCACTACGACGAGTACGGCAACCCGGCCGCAGGTACCGCAGCCACCGCCTACGGTTCGTTGGGCAGCTACCAGCGGTCCGCACGCACCCTGAGCGGCTGGACCCTCATGGGAGTACGGCTGTACGACCCCAGCACCGGACGTTTTCTCAGTGCCGATCCCGTGTACGGCGGCAACGCGAACGCCTACGGCTACCCCGTCGACCCGGTAAACAAGCACGACCTAGATGGCCGAAAGGTCATAGCGAAGTACAACAAGAATAAGCTTTCCTGCGGCTATTGGAGTTGTACTCTGAAATTGAGCCGAAAGAGGACCAGGACGCTTATTGATATCATCGAAATCGGAAGTAAGGGGATAGCTGCACTGGCTGCCTGGATCGAATACGTGACAGGTGGTGCCGCGACGCCCGCCGTTCTCCTGGCTGTCGCTATACTCCTCACAGGCGAAGCGATCGCGGCGTACCTTGGGAAATTGCTCGACAGGTACTCAAGGAGAGGTACAAAGATCGTGAAATCCTACGTAGGGGGGGTTCCGGCATATGCGTGGCATCAGTAATTCCTCTCGGAGCGGCCGTGTGCGCCGCCCGTCGGCCAGGCCTCTTCGGTCATCGCTCATCGGTAAGGCCTCGCTTTTCTTTGGGATATCCGGAATGTTTGTCTGGATTTTCGGGGCGGCTTGGATGTGGTTCTCCTGGGGGCAGGGGAATGCAACGGGAAGGGGAATGCTCTACTTTTCCCCTGCCCTTGAGGTCGTGGCGATAGTTCTGACGTATTTCCATTATCGGCGATATGGGAGGCGTGACCAAAGGGAGTGAACGGAATTTTCTCGTCGGGCCGAGGTACCTCCTCGGTCCGACGGGTGCCGCTGCCCCCGAGTTGGACGGGTCGCCGCTGTAGCCGATATCGCTGAGGGGGTTGACCTTGCCTGGAGTGCCCCCCGAAATTCCGACACCTGGACGCTGGATGTTTCGTCATCCAGGGGAAGTGATCCATGGTGGCAAAACGGAAGAATTACCCTCCGGAGTTCAAGCGGGACGCACTGGACCTGGTGCACTCCTCGAAGGACCGCTCCCTCACCGACATTGCTCGGGGGCTGGGCATCCATCTGGAGACGCTGCGCAATTGGGTCCGCGACGACAAGGCACGTCGCGAAGCAGCGGACGGCGGAAGTGATGCCGGCATGACCCCCGCCGACAACGACGAGCTCAAACGCCTGCGGCGGGAGAACGTGCGGCTGAGGGAGGACAACGAGATCCTCCGGAAAGCCGCCGTCTATTTCGCACGGGAGACGACACGGTGATCCGCTTCCGTTTCGTCGACGAGCACCGGAACGCCCACGGCGTGAAGCGGATGTGCGACGTCCTGGGATGGGACCGCTCCGGCTACTACGCCTGGCACGGAAACAAGGAGGCACGGCAGGAGAAGGCCGATGCGGAGGAGGACCTGGCCCGCCGCATCCGGGACATCCACACCGCCTCCCGGGGTGCCTACGGCGCCCGCAGGATCACGCAGAAACTGCACCACCAGGGCCAGGTCCTGAACCACAAAAGGGTCGCGCGGATCATGCGAGAGCGGAAGATCGCCGGGATAACGCGACGGAAGTCGCGGTGCCTGACGAAACAGGACCGTGCCGCGCCGCCCGCGCCGGATCTGATTCTGCGGGACTTCACGGCTCCGATGCCAGGGCTGAGACTCGTCGGCGATATCACCTATTTGCCGACGAGTGAGGGATGGCTGTATCTGGCGACGGCGATCGACCTGTGCACGCGGGAGGTCGTGGGCTGGTCGATGGCCGACCACATGCGCACTCAACTGGTGGCAGATGCCATCCGGATGGCTCATAGCGGCGGACACACGGCGGGCAACGCAATCTTCCACACCGACCGCGGGTCGCAATATACATCGCGCCAATTCCGGGAAATCTTGACCGAGTTGGACATCCGCCAGAGCACCGGCCGGACCGGTTCGTGCTTCGACAACGCGGCAGCGGAGAGCTTCTTCGCCGTCCTGAAAGCCGAGATCGGTACGACCGTATGGGAGACCAGGGCCGCAGCTCGACAGGACGTTTTCCGGTGGATCGCCGAGTATTACAACCGGGAGCGGCTCCACTCGACCATCGGCTACATCACGCCGTACCAGGCGAGGACCCGCTTCCACCAACGGCTGGACCTCGCAGCATAAAAAGGAAGTGTCGGTACCTACGGGGTCACTTCACCTGATGTCACACCCCATCGGTCCGCCAGAGCCTCCACGAGGAGCAGGCCGCGTCCCGAATTCGCGTGCGGCTCCGCCCGGTTGAGCCGGGGGAGGCGGTCACCGCGTGTGTCCGTGACCTCGATGCGGAGGGTGTCGCCGACGACGTAGAGCGTGAGGCGGAAGTCGCGGCCCGGGATCCGCCCGTGGGTCGCGGCGTTGGCCGCCAACTCGGCGACGATCTGGACGGATTCACGCTCAGCGTTCCGGTCGGCTGCTGGTTCACCCATAGCATCAACGGATCCAAGAGGTACATCAAGTGGGAGATGGCGGGGGTGGACTGCTATGGGCTGGGAATATTTTCACGGTTCTGCAACACGCGAATCGACTTCGCCTATGCCGACACCAACAATCACACGTACAGCACGAGTAAGGGTAAGACGCACTACACGTGCTACTGGGGCCATGTCCCGGTGCGCTATGCCCCGGGGAAACGGTATCTTCCGCACTACGGGAAGGCATGCGCCAAGCTCTATATCAACGGGACAAGGAGGGCGACGCAGTGCCACTACATAACGAAATAGGGCGTAACGGCGCTGCGCGGCCGACGATGAAGATGTGGCTGGCCGAATGGTCGGTCTTTGTCGTCGCCTCGGCTGCGACGTTCGTTGCTTGCCTGGCGTCACTCTCCCGCCCGGTCACACTGGATGCTGGAGCCACAGCCTTGCTGATCGCTGTATCCGCCGGTGTGGGCATCTTCGCGAGCAACCGCTTCCGTGCCTGGGGGATGCGCCGCAAGACGAAATAGCCTCGCTCGTCTACCTCGTGGCTGCTCTGCCTGTCGACTTATTGGCAGGCAGAGCAGCCGTGCTTCGGGGGTTTTGGTTCCGGTGCATTCTCAGCGCATTCGGTTTGCTGTCGGGCTCGCGGGCTGTATGTCGGTGTGGCCTGGGGCGAGTCGAGTGCTGGTGTCTGGCGGCTGATCACCCTGTGACTATTGTGCTCGACGACTTCCGGGTCTTTGATCCTCGACGAGCATCCGCTCATTTCGACCGGGTCCGCTGTCTGGCCGGTATTCAGTGTCTCTGTCATTCTTGCCGGGATTACAGGCGTTGCCTTGGGGTTCACCGTTTGGAACAATTGGGGCGTTGCGGGAATCTCGGCACGCGCGGATCCTCACGACCCCGATCCTCGCGGGAGCCGCACTCGACGCGCTCACGCGGGAGCGTAGATCCTCACGCGAGATATCGACGGCCGTGGCACTGGTCGTCGCGTTCCCGGTGGCCGCCACCGGGTGAACCCCGTGAAACTCACCCCACGTCAGCCAGCCACCGGCGCCGCAGCCATGTACGTACGACGCAAGAAGCGCAGCAGTGTTTTCGACTCGAACTGTACGACCGCGACCCCGTGGGCCGAGTGGAACTCCATGACGGCCTGGACGCGGCCGCAGGGCCAGACGCGGATGTCGCCGCTGCTGACGGGGGCCCGGAGGCCCTGTTCGAGCAACTCGCGGGCGAAGACCCACTCGTGGGGGCCGGGCAGGGTCACGTGTACCTGGCGGGGGTCGGCTTCGGGGTCGTAGCGAAGGGCGATCGGGACGGCCCGGTGTTCGTCGGCGGCGGTGTCTGCGGTGTCGGTGACGATATGAGCGCGTGCGTACTGTTCGACAGCGGACATGAGCCGACTCCTTACGCTGCGTAACCTGTGCGGAATCTGTGAATCCGTCACCTCTCCAATGTCGCACACTCGGCGGATTCCGCTTCCGCTGCCGGCGCACGCCTGGCCTCCCCGGGACCTGTCCCAGTGCTCCTGCCCGATGTCCGTCCGCTTATTCGTGGCAACCTCGCTCTTGCGAGGACCTCGCAACAAGGCGCTACTCTCGTACGGTGCATGTGCCAGATGGATTCATCAACGCCCCCGTCTCCGCGGTCACCGGAGTAGTCGCCGCCGGCGCCATCGCCGTGAGCCTCAAAGGGGCGCGCCGCGAGCTGGACGAGAAGACCGCGCCGCTCGCAGGCCTGGTCGCCGCCTTCATCTTCGCCGTGCAGATGCTGAACTTCCCGGTCGCCGCCGGGACCAGCGGACATCTGCTGGGAGGTGCGCTCGCGGCGATACTCGTCGGCCCCTACACAGGGGTCCTCTGCGTCTCCGTGGTCCTGCTGATGCAGGGCATCCTCTTCGCGGACGGCGGCCTCACCGCGCTCGGCGTGAACATCACGGACATGGCGATCGTCACTACGGTTGTCGCGTACGCCGTCTTCCGCGGCCTGGTGAAGGTGCTCCCGCGCGGGCGCCGCTCCATCACGGCCGCCGCTTTCGTCTCCGCGCTCCTTTCCGTACCGGCCGCCGCCGTCGCCTTCACCCTCCTCTACGCGCTCGGCGGCACCACCGACGTCTCGATCGACAAGGTCGCCACCGCCATGGTCGGCGTCCACATCCTCATCGGGATCGGCGAGGCCGTGATCACCGCGCTCACGGTCGGCGCCGTCATCGCCGTACGACCGGATCTCGTGTACGGAGCGCGTGGCCTGACCCAGCAGCTCAAGCTGCGCGTCAACGGCGAGCTGGTCGACGCGCCCGAGGCCGCCCCGGTGCCTGATGCCGCCCCGGCCCCCGTCGCCGCCCGCACCTCCCACCGCAAGGTGTGGATCACCGGACTCGTCGCCTCCCTCGTCCTCGCCGGGTTCGTCAGCTTCTACGCCTCCGCCAACCCCGACGGCCTGGAGAAGGTCGCCACGGACAAGGGCATCGACAAAAACGTCGAGGAGCACGCCGCCGCCGACTCCCCGCTCGCCGACTACGGCGTCAAGGACATCTCGAACGCCCGGCTCTCCGGCGGCCTCGCGGGCGTCATCGGCGTCGGCGTCACCGTCGTCGCGGGCACCGGCGTCTTCTGGGCCGTCCGCAAGCGCCGTACGACCGAAGTGTCCCCGTCGCAGGTCGCCTGACATGGGTGCCGGCCACGCCCACAAGCTCTACCGGCACGGCCACTCGCGCGTGCACGCCCTGCCGCCGCACACCAAACTCGCGGCCACCTTCGCCTTCGTGGTCGTGGTCGTCTCCACCCCGCGCGAGGCGATGTGGGCGTTCGCGCTGTACGCCGGCCTCCTCGCGGTGGTCGCGTACCAGGCCCGGGTGCCCGCCCCCTTCCTGCTGAAGCGGCTGCTCATCGAGGTCCCGTTCGTCGCCTTCGCGGTGCTCATGCCGTTCGTCGCGGAGGGCGAGCGGGTCGACGTCCTCGGCATGTCGTTGAGCGTGAACGGGCTGTGGGGCGCCTGGAACGTCCTCGCCAAGGGAACCCTGGGCGTCGCCGCCTCCGTACTCCTGGCCTCCACCACCGAACTGCGCCAACTGCTCCTCGGCCTCCAGCGGCTGAAGCTCCCGCCGCTGCTCGTGCAGATCGCGTCCTTCATGATCCGGTACGGCGATGTCATCGCGGACGAGATGCGGCGGATGCGGATCGCGCGGGAGTCGCGCGGCTTCGAGGCCAGCGGGGTCAAGCACTGGGGGGTGCTCGCGAAGTCCGCGGGCGCCCTGTTCATCCGCTCCTACGAGCGCGGCGAGCGTGTGCACCTCGCCATGGTGAGCCGGGGGTACGCCGGTTCGATGCCGGTCATCGACGAGGTGACCGCGTCCCGGGCACAGTGGTCGTACGCCCTCGCCCTCCCGTCCGCCGCGCTCGCCGTATGTCTGTTGGGATGGACCTTGTGACGACCCCCTCTCTCCAAGTCGCCGGACTGGCCTTCGCCTACCCCGACGGGCACCAGGCCCTCTTCGGCGTCGACTTCACCGTCGCGCGCGGCGAGCGCGTCGCGCTGCTCGGGCCGAACGGCGCCGGCAAGACCACCCTCGTGCTGCACCTCAACGGCATCCTGAACGGCGGCGCCGGGACGGTGACGGTGGCCGGACTGCCCGTCGGCAAGCAGCACATGGCGGAGATCCGGCGCAAGGTCGGCATCGTCTTCCAGGACCCGGACGACCAGCTGTTCATGCCGAGCGTGCGGGAGGACGTCGCCTTCGGTCCTGCCGCGGCCGGGATGAAGGGCGCCGAGCTGGAGGAACGTGTCCGCAGGGCCCTGGAGCAGGTCGGCATGGCGGACTTCGCCGACCGTCCGCCGCACCACCTCTCCTTCGGGCAGCGGCGCCGAGTGGCCGTGGCGACCGTCCTCGCGATGGAGCCGGAGATCCTCGTCCTCGACGAGCCGTCCTCCAACCTCGACCCTGCCTCGCGGCGCGAACTCGCCGATATCCTGCGGTCGTTGGACGTGACCGTCCTCATGGTCACCCACGACCTGCCGTATGCCCTCGAACTGTGCCCCCGTGCCCTCATCCTCAGCGACGGCGTGATCGCGGCCGACGGCAGGACCGGCGAACTGCTCTCCGACGACGAGCTGATGCGCAGCCACCGTCTGGAACTGCCCTTCGGCTTCGACCCGCGCTCCGTGACGACGGGCGCGTGACCGAGAGCAAGGACGACGGGCGCGTGACCGAGAGCAAGGACGACGGGCGCGTGACCGAGAGCAAGGACGACGGGCGCGTGACCGAGAGCAAGGACGACGGGCGCGTG